>NZ_JAWRVL010000008.1:0-157989 GCF_036663595.1 Halalkalibacter lacteus
AAGTCCATGTTCTTCAAAGATTTGTCTTGGTAGTTTTCCTTTCTTATTTTGTTCTATAAAAATATGTTTAAATTCCTAAGTATAAGTGATTCCTATAGAGCTAACTGTCTTCACATACGGATTAAAAGACAATAGTTCCATTTCTTTCTCAGAAAAATTCTTTTTACTCATAAACTGATCCACCTTTTTTATTTAATTGTACACAAAAAGACCCTATAGAGCAGTCTTTTTCAAGTGTCTACTCTACAGGGTACATTTTAACCCACTCATAGCGGGCTTTAAAACAAGGCAACGGCTACGCTTATTGCTTAAACTTAAATGCCACTGAAAAGTTAAAAAGCAACCTTTTTCAGTGGCCTCGGACACGGCACTTCCTATGGCAAGTCGCTGGTATCCTCCACACTTACAAGGATTAGCAATGGGGTATTGCTGGGGCCGGTAATAGTGGGACATTACTTGCAACGCTTTTTGGTCCAAGGATTGCAGAGCTTGTTGGTTGGAACGGAGTTTTTGGAGTAGCCATTATCCCGTTAGCACTTGTTTTATTTTCCTATATCTTTTTGGCAAAAGAGCCTCCCAATCAACCAGCGCCTAAGCCGATTAAAGAATACTTTTCAATTTTTAAAGAAAAGGACACATGGTATTTTTGTATCCTTTACAGTGTAACGTTCGGAGGGTTTGTCGGCTTAGCAAGCTTTTTAAGCTACTTCTTCTCAACTCAATATGGTGTATCTGGGGTAAGAGCAGGTGATTTTGTAACGTTAGTAGTAGCAGCAGGAAGTTTCTTACGGTCAGTTGGTGGTATGATTGCCGACAAAATTGGCGGGGTACGATTATTACAATTTTTACTTATCGGAGTAGCGATATGTATGTTTGCTGTTAGTTTACTTCCGCCATTAGCTTTCGTAACTGTTGCCTTATTTCTAGGAATGGGTTGTTTGGGAATGGGGAATGGGGCAATATTCCAATTAGTACCTCAACGTTTCCAAAAAGAAATTGGTATGGTGACAGGTGTTGTTGGAGCAGCTGGCTTTATAACATTCTCTCTAGTAGCATTGATAGCACTTGGATTACTAGTTTTTGCTCAAGTCGGATGGAGAAAACAATGGAAACTGTCAGGGAAATCAGTCCGAATATAAGTGAAAAGGCGAAATACTAAACAGCTCTATAATAGATATCCTTTACTTTTGGTTTGGACAGGGAATCACCTGTACTTCCAATTTAAAGGGTATTTTTATTGTGAAAATTTAAAATCCTTTAAAGATGGAACAGGGGATGTCCTTTAAAACGAGTATATAGATTACAATAATATGATAAAAACCTTATTTCATCACTTGGTGCAAGCGTTTGCACTTTAGGTGCTTTTCCGGTAAACTATAGTAAATAGTGTTGTAAGTTATTTGTAACTTTTTTTAGCCCAATATACAAAGTATCGCATGCGGGGGAATGAAGTTGAAAAAAAGGTCAATATTTCTTCTAGTTATTATTGTTTTTACTACTAGCTTACTAGTTTTTATTTCTAATTCATTTGCGAAAGAAAACCCTAAAATAGTTGTTGTTTTAAAAGATTTAGATACAGAGTATTGGCAACTTGTTAAAGCAGGAGCAGATCAAGCTTTTCAAGATTTTAATGTGGACGGCAAGGTTGTTGCCCCTGGTTATGAACATGAAGATGATATACAAGATCAACTGTTAAAAGATATTCTTATAGAAAAACCATATTCATTAATTGTTTCTCCTGAAGCATCTGTTATCCCAATATTAGAGGAGTTTGTTAAAAAAAATATTCCTGTATTACTAGTAGATACAGATGACTCTTGGGAAAATAAAGTGTCTTATGTTGGGACTAATAACTTCCATTTAGGCAGATTAGGTGGGGCGTTATTAGCTTCGCAACTTCAGCCTGGTAATGAAGTGGCTCTGATTGGCGCAGATGAAAGCCATCCAGTTTTTAGTAAGCGGATAAATGGAGCTAAAGTAAGTCTAGAAGCTGCAGGGATCAAAATGGCAGTAGAAGATGATGAGTATGAGACAGGTAGAGAAGCAATGGAAACGATTCTGCGGGATCACCCTAATATAAAAGGAGTATTTGCACCAACGGATCTCATGGCACTTAGTGCTTTGGATGTCATTAAGGAGCAGGGACTTCAAATACCGGTTATCGGAGCAGATGGGATTAATGAAATGATTGAATTGATAGAAGAGGGATTATTACCTGGTACAGTAGCGCAAAACCCTTATGATATGGGTTATTTAAGTGTTGAAGCGGCAATGAAAGTGATCAAGGGTGAAAATGTTGAAGAAAATATTGATAGTGGTGTAGACATTATTATCAAAGGTAATGCAGAGCAACGGCTAAAATTCCAGAGAAGGTTGTTGAGGTAACGCGCCAGTAGTATTCATTAAAAGTCAATGGTTCTGATGAGGAGGAATTCTTAAAGGACCTAAGTAGATTGTTAGAAGGAAATAAAATAGAAGCTTGCGTGCAGGGAAAACGTGATCGGTATTTTCTTTAAATAGGAGATGATCTGATGGACATGTGGGTAGGAAAAATTAAAGGATATAATTGTGATGGGGAATTTATAGGAACGTATCGGGCTGTTATTGTGAAGGATGGGGATATTCTCTTTAGGATGAATTTATATTTTGACGCTACAAATAATAAAAGCAAATGTCCATTTAAAAAGAAAGTCTATTTTAGTTCAAATCTAGATGTGTTAAAGAGAAAGTTTAGAACTTCATTACCTACAAAAGAAAAAGCAAAAGTACTATGGAAAAAGAAAGTTGGCGATTGTTGAGTCGCTTGAAAAAAACGTGGTTCTGTCCATCAGAGTTTTTTCTGATTGATCGACAGCCACGTTTTTTGTTTTAAATCAGTATCATAGAAAAAAGTCTTCTTAAATATAAATTGCTTTGTCTGTAGTCGAATTATATAAATCACAACGAAGATTCGAAATACTCTAATTAAATGTATGCTTGCTCACCTCTATACTGAATTTATACAAGAACATCTGTAAAACTATATACATAGACTAATTGAGTAATCACACTTTTATTTTGAGGAGGAAATAAGTGATGCATACTGTTCAACCCGGAGAGACGCTATGGGCTATTGCCAATCGTTATGGTGTAACGCTTCAAGAACTCATGTTTATTAATGCCATTACAAACCCAAACATAGTTTATATAGGTCAAGTGCTTAGGATTCCTCGTTTTCCCCCAACACCTTTACCGCCAACACCAACACCAACACCCATACCAACAGGTATAGCACAACGTGTCGCGCGTTTAGAAACACAAGTTGAGGAGTTAACAAGAAGAGTTCGCCGTTTAGAGTTTGGTCGCTAATGTAGCAATGGAATCCATTTTGCGGGTCAATAGCAATCCATTTAAAGAATGAAGTTATACTTTAACTAGGGTGTAAGGAAGTCGGGAGGTAAAAGAATAACACGCAACCATGAACAGACAATGGTTGCGTGTTATTTGCTGTTAGCTTATATATTTTAGCTATTTTTGTTTACCGGTACTTTTCCCTATTATTAACTCAGCTTGTTTTGTTATAGCTTTAGGAATAGTTTTATTTTCGTTAATTCGCTTTAAAAGCATGTCAACTAAAGTCCTGCCTTGCCATTCAAAGTCTTCATGAACGGTGGTAAGTTTTGGTCGTATATTTTTAAATATATCAATATGTCCAAAAGAAATTAAAGATATATCATCTGGGATCGTATATCCTTCATCTAATAGACAGTTTAATGCAGTTATAGCGGTTACTTCATTAGAAAGCAATAGGGATGAAGGATGTTCTTCTTTGTACAGATTTTTTATAAAGTTGTAGCTGTCTTCCATAAATCCCGGAGTTTTTAGAAGATTATTTTCATTAATAGGAAGTCCATATTCCTTTAAAGCTTGCTCAAATCCTTTTATTCTTTCTATGTTATGCGAGAGTAATTTCCCTTTTATATCTCCCACAATTATTTTTATATTTTTATGCCCTAAATCTAATAAATACTTAGTAGCTATATATCCACTATTTACATGATCAAAGCTCACGTAATTATCATCATGTTCGTTAGAGTATTTCATATTAAAGACATAAGGGATGTTATCCTTGTCTAATTTTTCACTCAAAGTATCATTGGCTGTAGAACCTAGTAGAATAAAACCATCTGCTGTATTATTCTTTATTACATCAATGTAGGAATCATAATTAATTCCAGCTGGATTAATTAATAAAATGTGGTACCCATAACTTTGTGCTCTCTCTGTTATAGCTTTTAACAGTAGAGGATAAAACGGGTTTAATATAACTTCACTAAACTCTTGTTGAGTAACGACTAGACCGATAATGTTATTTTTGCCAGATTTAAGTGTTCTTGCGGCTGTGTTAGGAACAAAACCTAATGAGTTCATTGATTCTAACACTTTACTTTTCGTTTTTTCACTAACTTGAGTAGATCCATTTAATACTCTTGATACAGTTGATTTCGTGACGTTAGCGTGTTTAGCAACATCATATATAGTTACTTTTTTTATTTTAATCACCTACCTTTAAGTTGAATTTTGCGCCTCAAAAAGTGAAAAGATACCTTCCTCTCGATTGTCAAGTGAAAAAACGTTTCGGTATCGATCCCATTATATAATACATCTATTGATAAAGACAAATATAGAATTAAAAAAATATAAAAAAGGATATTGACATTAACAATCTATTGAATTAGTATTTAGTTACAACATAACGGTATCGATCCCGGATATTAAATTACTGTAATATTAACAATTATAGTTTTTTTAAAAAGAATTAATGGTATCGATCCCAAATTTTATAAAAAGGATTTGGTAAACGAAATTTAATACTTATTTATTTTTTGGAGGGTTATGGAAGCGTTATCATTAGGAAGAATTTAGTGAGGGGGAGAAAAATTGATTGTATCTATTGGGAGTGACCATGCGGGGTTTCCGTTAAAGGCGACAGTAATGAAATTTCTAAAATCTAAGGGAATTGAAGTTATTGATCATGGAAGTTATACACCTGATCCTGTCGATTTCCCTGATATTGCACGAATGGTATGTGATTCTGTAAGGAATGGCCAAGCAAATCGAGGCATTATGGTTTGTGGTACTGGAGTTGGAGCAAGTATTGCAGCAAATAAGATTCCAAGAATAAGAGCAGCTGTATGTCACGATATCCATTCAGCTTATCAATGTGTGGAACACGATGATGTAAACGTGATGTGTATCGGGGCCAAAATTGTAGGAGATTGGCTAGCTAAAGATTTAATTGAAGCCTTTCTCAAGGCAGAATTTAGTACGGAAGAACATTGTAGACGTAGGGTAAGAAAGTTGGAATTATTAGAAAAAGATTCAGCTAAAGAATTGCAAGATAAATTATCTGATTATTAGTAATTTTCTTTCTTTGGAAGGGGGAATTTCGTAATAAGACTTATGATATTAAGTTTTGGGACTAATCATTATTTCTGAAAGCTATTAATTGGAGGGGATGAAATGTTTAGTTTTAAGAAAAAGAAGATTTTAAATATTATGATTGGAATTTTAATCGTTGTCAGTTCAGTAGCTTGTGCTAATCAATCATCATCAGAGTCTGAAGGGTCCACAAATGATGAAAAAACAAAAATTGTTTTTTGGCATAATTGGGAAACTGGTCCTTCTGGGGAATCATTAAAAAAATCAGTAGAATTATTTAATGAAACACATCCACATATCGAAGTGGAAGCGGTTTATGTAGCCCCTGATGGAGGTGATGCAGTTGGTTCGAAATTATTAACTGCTGTTGCTGGTGGAAACCCTCCCGATGTCTTCTTTACTAGTCGATATGGCATTGCAGAATATATGGATGCTGTCACCCCGTTAAATGAGTTTGCTGAAAGAGATGGTATTAGTCAAGATCTATTTTATGATTGGGCGTGGGGTGAAGCAACATATGAGGATACCTTACTCGGTTTACCATATGACGGTACCGCACGAGCCTTATTTTACAATAAAGAACATTTTAGAGCAGCGGGCTTAGATCCAGACAATCCTCCAACAACAATAGAAGAATTAGAAGAAGCTGCAAGAAAGCTAACGATTAAAGAAGGAAACAGGTATGAACAAATTGGATTTATTCCATGGTTTGGTGAAGGATGGTTATATAGTTGGGGTTGGGCTTTTGGTGGAGAATTTATTGATGAAAACGGAACAATAACGGCTAACGCGCCTAAGATAGTAGAGGCGCTAGAGTGGGAAACAGATTTTGCAACAGAATATGGAATTGAAACACTTAACAGCTTCGTAAGTTCAGCTGGAACGAATGCAACGAACCCATTTATAACTGGACAATTATCAATGATGGTAAATGGGAACTGGATGTTAGGCCAGATTGATGAATACGCTCCCGATTTAGATTATGGAATAAGTTATATTCCGACACCGACCGGGGATGGTTTTACAACCTATTTAGGAGGGCGAGCTCTCATCATGCCTAAAGGTGTAAAGAACCAAGAGGAAGCTTGGGAATTCATAAAATTCATGTGTACAACTGAGGAAGCACAAAGTTTGAAAAAAATTGCAGGAGATTTTTCGGCAATCGCTGATGTCAATCAAAAAATTTATGGAGACGATCCTAAACAAGAAATATTCCTTGAAGTGATGCCGAACGGACATCATCGTCCTGTAATTCTAGCTGGGAATATGATGTGGGATGAATTGGCAAAGGCTCCTGAATTAGTTATGAATAATCGCGGTAGTGCTCAAGAAGTATTAGATGAAATTACTAAAAAAATAAATAGGGAAATAGAAACGAAAAAAGCTGAATAAAATAATTACCTTTTTAACAGAGAAGGATTGATGGATTCTTCTCTGTTAAATAAAAGGGGGACATTATGTCAAATCCGGAACCAATTCAAAATGATATTGTTGTGCAACGTAAAAAAGATGAAGAGCCTAAGTTTAAACTAAACAAAAAGAAGGTGCACCATTTTAGTATGGAACATCAACGTGCTAGAGCGGGAATCTTATTTGCTACACCGTGGATTATAGGGTTGTTATTATTTTATGCTTATCCATTGGTTAGCTCGTTGTATTTTAGTTTCACGAATTACAATGTTATAAGTGAAACGAAATTTATTGGACTAGATAACTATGTAATCTTATTTCAAGACAGACTATTTTGGAAAAGTATATCTAACACGCTTATTTACGCAGCAATGTTTGTGCCTTTGAGCATCATCGTAGGTGTCAGTTTAGCTATTCTTTTAAATCTTCCCATCATTGGGCAGGGGTTTTTTAGAACCCTATTCTTTTTACCATCTTTATTACCAGTGATCGCTTTATCGATATTATGGCAATGGCTATTAAATTCTCAAATTGGACTTGTTAATTATTTGTTGGATTTAATTGGGATAGCTGGTCCAGGTTGGTTAAGTGATCCCACTTGGGCAAAGCCATCGCTTGTCGTGATGATGCTATGGGTAATTGGGAATGCCATGTTAATTTATTTAGCTGGCTTACAGGATATTTCGCAAGATTATTATGAAGCAGCAGAAATGGATGGTGCAAACTGGTTTTGGAAAGCGATGCATATCACTTTACCATTGTTAACACCTGTTATTTTCTTTAACTTAATCATGGGAGTTATTCAAGCATTACAAGAATTTACTCTGCCTTACGCCTTAACATACGGTACAGGTAGTCCAGCTGAATCCTTACTCTTTTACAGCATGCATCTCTACAATAACGCATTTTTATATATGAAAATGGGATATGCTTCATCGATGGCATGGGTTTTATTTATTGTCATTATGGCCATTACACTAATTCTATTTAAAACGTCAAAAAAATGGGTGTTTTATCAAGGCGATTAAGGAGCTGGAGGTGTAATTGTGAAAACTCAATTAACAGTAAAAAAGATATGGATCTATTCATTTTTAATAATAGCAGGGGTAACATTTGCAGCGCCCTTTGTTTGGATGATTTCTACTTCATTAAAACCTAATTCACAAATGTTTTCTTATCCGCCGCAATGGATACCTGATTATTTATATTTTGAACATTATATAAAGGCAGTAACGGACATTAAATTTTTTACATTTTTTCAAAACTCACTAATCATTTCTTGTCTTTCAACTATTGGGGTAATGATTTCTTGTCCTTTAGCTGGATATGCATTTGCTCGATTGAAATGGAAAGGTCGAGATACATTATTTATCGTCACTTTGGCAGTAATGATGATCCCATTCCCGGTAACGATGGTTCCCTTGTTTGTTATGTTTTCAAAATTCAATCTAGTAAATACTTTCTTGCCAATGATAATCCCAACATTTTTTGGTGTTCCATTCTTCATCTTTCTTATGCGTCAGTTTCTTAAGCAGTTACCAAAAAGCTTGGAAGATGCAGCAAGAATAGATGGTTGTTCTGAATTTATGATTTATCTAAAGATTATGCTTCCATTGTGCCAACCAGCCATTTTAACGATAGGTTTATTTCAATTTATGTTTTCATGGAACGACTTTTTACAACCATTAATTTATCTTAATGATGAATCCATGTATACATTGCAGTTAGGACTTCAGCAATTCAGGTCAGCACAAGATACAGCATGGGGACCAATGATGGCAGCGTCCGTCTTAATTTCATTACCAATTATTGCTATCTATTTCTTTGTACAAAAAGCTTTTATTAAAGGTATTTCATTTGGTGGAGTTAAAGGGTAATTCCTTTTACTTATATAAAAAATAAAAATAAAAATAATAGGATGGTGTTTATTATTATGGGTAATGTTAGTTTAAGAGATAAGTTTTTTGGGTGTATTTCAGGAGTTCATATTGGTTCTGCCATGGGGGCGGCTGTCGAAGGATGGAGCTATCAAAAAATAGAAGAAGCCTATGGTACTTTGCAAAATTTACAATCATACGAGCACTATAACAATGGTTGGGTGAGAGAGCCAGGTACAACGGAAGACGGTGTGGAAAGACAAAAACTTATGATTACAGCAATGATTGAAAAAGAAGATCGTGTAAATGCTGAGGACGTTAAAAAGATTTGGATTAGAGATATTAAACCAGAATCAATTGGGATGATCTCAGAGCCATTCGAAGCAACATTACTGTCAATGGCTAAAAGCGATATACCTGCTGTAGATTTAGGGAAATACTGTGATTATTCAGGGTTAAATAGTTTTGCACGTGCTTGCCATCCTATTGGATTAATAAATGCAGGTGATCCAATTGGAGCTTTGGATGATGTATTTGAAGTTGGGCAACTCTATCAATCTAGTAATAGTAGAGGGTTAAAATGGGCTTCTGTTACGGCAGTTGCTATTGCATCAGCCACTAAGCCTGGGGCAACAGTTGATCGTGTTATTGGAGATATCTATGATTTATGTGATCAAGACCGTGTCGTAAAAGAAATCGACAGAGAGTTGAAACATACAGCTCATTGTAAAGATTTTAGAGAGTTAAGAGAAACGTTTGATAGTGTTTATACGGGTGAGGGAATGGACTATGCGTATGCATGGGCAAATGAAGTTGTTACAAAAGGTATTTGTATCTTTAAAATGGTTGATGGCAACCTAAAAGATGCAATGGTATCTGCTGTCAACATGGGAAGAGATGTGGATTGTATCACTGCTGTAGCATCTGGTATTTCAGGCTCTCTTACAGGTGCTTCTTCTATTCCTGAAGAATGGATCAAACAAACAGACTATGCTACAAGCCTTAATAAAGTGACAAATTCTCAAAGAACAATTCGAGAACATTCAGATGGGTTATATCGTGCCTATCAATCTCGACTTACAAAGATCAAGAATTTTGCAGATAAGATGTTAGTTGAGGAAAATGTCATATAGTACATGGAAGATGATGGAAAGCGAATTCTCTCCATTTGTAGTACTAATCTAACAAACAAAGAGAAATGTATATTAAAACAATGGGTTCAAAATAACTCACTATTAAAATGGGAAGAACACTTGTGTTTAGCAGAGTGTAGCACTTGCTCCTACCATAAAATTGTGAAGGTTCAAGACCAAGTTTATCGTGCTAAAAATGTAAATCAGCTACTAAGCTTTATAAAATTTAGATTGTAAAGCTATAACTTTTAATCATAAGTAATGTTTTCTAAACGAAGCTCAAAAAATCTTGTTCTTGGAATCTGGTGTAAACGCCAGATTCCTTTTTAAAGAAAAGTTTTAAATATACTTATTAGGAAAGAGAGTTGTTTATTTTTGGGGAAATTATTAGTTGTCGGAAGTATTAATATGGATATTGTTAAGAAAGTACGCAGGTATCCATTACCTGGTGAAACGATAAAGTCATTAGATTTGACTTACTGCCCTGGTGGTAAGGGAGCTAATCAGGCAATGGCTATTCATTTAAGTGGTTGCGAGGTATATATGGTAGGTGCAGTAGGCCAAGACCCAATAGGGAAGCAATTACTTTCTCATTTTGACCATTTAGGAGTAAACACGAACAATATAGATGTAATAGAAGGGACATCAGGAATGGCTTTTATTACGGTTAATGAACGGGGAGAAAATCATATAGTGATATCTGAAGGAGCTAATGCTAATCTATCAAAGGAAAATGTAGAATTAGTAATACGGAATAGCTCATGGGGAGAAGGGGATACGGTGTTGCTTCAAAATGAAATTCCCTGGACTGTTACAAAGTTTGTGATTGAGCAGGCCTCCTGTAAAGGAATCCAAGTGGTCTTTAATCCTGCACCTGCTTTAAAAATTCCTGAGAACGCTTTTTCCTTGATTGATACCCTAATATTAAATGAAACAGAAGCACAATATATCACAGGAATGAAGATAAGTGACCATGCTGAAGCTTTAAAAGCTATCCAGTCGTTAATTAATCGTGGTGTGAAGGAAGTCATCATCACATTAGGAGAAAACGGCGCTTTATACCTCAATCAAGACCAAGATGAAATTTTCCAACCAGCTTTTTCGGTAAAAGTAGTTGATACTACTGCAGCTGGAGATACCTTTATCGGAACGTTTATTGCTGCAAGAGGAAATAGTTATCTGTCCACAGACCATTGTCTACGTTTTGCAAGTGCGGCAGCAGCGCTTACGGTTACTAGACAAGGAGCACAGAGTTCAATACCAACGATTGCAGAAGTAGAAACTTTTTTAAGTGACCAAGTCGAAAGTAGGCTTAGGTAAAATATAAGTGTAAATTGGTAAAAATAGATATGGACTGAGGGGGAGACCATGCTTAAACTAAAGATTCAGTGATGTGCAGTTTCTGTAATGGCTGTCATTTGGTGGTCAATGACTCTTTACCCTGCTTATTTTCGTTCCACGCTTTTATAGATTGTAATCATTATCACTTTGTGTTGGTCAATATAAAAGTATAAAAGGTCTTACGAGCACTTCTTCTCGAAAGACCTTTTAATGTCGCTTACGATAATTGTCTGTTTCATAAAAAGTCATGTTTAGTCCAACATTGGTAGGACAAAACCCTTCATAATTGAATAATTAAAATAAAAACACTCAACTATTTTCTTTCATTAAAAATATTTTTCTGCACGATTGTGAATAATATTAATACACAAGAAATATTCAAAAGGGATATCTGTCATGCTTTAATCTGAGCATGATATTTACCAATTTACATATCATTTAAAGTGAGGGAACAATTGTGTTTAGACAAATTAACGGTAATGCATAGGCTTGTTTGGTTGTTGAACCATGTATTTCATAGCTTTTATCAGTATGACTCTGATGTTTATCATTCGTCATTTTACTACACAGGAGAGCGAAATCGGTATTAGAAAACGTCAAGAGTCAGGTGCAATGAATATTAGCAATTCGTTGAAGTTGTATGAAGCTTGTCAGCGTGAAGGAATTACTCTTTGTTATCATAATCATGATTTTGAACTTGAACGACTGAACGATGGGAGAATGGCGCTTGAGGCTATTTTTGATGATACAAACCCAAGCCATGTCCAAACAGAGCTTGATGTATATTGGTTAACGAAAGCTGGAGAAATTCCTACAGCATGGATTGATCGATACCAAGGAAGAACACCGTTAGTCCACTTAAAAGATATGACGACAGACGATGAACAATTTTTTGCGGAACTAGGAACAGGTGGCGTTGATATTGAAGCGGTACTAGCTAAAAGAGAAGAAACGAATGTTTGTTGGTGGGTTGTTGAACAAGATGTTAGCCGACGTTCGCCTTTAGAAAGTATTGAAATAAGTATATACTACTTGAAGGAAAAGTTACCGCAGCTTGCTAATAAATAAAAGGGCTAACATTATGAAATACATACGAATGCGAGAAGCCGAGTTTATTGAAATAATAAATGAGATCTATACTTCCACAGCAAACGACCACTCAAATCGGTATGCAAAATAAAAAAATAGCAGATAAGCACCAAACTGTCGATATAGTAAGCAGAATAAAACATTCAGATAATGATCGAGTCATGCGTTTGGTTTATGGAGAAGAAGATGTTACGGGAACAGAACATGAGTTACTTTCCCTTATCGAAAAAACGTATTCGAATGAGCAAAAACCTATTTTATATCAGTCTTGTGGAACAGAGGATTTTTTGTATGAAGACAATATTCGGTTTAAAGAGCTGTGTGAAAAGACGAATTATCAATTGACGACTGATTTTGGACCTGGTGAACATGAGTAGGGATATTGAGATAAAACAATACAAGGTGTATTGACTTGGCTTCCTTTAAGAATCAATAATTGTAAAATGTAGGAGAAATTCTATTTGATAGAAAAATAACATAAGACCGTTGAGAGCTCTTAGCTCTCAACAGTCTCTTTTGCGTGTACGATTAATTTCTTCTTTCTCTTTGCTGTTATTCCTTCAATATATGTATATAAAGAGTGTGGTACGTCGCAGGAATATTTCCCTGCTCTGTTAGGAAACGCTCCTTATAAATAGTGCACATTTCTCGAAATAAGGAAACGGACTGACTTTGGTGTTCGGTGTTGCTATTAGATGCACCAATTTTATTAATGCTTTTCAAAAAATCTCTTACCTCAGAAAACATTTCCACATGTAGTTCTTCATAGCCATTGACGTTACATCTAGTTTCATCTGAGTTTCCTTGGCAAATTGTAAGGAGGTCTTCTAAAGAAAGAAAGCGCTGACTGACTTCTACTCTTTTTTCATAAGAGATCTTCAATTTAGCAGCTTGCATTGATTGATTCAATTCATAAAAGGTAGATGGACCGAAAGTAGAAAAGAGAACTTGGCCACCCCTATTCAAATGATTGCATGTTTTGGCAATCGTATCAGACAAATGGTTAAACCATTGAAAGGTAGCATTGGAAACAATTAAATCGTAGTTTCTAGTTAATTTTACTTCTTCATAATCACAGCAAGTGAAAGTGACATTTTTATTTTGTACATAGTGTTTTGCGGAATCAATCATACCTGGAGCTAGATCGATTGCATCGATCAGAGCATCTGGGTATTTATCAGCAAGTTGTTTAGTAAGTAAGCCTGTTCCAGAGCCAATTTCTAAAATAGAAGTAGGTGGATCAGCCGGTTCAGGTTGTGTAAAACTGAGCAATGAAGCCGCCATGATTCTCTGAACATTAGCGTAGTCATTATAGGTTGCGGAGTTTTTAGAAAAACGTTTTTCTAAAAGGGATTTATTAATCATCAATCACACCTCTTTATGTAGGGCTTGAAGGAGAATCTCAGCACATTGATGAGATTTTGTGAAAAAGGGCAAATGACCACTATCTATTTGGTGAAAAGTAGAATTTGATAATTTGTTTAAAAGCCATTTTCCTGCATGGATAGAAATAATCTTATCTTGTTTTCCATGAATGATATGAGTAGGTTTCTTAATATTGTGTAGGCTATCTCGGATATCGGTTTCCATTAAATAATCCAAACCTAGTTGTAAGTCTTGTTGTCTAAGAGAACGAGGGGTGTATTCCTCTATAAATGACTCGAAAAATGGCATTTCTCTTTCTTTTTTTGTAAACATTTTTTGATAGAAAGAAGCTAATGTTTTTCCTTGATTTAGAGCTAAGTTATCCTTCATTGCTTCTAGTGATTTTTTCGTCCAGCCAAATGGGAGATCAGATGCTGCATCTTTTAGAAAACGAGGAGTCGAACTGAATAAGATGACTTGGTCTATTTTATCTTGATAAATAGAAGCAGCCTTAAGCGCAGTAATGCTCCCTAAAGACCATCCTACAAGTGTTACAGAATCTGACGGATTTAGATTTGTTATCAACTCAACCACTCTCTTATCAATATCTTGTGAAGAATGGAGGTTAGACCATGAAACTTGCTTAACAGATAAGTCTTTTGATAAAGAGGAAAATAAAGGACGCCATATCTTTTGGTCCGTAGCCCATCCTGTTAAGAAAACAATAGTCTTGCTCATACAATTAATCACCCACCCTTATAATTTATTATTTAGTATACAAGATAGAAAGTTTATTGTTAACCCATAAAAACAATATAGTTAACAAATGTATTGTAGTGTTCAATATTCACAAAAAAGTGTTTTATGTTAAGCGCTTACATGATTTCGTTTAAAGTTGGTATGGAGATAGTATATGATTGTGTCACTGTTCCGTAATAAAGAGACTAGAAAGGAGGTAACTGGTGAAAGAAAAAAGGTAGGATTTAATCGAGCTGAAAGACGTCTTAATGCAATTATAGCAATTTTATAGTATTTCAGTGTTGTTTAGATTCTTTTCGTGAAGTGAATGGAGAGAGTTTTTATGCTCGAGCAGATGAGTATGGAATTAAATAAGAGGATTTTAATCACTAGTCTAAAAAATGGAGGGCTTTTTATTGTGAAGAATTTTAAACGTATGGTAACAATGACACTCGCAGGCACAATGCTTTTAACTAACGCATCATGTTCAAAAAATATTACAACTCCAACAAATAGTGGGGAAATGATACATGCTGTAACGACCGACAAGGCGATGTATGATCCAGGAGATAATGTTGAGATTCATATTGATCTAAAAAACAGTAAGGGAAGTGACTTTACAGGGACGATTGAGATTAACGCAAAACATCTTGATAGTCAGGTTGGTTCAACGATTGAAAAATCTTTCTCATTAACTAACGATGAAACCGACAGTATTATAGCAAACTGGGAGGCACCTTCAACAGATTTCAAAGGCTATTTGCTTGAAGTAGATGTTAGAGATTCATCTAATAATCTACTAGACTCAGACACTGTTGGTGTTGACGTTTCATCATCATGGACAAAGTTCCCCCGTTATGGGTATGTGTGGGATTTCACTGAAAATGTTGATGCTTCTCAAAGAATTGAAAAACTAAAGGATTACCATATTAATGCCCTTCAATATTATGATTGGAAATATCGTCATCATAAGCCAGTTGCGGATAATCTGGAAGTTTGGGATGATTGGACTGGTAGAGAGATTTATGGGGATTCAATCAAAAGCTATATTTCTGAAGCTCACGACGTAAACATGGTCAACATGTCTTATAATATGGCGTATGCTGCAGTCTCAGGATATGAGGACGATGGTGTGAAGCAAGACTGGGCCCTATATTATTCGGATAACAACGATAACGGAGAAGGTCATTTTCAATTTAAAATGTTAGATGAAACTCCAACAGGGATCACCCATTTATATTTCTTCGATATGAGCAACAAGGAGTGGCAAGATTATATCTTTGCCGAGTCAAATAAAGTGTTTGATGTCTTTGAATTTGATGGCTGGCATTCTGATACGGTTGGTGAATGGGGCGAGATGCAAACTGCTGACGGGAAAACTCTCTATGTAAAAGATACTTATACTGAGTTCCTGAACGCTGCTAAGGAAGCAATTGGCGATAAGTACCTAGTATTTAATCCAGTTGGAGCACAAGGGATTGAAAATGTGAATATAAGTGATGTGGACGTGTTGTACACAGAAATGTGGCCATGGGATAGAGATAGAGATGGAGAGCTGTATCACTCATATTACTCTTTGAAGAAAGAAATTGAGAGAGCTAGAGAGGAAAGCGGAGGAAAATCGTTAGTCATCCCTGCTTACATGAGTTACGATTACGGAGAAGCAAATCCAGGAAGCCCCTTTAATACGTCAGCTGTTTTGTTAACTGGTGCTGCTGTCTATGCGGCAGGAGGTGCACGTATGGAGCTTGGTGATGATGGGAATATGCTAAGCAACGAATACTTCCCAGCTCAACACTTATATATGACGGAAGAATTAGAGCAACGTGTAGCTAAACAATATGACTTCATTGTTGCTTACCAAAACTTGCTTCGAGATGGACAAACAGAAACTACGAACCGAATTGAAGTTTTAAATTATGATAACAATCCATATGGCGATCCGAACACAATTTGGACATATAGTAAACAAGACAGTAACTATGAAATCATCCAGATGATTAATCTATTAGGTGTTAGCCAGAATGACTGGAGAGCAAATGATGGTCAAAAAGAAACTCCAGATAAAGTATCTGATTTCAAAGTGAAATATTACTATTCAAATGAAGTAAATTCTGTTTGGTTAGCTTCCCCGGATAACAATGATGGCCGTTCACAAGAGCTATCATTCATGAAGGGACGTGACGAATACGGGAACTATGTGGAAATCACTGTTCCTTCATTAGAATATTGGAACATGATTTACATGAGTAGTAATACATCAGATGGTGTTGAAAATATTGGGACTGGATTAACTCAATCAATGAATAATTATATTGAAAGTGGTGACGTAAGCGGACCATTGGTTAAGCAGCTTACCGATACACTCAATCAAGCAGATCATCATTTAGAGAAAGGTTCAAATGAACAGGGGATCAAATTTTTAGAAGATTATTTAGCCCATTTAAATCGTAAATCAAATGATCAAAACGTCTCTACTGAGGCAAGAGATAATCTAAAAGAGACCGTTGAAGCATTGAACAACTACTTAAGTCATGGGGAAGAAGAAATTACGATACCAGCTGAAATCATCAACGGTGGCTTTGAAAGAGGGGACCTAAGAGGTTGGAATATAACGGGTTCCAATGTCGGTGTCGATGGTAATGATGTAAATAGTGGAGAATACAAAGCTTACTTCTGGGGTGATAAACCTTATGAACAAAAAATCGAGCAAGACCTTTCACTTATAGAGAACGGCGTTTACACCGTCACTGCTATGGTTAAGCAAAACACGGGTACTCCTACGATTAGTAGAATGGAAATATCAGGCTACGGTGGAGAAACAGTATATACGGACATTCCACATGAGGAAGAGTACGTTAAGATTAATGGAATAGTTGAGGTAACAAATGGAGAACTAACTATTGCTTTCCATCAAGCAGCTGATGGTTCTACAAATTTACAAATTGATGATGTTGAAATTATAAAAAATTAAAACCGTTTCAATTAAGTTATTAAATAAAAGAAAAGTCATGACCCAATAATAATGGGGTTATGACTTTTTCTATTGATTACGAGAATTCAAAATGGTTTTATCGGAGTGGTGTATTATTTTATGATTTTATAATGATATAAAACACCAACGAAACACATAGTAAAAAATGGATGAATGATCGTAATATAAGACACCTCATTCGTAATGCAAACGGTTTCTAGAAAACGATTTCAGATAGATAATAAGCATGTACTAAAAAACAAGGGGGAAGTAAAAATGAAGAAAATGAAATTATCTCTTTTCTTTTCAATGTTAATTTTACTTGTTGTTGTAAGCGCTGCATGTTCATCAAGCGATGATACTTCAAGTAATAATGATGGATCAAAAGTGGTACTAGACTACTGGCACACTTATGGAGAGCAAGAAGAAAAAGTATTAGTAGAACAAATAAAGCCGGCATTTGAGGAAGATCATCCCGATATTGAACTTAAGCTTACTAGGCAGCCTCAAGAAGGCTTAAAGCAACAAGTTATTGCTGGTGTGGCTGGCAATGCTGCACCTGACTTAATGAGAATGGACATTGTTTGGACATCTGAATTTGCAGAGTTAAATGCATTAGCAGAAGTAAGTACTTTTGAAGGTTTCGACGAAGTTAAAGAACAACTGTTTGAAGCACCAATGTCTACAAATTTCTATGATGGTGGTTATTATGGATTACCAATAAACACAAATACAAAAGTAGCTATTTATAACAAAGAAGTACTCGAAAAAGCTGGTTATAGCGAACCGCCAGCAACAATGGACGAACTTGAGGATGTTGCTCGTAAAGCGGTTGAGGCAGGAGCAATGGGTGGAATTTCGATTACAGGTGTAGGACAAACGTGGGATTACCTTCCATACTTTTGGAGTTTAGGCGGAAGATTAACAGATGATGATTTTACTCAATTTGAAGGTCATTTAAATAGCGGGGAAAGTTTACATGCTTTAGAAACGATTGTTCGATGGAATGAAGAAGGATTAGTGAGTCCAACTATGCTCGGGGGAGAACCAGGAACATGGGAAGGAATTGACAGAGGCGAGTATTTAATGATTGATGATGGTCCTTGGTTCTTCAGTATTTTAATGAATGAAGAAGGAAAGGCAAATCCTCTAGATTATAGTGTGTCGGCACCAATTCCTGAAGGTGTAGGTGGAAGTCGTTCTGTTATCGGAGGAGAAAATTTAGTCATCTTTGAAAACTCAAAAAATAAAGAAGCAGCTTGGGAATTCGCTAAGTGGATGACTGGCGAAAAGGCGCAAACAATTATTGGTGTAGAAACAGGGTTAATTCCAACTAATATGACGGCAGCGCAAACTCCTGAGTTTTTAGAGTTGCCATTTATCGGGCCATATGTTGAACAACTTGAAACGGCTCTTCCTCGTACTCCATTACCACAATGGTCTGAAGTTGAGCAGATTATTACATTAAATATCGAAAAAGTGCTTCGTGGAGCAATGGATCCCAAAGAGGCGTTAGACGACGCGGCAAAACGAGCTGATGAAATTATTAATAAGTAATTTTGAATAAAAAGAGGGTGACTCAAAACCAAAGGATCTGCTTCCCTAGTAACGAGTAGGGGGCAATCCCTTCTTGAGAAACCCTCTTTCACCAAAGTAATGCAAAAGGGGTGAAAAAATTGAGTCAAACAGATGCTCAGGTTCAAATGAAACAGAAAGAACCAAAGAGGAAGAAGGAACGAACTAACCTGAAAAAGGGGTTACAGCAATGGAAAGAAGTCTTTCCATTCATTATATTAGGCTTAATTGGTACAGGTGTTTTCGTTATTTATCCATTATTTAAAGGAATCATCATGAGTTTTCAAGATTACAACATTATGCCAGGTGCAGAAAGCCCATGGGTTGGTTTTGAGAATTATTCACGAGCATTTGAGGATCAAAAGTTCGGTTACGCTGTTAGAAATACATTTCTAAATACAATTGTTACAGTCCCAATAAATTGGTTTTTAGGTATCTTCTTTGCGGTGTTAATTAATCTTCAATTTATTAAATATAAAATTACATTTAGAACGTTGTATTATTTACCAATTATCACATCGTGGATTGTAGTAGCATTTTTATTCCGTTATTTATTCGCGTCTGGTGAAAGTGGTTTTATTAACTTCGTACTGTATACACAATTAGGAATTATTGAACAACCAATTAGTTGGCTGCAAAATCAATGGACAGCCATGTTTGTTATCTGGTTGTTCCACATTTGGAAAACAGTAGGTTGGACAGTCGTTATTTATTTGGCAGCATTACAAAGTATTCCGAAATCATTATATGAAGCAGCAACGATTGACGGAGCAAATGGTATTAAAATGTTCCGTTTTATTACGATTCCAATGCTTGCGCCAATAACGATTTTTGTTGTGATTCAATTGGTTATGGGTGCATTTAACATCTTCCCGCAAGTGTATTTCCTAACTGGCGGCGGACCGATGAACCAAACGGAAGTTATCCAAAGTATGATTTATACAGAAGCCTTTGAAAACATGAACTTTGGCTATTCATCAGCACTTGGGGTTATGATGGGCATAACGATCTTTATCGTTACTTGGAGTCAGCAAAAGAAGATTGGGAAACAAAAATTTTATTAGTTAGGGGGGAGAACGTTGAAGAATAAGTCAGAATTATTTTGGAAAATCGTCGTTTATGCAATTTTAATTCTTGGGGTTATTGCGTTTATATTCCCGTTTATTTATATGATATTGACCACCTTTTTAAAGGGGGCCTATTCACTACCAAGGCCGAGTGAAGTATTGGCAGCTAGACCTAATCTCGATAACTATGTAGACGTGTGGACCGGATACAACTTTTATCGGTACTTCTTAAACAGTTTATTAATAGCAGGTGTAGCAATGGTTGGAGGGCTTTTTCTAGGGGCGATGACGGCGTATGCCTTTGTTCGATTTGAATTTCCGTTTAAAGAGTTTTTATTTAGAACATTCTTATTTACGATGATGATTCCGCTCGTTTTGGCGATTGTTCCACAGTTTACGGTTATCAATAGCCTTGGACTAGTAAATACGTATTTAGGACTATGGTTAATTTATATTGGTGGAGGAGTAGTCGGTTCTACTTTCTTCTTGCGGGGTTTCTTTGAGACCATTCCTAAAGATTTAGAGGAATCAATTCTTATAGATGGTGGCGGAAATTGGAGAATATTCTGGAATATTTATTTGCCATTATCCAAACCAGCTTTAGGTACAATGGCAATTTTTGCTTTCTCAGGAACATGGGATGAGTACTTCGTTGCTTTAACCATCATTAAAGACGAAGCAATGCGTACTTTGCCAATTGCTTTAATGATGTTCCAAGGGCAGCATGCGAGTAACTGGTCATTAGTATTTGCGGCATCAATCATTGCCATTCTACCAGTTATGATTGTTTATATTATTTTCCAAAAGAAGTTTGTGAAAGGAGGCCAATCAGAGGGGGCTGTTAAAGGATAGAGGAATGCTATCTTTAAAATTAATAGAATAGAATTAATCAAGTATAAGTAATACCTTGCTACAGTATAGGAAGAAAGTTATGATGAAACCAAGAAATTGTGTAAATAAAAGCGGGGTTAAATGATGACCAATCTAAGTATGAATAAAAATCGATTCGCTACAAAAGTGGTAGTAGTCATTTTAATTGTGAGTTTAATCCCAACGATATTTAACAGCGTTTTCTTTTATGTATCATCATCAAATATCATTAAAGAAAATGTAAGAGAATCGTCTTTGCAAACTGCTCGTCAAGCAGCAGATTCGCTGACTTATGTATTAACTACAGGTAGTGACATGGCAGATCTTATTTACAGCAATGAAAGACTACAAGAAGTTGTAAAACAGGATGTAAATGAAGAACTACCCGAAATTGAGAGGCTAGAAAATCAACAAACGATGAATGCGTTCTTGAACGAGAATATATTTTCTAGCTCTTTTGTACGAATGATTTATGTTCTTAAAGAAGAAGGTTCAAGCTGGGGAAGTGGAAATTTTTCTTGGTTTAAATTTTCTCAATATAATTTGCGAGAACTAGATTGGCCTAAAAAAACAGTTGAACTAGATGGTGAGCTATTATGGCAGGGGCTTCAGTTTGATCGTTTTAGTGGGGCAGGGGAACGCGCCGAGTTGGTATTGCCGATTAGTAGGGTAATGAAAGATTTTGAAAATCTGAACAATATTGCCTATATTCAAGTTTTTCTAGATGGGAATGCTGTATTAGAAAAAATTAATCAGATTAAACTTGGGAAAACTGGACATTTCTTTGTCGTTGATCAACAAGGGAAAATAATGATCGATTCAGATATTAGTAAAATCAATCAAACAATCTCGAATGAACAATTGTATCATCGTGTTATTAATAAGGAAGAAATAGAGTTTGAGTTTGATGAAAATGGACGTGCTTATTATGGGGTCAAACAACCACTAGCCAATGGCTGGACAATTGTAGGAATTGTCCCTATTCAAGAAATTACCGGTCAATTATTAACGATTCAAACCATTGTGGTGCTAACGTCAATCGTATTTGGCATATTGGCAATGATGATTGGCTATTTCTTTGCCAACCGAGTGACTGATCCAATTAAGGTACTTACAAGGCAAATGAAGCTAGTAGGTGAAGGAGATCTTAATGTTCGGACAAACGTGCGAACATCTGATGAAGTTGGAGTTATGAGCACGGAGTTTAATCGAATGCTTGAAAAGGTTGAGCACTTAATGGATCAAGTAAAAATAGAACAAGTCCAAAAAAAAGAAGCTGAGCTACGTGCCGTAAAACACCGTATTAATCCACATTTTTTGTTTAACACACTTAGTACGATTCGGTGGTTAGTGAAATTTAATCAGGTTGACAGGGCAAATACGGCTTTGGCTGCACTAACTAAGTTACTTGAGGCGAATATGGGCAAAAAAGGAACATTCGTTACAGTAAAAGAAGAACTAAACATTATTGAGAAGTTCATTGACATTATGCAAATTCGTTATCAACAAACCTTCCATCTAAAACTGGATATTGATCAAAAAGTGAATGATTTTTTCATTCCCCAGATGTTACTACAGCCGATCGTGGAAAATGCTATTTTTCATGGGATTGTACCAACTGGTATGGAAGGTATGATTCAAATATCGGGCCGGAAAATAGACGATAAAGTAGAAATAGTCATTCAGGATAATGGGAAGGGAATGGATGAGGAAATACTAAACCAGATTCAGCATACACTTTACTCAATGAATAAGCCTGTTGGAATTGGCTTACTTCATATTTTTGATTCAATGAACCTTTATTTTGGTCCGGATTCTGCAGTAGAAATTGAAAGTAGCGAAAAGGGAACTGTCGTTAAGCTGATCATGAAACCGAAAAACAGAGGTGTGAATCATGTATAACGTAATAATCGTTGATGATGAACCAGTAATCCGTTTTGGTTTAAAGGCTTCTGTAGAATGGGAGAAAGAGGGATTATCTCTTATTGGAGACTTTCCTAATGGGGAAGAGGCCATAAATGCAATGAAGAAACAACATGTTGATCTTTTAATTACGGATATTAAAATGCCGATTATGGATGGGCTAACTTTAATGAAGAAAGCAATAGAACTCTTTCCGAAATTAAAGGTTATTTTAGTAAGTAGTTATAACGAATTTGAGTACGTCAAAGAAGGGATAAAATACGGGGCCGTTGACTATGTTTTAAAGCCGACATTAGAACAAGAAGAGTTTGTCCAATTAATTCAAAAATGTGTAAACAAAATGGATGAAGAAACAAACATTGAGAAAAAGCTCATTTTTGTTGAACAGACGACCTCTTTGCATGAACGGAAAAAGGTAGAGCAACAATTAAAACGTGTTCTTGCAAATGAAAAAGACTCTTCTCACTTTAAAGAAATAAAGAACTCGATGTCTGGTTCTCTTCTCGTTATTAATATGAAGATCAACGATGTAGCAAATATTGAAGAACAGTACGGGATATTATTTAAAAGTTTCACTCTCGAAGAAATTCAAGAGCGATTTTACTCAAAATATGAGAAAGGTGTTTGTCTTGCCATTTCGGAGACAGATCTGCTCTTTTTCATAGAGGCAAATTGTAATCCAGTCAAATTGATCCATCAATTGAATGATGAAGTAGTGAAGAAATCTGGTTTGAGTTTTTCATTTGGATATGATGTTATTACCAACTTATACGAAGCGGATATAGGCTTTCACAGAAGTTCTTTGGCTTGTGAGAGACGGTTCTTTTATCCTAATGAAGTTGTTTTTTCCTATAAAGAAGGAAAAGAAACACAAGAAAAGCCATACCAAGTAGAACAATTAAAAGAGTTACTGTTGCCAGTTGATGAAAAGAAGGTAGCAACGTATATAGAAGAGCGATACGAGCACTGGCAGCAAGGTGAAATACAGCCTTCTGACATTAAACAAGAAGCATGTGATTTAGTAACAAGCTTGTTTGGAAATAAGCTCGCTCTCTCCTTACTACTTGATAAATGTGAACAGTTAAAAAAAATTGAGTCATTATATGAGTTGTACACGGTCCTTACTAAACAAATTGCGGAATGTATTCGACTGATCTCAGATCTGCCTCAAAAGTCGAGCGTTGATAATGAATTAATGGAACGTGCGTTAAGCTATATTCACCAGCATTATACAAAAGAGTTAACGCTTCAAATGGTTGCCGATTATATTCATATTAGCCGAAATTATTTTAGTGTTCTATTTAAACAGTTTAGTGATCAAAATTTTATTGATTACGTAATTGACCTTCGTATTAAGAAGGCAACCGAGCTATTAATGAATACGTCGTTAAAAGTGTACGAAGTTGCTGCAAGATCTGGGTTTAAAGATGTCAAATATTTTAGCAAACTATTTAAAAGGATAACGGGCTATTCACCTGTAGACTATCGGAGTGAGCATCAAAAATAGGAGGTGACTGAAAATGGAGGTAATTCGACAAGTCAGAATATTTTTGTTGATAATCGCACTTGTTATGATTGTAACTGGTTGTGGGAACCAAACTATTATTGGAAACAGTCGACCTTCATTAGATGTTAAACCTTCAAAAGAAGAGCTAGTTGTTTGGCATACGTTTGGTGAATATGAAACGCACGTCTTTGAAAGCATTCTTATTCCTTTATTTGAAGAGCAATATCCAAGGATTGATGTGAAGTCTGTTAGACAACCATATAAAGACGAATTAAAAACTTGGCTTATTTCTAGAGCATCCACAAACAATCCTCCTGATATCATACGTATGGACATTGTTTGGATTCCGTCATTTGCTCAGCTCGGTCTGATACATCCTGTAAGCGGTTTTGATGATTTTAATGAATTAAAGGATCAGTTTTATGAAGAGCCATTACAATCTAACTATTATAACGGAAAGTATTATGGTGTTCCTTTAAATACCAATACAAAGGTTTCAATCTATAATAAGGAGATGCTTGAAGCGTCAGGAGCAGATCATCCACCTGAAACGATGGATGAGTTTATAGAAATGATTGAAAATAACCAGTTTGTCATTGGAATGGAAAATTTTTCGATATGGGATACTTTACATTATTTTTATGGACTTGGCGGAATGCTTACCGATCCTACTTACACAAAAGCAACAGGGTATTTGGACAGCGAAAAAAGCATAGCTGCTGTTAACAAGCTTTTGACACTTTTTCAAAATGGGAATTTAACAACATCTATTGCAAAATGGAATGGCGTAATAGAAGGCAATTCCTTTGTCATTGATGAAGGTCCATGGTTTTTTAGTGTTCAAACACCCGAACAAATTGATTATATTAACGAAGTAACAGTTTCAGCCCCGTTTCCCATTAGTAATGGGAAAAGAGCCGTTTTAGGTGGAGAAAACCTAGTTATTTCCAAAGCAACAAAACATAAGGAAGCGGCATGGACATTTGTCAAATGGATGACAAGTAAAGAACCGCAAACGTATTTAGCGCAAACTGGTTTAATTCCATCGAATAAATATGTGGAATTATCAGGTTTTTATGATCAATATCCTTACTATCAAACATATTTAGACAGTCTTGATGATGCACTTTTACGACCGACGGTTGCTCAGTGGTGGGATATTGAAGAAATCTATGGCAAGTACTTCACACTAATTTTCTCGGGAAGAATTAGTGTAGAGGATGGTTTAGCTCAAGCGGCTAATGAAATAGATCAAATACTAATAAATAAGAAAGGAAGATAGAAAAATGGAGAAAAAATGGTGGAAAGAAAGTGTTGTTTATCAAATCTATCCAAGAAGTTTTATGGACAGTAACGGAGATGGAATTGGCGATATTAAAGGAATTACGTCAAAACTTGATTATTTAAAGGAGTTAGGTATTGATGTAATCTGGTTATCACCAGTATACAAATCACCAAATGATGATAATGGTTATGATATAAGCGATTACCAAAATATAATGGATGAGTTTGGTACAATGGAAGATATGGACGAGCTTTTAGAAGAAATGCATGCCCGTGGAATGAAGCTAATGATGGACCTTGTTGTCAACCATTCTTCTGATGAGCATGAATGGTTTGTTGAGTCTCGTAAATCTAAGGATAGTCCTTATCGTGATTATTATATATGGCGCCCGGGCAATGATGGAGAAGAACCCAACAACTGGACATCTTTCTTTAGTGGATCGGCATGGCAATACGATGAAGCAACAGATGAGTACTTCCTGCACCTTTTTAGTAAAAAGCAACCAGATCTAAACTGGGAAAACCCGACATTAAGAAAAGAAATTTATAACATGATGACATGGTGGCTTGATAAGGGTGTTGATGGTTTTCGTATGGATGTAATTAATCTGATTTCAAAAGCGGATGGATTACCTAGTGCTCCAGGTGGAAAAAGGTATGACTGGGGTGGAGAGTTTTTCATGAATGGTCCGCGTGTTCATGAATATTTGCAGGAAATGAACCGTGAAGTCCTTTCAAAATATGACATGATCACAGTAGGGGAATGCCCAGGTGCTTCAACAGAAGATGCAGCAAAGTATGCAAATCAAGAAGATACAGAATTAAATATGATCTTCACATTTGAACATATGGATTTAGATTCGGGTCCTGGTGGAAAGTGGGACGTAAAACCATGGAAACTTGCTGACTTGAAGGAAGTTATGACAAAATGGCAAAAGGATTTGGAGGGGAAAGGCTGGAACAGTCTTTACTTAAATAATCATGATCAGCCGAGAATGGTATCGAGATTAGGAAATGACAAAGAGTATCGTGTGGAATCAGCAAAAATGCTTGCAACATTCCTTCATATGATGCAAGGAACACCTTATATTTACCAAGGTGAAGAGCTAGGGATGACAAATGTTCGTTTTGAATCTATTGAGGAATATAACGATATTGAGATTCAAAATATGTACCGTGAAAAAGTTGTGGAAGGTAACGAGGATCACCAAAAAGTGATGGAAGCGATTTATGTAAAAGGTCGTGACAACGCAAGAACGCCAATTCAATGGAATGATAGTGAAAATGCGGGCTTTACCACAGGTACACCTTGGTTAAAAGTGAATCCAAACTATAAAGAAATCAATGCAAAAAAAGCTTTAGAAGATAAAGATTCTATTTTCTTCTACTACCAACAATTAATTAAACTTAGAAAAGAGCATGATATCATTGTGTATGGCACATATGATCTTATTTTAGAAGATGATGAGAAAATTTATGCTTATACACGTACATTTGGTGAAGAGAAATTACTTGTAATGTGTAATTTCACAACGGAAGATGCAGAATTTAAATTGCCAGAGGGTATTCATTTTGAGTCTACTCAATTGCTTATCAATAATTATCATGTTCAAAGCAGTGTTGATATTTCGTCTATTATACTAAAACCATATGAGTCTCGTGTATATCTTTTAAAATAATGAGTAAAAAAAGCAGTACTATGTAATATTAAAGACAAGTGATTAGCTGTTCTTGTTATAAGAATAGGGATTGTCTTTAATGTTACACATTATATTCAATTGAGAACATCACTTATATGATTAGTGGTGTTCTTTTTATTTTTATGACCACTGAAATGACCTCATTTACAACAACAACAAATGCCGAAATTTGATTGTTGAAGCTCCATCAATTGTTGCGGTAAAATAAGAACGAACATTCTCAAGAACGTAAGTTCGATAATTAGGAGGTTGAATGCGTGAAAGAGTATACAGTGAAAGAAGTTGCGGAGCTCCTGGGTAAACACGAGGAAACAATTAAGCGTTGGATTCGCGCGGGGAAACTCCCTAACTCCTACCGCAATAGCGATAAGGAAGGTTGGAGAATCGCTGAATCAGATTTACTCAATTTGAACCATCCCCCTGTTTCTAACGATGTGCCAGAGCAGGTTAACGAAGAAAAAGAAATACAACTAGCCGTTGAACAAGTTGAAGGGGATGAACAGGAGTTAGTGAGATTAGCCTATGAAGCTGTTACATTAACCTCTCCCACGGATCAAATGGTCCAGACCTTGGCTTATGTAGGCATTAAAAGAACATTAGAAATATTGTTAATCATGCAGCAGTCACCCCATAAGGTGAAAAATCCAGATGGATTTATTAGAAAGGCGATTTCAAAAGGTTGGTCACCAACTACCCTGCCTCAAAAGATCGATAAAAGATTGACTGAATTCGAGAGTAGAAAAAAAAGAACAGAACAGATCCAGCAAGAGGCTCCAAGTTTTAATTGGTTAGAAAATGAATGGCAAAGGTGAAGGGTATGGAGTTAAAGTATACGTATTTCTATTGTCCCAAAGATGTTGAAAGTCGGTATGAATTACTTGTGTTTGATGGGAACAACCATCCCTTCCTCCCATTAACAGAACATTATCACGATTGCATCGGAAGAATTGGGAAAAGTTCTGCCATTTCCTATCTTCAATGCCTTCTGCCTTTTTTCAGTTGGTTAGATGAATACAGTAATTATCAAGGGGAACGGGTTAAGTGGGATTGTACACCCCAAGCGATACGCGTTGCCATTGAAGAATATCTCATGAACGAAATGGCTTGTAAGGTGCGTCAAAAAGACTTGTTTCGTTTTGTCAATCGTTCCAATAAAAGTCCAATTACCGTAAGCCGTTTTCTTTCCGCACTAAAATCATTTTATAAATCACTTATTTACTTAAAGCAATACCCATACGCTAACCCGCTCATTGATTCTCACGCTATTTTAAATGAGTATGAACAAACCGAAGGTGTGCGTGAAGGTAAACCAAGAATGCCAAAAGTTGCAGGAACAGAAGACGCCATTACCCATCGGAGATTAACAGATTCCTATTTCAAACTAATTAATGAAGAATGGCAGCCTGAAATCATTGGAGATATTCACCTCCCCTATCAAGTCTATCAAGCAGGAAAAAAAGTGAATTGGTCATTAAGGGAAATGGTCATTGCGCGTATGCTTTTTGAAACAGGGGCAAGAGCGTCAGAAGTAATTGAATTAACCATTGGGGATTACCGTTCTCGTAAATCATTCCAAGAAGCCAGCACATTTAACAAAGGCAGTCACGGAAAAAGAGTGAAATTCCTTCGGTTCAGTAAAGATACGGTAAAACTGCTCATGCGATATATTAATCTAGACCGAAAGCAATACGATGAATTACAACGGCATTTTGACACTCTGCCTAACGAAGCACCAATCTTCCTTACGGAAATTGGAACACCATTTACTTATGAGGCGTGGTATTATCACTGGGATAAAGCGATGAAAGAATGTGAGATGAAGTTAAATCCACATAAAACAAGACATTGGTTTGTTACATCAAGATTGCGTGCAATCTATCAAACTTCTAATACAGAAGCAGAGGTCAAACAAAAGAAGAATGAACTCATTAAATATATCAAGTGGAAAGATGAAGAAACCCTTAAAGTTTACGAGCATTATTTTGACGAAGAGAGCCACCGTAAAGCTCACGATGGCATGCTAGAGAGTATGGCTGAAAAAGAAAAAGCATACTTAGAACAAAAGAAAAGCAGACAAAAAAAGAAACCAAGTCTAACAGTCTTAGAAAATAATTTTGATGATATGGAAGTGGATGACGAAATAAAAGAATTATTGGATGGATTGGAGTGATTACCCTGACAGTATTAATAGATAAACTACAATCGCCATTTTATGAGCAATTAGTAGGGAGAGTTGATGAACAACTTCTTCATCTGCAAGATGTAAGAGGAGAATATTTGTTAGATAAAGTAATTGATAGAAATATGAAGTATTATGTTCGTAATGTGGTAGATAAACCTTGGAATAACCATATATTACTTGCGGTTTTAGTTTATGCCGATAAAAATTCAGGTGTATCAACAATAGAGCATATTTATAAAGATCTTCATACGAGATTAAATAATTTATTTGATGTTTTCCATTTAAGCAAAATGGCTGAGTTTGATGTTGAAACACACATGTATCAATATTTTAAAGGTTCAATCTACAAAGAACATTCGGACAACATGAGAAGAGTATTATTAAAACAGTATAGGTCTGCTTCTTATAAGGTAAAGAAATGGCTAAAACTAAAATTAAACAGTGACCAACAATCCTATTTTGAGCAATACCTATTCCCTATGCCATCTTATGATTCAAGAGATTTTTCTTTTACTAAATCAGCAATAGAACAGGCTCAAAACACTCGTAAGAGTGAAACGGATGCTATCGTACCTTTACTCCCTCAAATTCGAGCAGAAGGACATTTTCGTTGGAATCAGTTACATCGACTTCGGCAAGCGTTTTTAAAGGCGTGTGAAGAAGCGCAAACAACCAAATGTGCACTCCCCTTAGAGTTTCATTATGATGAACCTGAACGTATCGGAGAACGCTTTTATTTCCGTCTATGGGACAAGCATTCGTTTGTTTTACATCATCAAGATCAATTCACTGCATCATCGTTAAAAGCTGCATCCAATCGGACAGGTGCTTATTCAGAGGAAAAGAATAACTACTTCGTTGAGTTTATAAAAGCAGAACGGTTAAACGATGACGAAGAAGCTGAAGGACTTTGGTTTATGCAGCTTTTTGAAATGGGTGTTATTGGTGGTGGGTGGTATCAAAACGCAAGTGATGATGAATTACAACAAAAGCGAGAGTTGTTATATTCGTGGGGGTATGGTGATGAAAGCTCTACTATAAATCCTGTTCCTTTCAATTCTCAACAAAAAGGAATCATTACACCAAGCGCCTTTATTACTCGTAATCAAGATATCGCAGAGGGCATTTTATTTGATGTGGAACCTATCTATGCAGGCGTAGCCTTTGGTTTATTAGCATTAGATATTTTTACAACAACTGGTGCAAGACTTAATGAACTATTACAAATTAATTATTCAAAAGAATGCATCAAATCAGTAAAAGTTGATAATAAACTTCATCACTCCTTTTACGCTATACCAAAAGGTCGAGATGAGTTTGAATCCTTTTATATTAGCGATCAAACCATGAAGTTAATTGCCAAAGTTGTGAAACTCCTTAAATATCATTATAGTGCAACCAAGATACCGAGCGTGGAATATCGTGGTGAAAGAAAGCATTTATTCCCTAAACCAAAACCCTACCTCTTTCAATACAACAACAAGTCCTTTAAGAATAATGCGATTTATTCATGCCTGCGCGTTTTGCTCCATGGGCTACATTTTGAAACACAAGAAGGGAAAGCAGTTACGATTAAAACACACTTGTTGCGTCATGCATTTGCTACCGAAGCCGTTCAACGCCAAAAGTTACCGATTGATATTGTAGCAAAGATTTTACACCAACGAGATGTCGGTGTTACAGGATATTATTCGGAGCCTACACCAAGCCAAGTGGCTCAATCGGTCAGTGATTTACATGATGTGATTTCAGATTATGTGGATTTAGATGAAGCCGTCCTCCGCAGTCCAGAAGAGCTGCAACAAGAGCTGGAAGAATACAAAGAAAAAGTTGGTGTGTTTAATAATGTTTTGGGTGGAACGTGTGTCACAGATTTTGTATGCCCAACTAAAATGCAGTGTTTAGGGTGCCAAGCTAAAGTTCCGCAACCTGAAAAGAAACATGAGCTAGAAGAAGTAATAGAGCTTTCTAAAGACATGGAGAAACGTTTTTCTAAAATGAACTTGCCTGTGGAAGTGAAAAAAGCAAAAGCAATGCGGAAACATGCTCGAAATGAATTAAAGGAAATTGACCTTATTGAAAAGTATCGGGAGGAACAGAACTATGAGCCACACATTCGATTCGATAAATGACAAAGAGTGGCTAAAAGAAACACATCTAAAACGAAGCAACCGTTCTGTTGAATTGGGAAAACAAGCAATAAACGAGTTAATCAAACAAGGTAAGCCAGTGACTTATAAGAATATATCAAACCTCTCTAAAGAACTGGATCCCGAAGGGAAAGGGATTCATCCAAATACGATCCGAACAAATGATGCGTTATATGGCTATTACAAGCAACATAGTAAAACATACAAACAAAAAGAAAATGGTAAAAACCTTAAACCACAACGTATTGAATTAAACGATAATATGGATTTTCGAAAGATCAAACCAGATCGTAAGATTGAGAAGGTTCAACGCAATTACATGAAATTATCGAAGCAAGAACTTGTTCAACGACTGATCCTTGCTGAACAGTATATCGCAGAAAATAATACGAAATGGGTGGCGAATTATTTTGAGATGTTTAAATAGGTGATACAATGGAAACTATCCTATTTCTTCTTCAACTAACGGAGCAGTTTAGTGAAACAAGACGAAATAACTGGAGGCAAAAATGAATTGTGTCAAAGTAAGTGTTGCTTTAAGCATAATGTTATTATTTTTAATTGGTTGTTCTGATAAGCAAATTAGTTTTGAAGAGCGTTTCGAACAACAAATTCAGAATGCTTCATCAGAATCAATTATTCATTACGAGGTTAAAAGTAATTACGTCTATGTTTTCTATACTGACCATGAAATGTTAAGATACCAAGCATTTAAGATGTCAGGTAGTACCATAGAATGGGTAGATGGCTCTGGAGGTTCTGATATAAAAAAGGGGGGCTTTTCAGCATCAAATAATCCTGATATTCCCTTTTCCTTTTCTTACTTTACAAGTAATAATCCTGATGTAAAACAAGTGTTAGTTCATGGACAGGAAACTAAATATATAAGAGTAAATGATACCATTTCTTTTTGGGTTGCATTTACAGAAACCCCGTTTGAACGAGGAGATTTCGTTGCATTATCTTTTGAAGGTGATGAAGTTGATTTAGTAATATATGAATAGCGATAGCTTAATAAGGTTTTCATTAAGCCAACGGATATTCAAGTAACGGAGCAGGTTTCTCAAATAAGGTGGATTGCAGAAAGAAGGAGGATATTATGAAATTTTTACTCTTACTGCTTCTTTTAACCGTATCAGTTGCATGTTCAAATGATGGTGCAGAAGAAGAAGAAAATTTCATGGCAGTCAAAGATGAAGATGTAGTAGCTGTTGTAAAAGGTAAAGAAATTACATTAAAAGATATTCGTTCTTTATACTTTGTAGAAGACCAAGATATTCCTATAATGGTCGAAAAGTTTGTACAGGAAGAAGTTATGGTATTAGAAGCAAAAAGTATGGGGATTGATGTATCGGAAGAGCTTGAAAGTATGGAATTGTTATTTCCTCTTGGTAACACTGGAAATGAGGATTTCTTTGAAATTCAAGCGGATTATTTAGACATTACTGTTGAAGAGTATTACGAAGAATACTTTAAGGAACGTATCGAACGTGATGCTTATGTGAACTATTTAATTAACGAAAGACTAGACTTATCAAATTATGGACTTGATGAGTCCGAGGTAATAGATAAAGAAATTAACGACTTTATTTCTAGTGTATGGGATGAATATGAGGAAGATATAGAAATCCTATTATAGAAATACTTTGTTAAGCTAACGGATGCATTTCTTTAACAAGGAATGCCTTTTTCTATGTCAGTAAAAAGGAAATTAATGTTAAACTAAAGGGCAGATGAGTGAAGAAGAGTATTGGATTTTTATGGTAAAACATTAATTAGGGGAGGGATTTTGTTCATGAAAACATATTTAATAATTGGTGCTGTGGTCATATTGGGTCTTTTTCTTGCGCTACCGCTTTTCGGCATTGAAAGTTTTATTCTTTTTAGTTTAATTGAATGGACTACAAAATTTATATTACCTTGGGTAGTTTTGTATTGGTTAATGAGAGCAATTAAAACATTAGAGAAAAAAAGGTGAATACTCTCTTTACTAAATAGGGTGCGAATGCTATAAGTATTCGCCTTTCTTTATTGAAGTAATGAAGCAGTTTAGCACAAGAAGGACTATAAGAAAATATAACCAATTACTAGAAATGTATGGGTAAAATTGAGTAAATGTTATAAAGAAAGTTGGGTGAGTTTAATGTATTGGAAATTAAGAATTCCTCTACTACTGGGGGTTATCGGAGTTATATCGGGACTTGTTCAAAAGTTTCCAAACCTCTTTCTTGTGAACGCTTCTTATTTCATTAGAAGTGCTATTTTTATTGGTTTAATAGGTATCATTTTTACTATCTTAGAGAATACAAAAGTAAATGAAAAAAGGGTTCATTTTATGTTTGGGGTTGGGATAATCCTTTTAGGTATTATCTTTGACTATCTAATGGCATAGATTTCTTGTTGTGCTATTTGGCAGAATTGTTGAAGAAAGAGTAGTACAATTAAGTGTAGAAAAAGGGGGAAGGTTTTATGCGTTTATCACTTTTAGGTATTTCAATATCATTATTTGGCATAGCACTTATTCTAACATCAAGTGGTTCCGCAACATCATTTGGCCTTGGGGTTTCAGCAGTAGGGCTAATTGTTTCAATTTCTGGATGGAAATATGGAAAATAATTTTAACTAAAGGGTGCGGTGATCCAAGAAGGGTCAGCGCTCTTTTGTTGAATTACTAAACTAACTGGCAGAAGAGTACAACAACGATTTGAAAATATATTGAAAAAATCGGTTAGGGGTGATATTTTGAAAAATTTGAATGCAGTTGCACTATTTTTATATATTCCAGCTATTGGTGCGGTGATTTTTGGTATATTTGTACAAAGACAGTTCGATATGAGTGATGGCTTGAACTTATTAGTGAGTATAGGTAGTTTATTTGGTGGTTTTCTTTTATTAGGGATAGCAGAGATTATTAGACTACTTTCAAAAGTAAGTCGGCAGATTGATGAAAACAAGTAAATAATCTTTAACTCTAACGACGCAGTTATGTTGAATAAGAATTTTATAAAATTTAAACTGTTTTCGTATTAAAATGGAAAAAATCAGGGGTGGTTTAATGAGAAAGTTATTACCGTTTCTTTTATGTATTGTTATTTTATCTGGATGTAATTCAGAATTATCCTTCATCGAAGTAAGCAATGAAGGTGTTAACAAAGACATTCAATCGTTTATTAACAATGTTAAGGAAGAAAATGGGGTTCATCTTTATTTAGATAAACATAAAGCTATTTATGTTTATTTGAGCGGTGCAAATGTAAAACAAGGTGAAAAAGCTGTTCATTTTACTGATTTTAAGGTGAAAGGAAACGGTGACACTTTACACATTCTCTATAGTAACGATGAAACAACTGACTATTCAAATCAATCTTTAAATCATGAACTCTTATATAAGGTGAATTTAGATAAAAACTACGAGAATATTAAGGCTTTTAATAATGGTCAGGAAGTTTCTTTTGGTTTAATATCAGGTAATCAATAATTGCTTTGTTAAAGTAACGGGTAGCGATTGTTCAATTAGAACAGTCTCTTTTTTACTAACTGGGCAGGTTAGTGAAACAAGGAATCAAGGAAAAATGTTTATACTTAGAAGGAAACGCAAACATTATGAAATATAATCATTTTTCTTTTGGTGAATGGAGGGCATCTTAATGTGCACCTTAATTGGTTTTGGAATTGGCTTATTCTTTCTATTAATTGGTGGATTTTTCTTGTATTTGAATACAAAAGATGAGCCGAAATTTTTAAGGCTAATTTCTCTTTTTTCGTTTGAAGGTGGAGCAATTTTATTGGGTTTGCTAATAATCTTAATAACTATTCTTCCTATCTTGGGCATCGGAACTGGAACGTGTGAAAGTGATCTTTTCAACTAACGGTGAGCAATTGCGTAATAGTAATTAGCTCTATCTTATTTTATAAAAGTACGATAAATTTTTGAATAAAATAAAAGCCAAAAATGGAGGTAATATGATAAACATTTTATCGCAATTTATGAAGGAGCATTTTAATAATCTTAATCTAAGACCACCTCTATTTTACTTATGGAAATATGGTATCCGTTTTGAAATTTCTATGCCTTGGGTGGAACATGAAGATAAAGATAACCTTCAGCAAATAAATGAAAGAACCGTTACAATATTTAACAAGGTGTTTAATCAGGAGGATGATATATTCCTTATTACAGATATACATTGTGAAAAAAATAATACATTCTTGCAAAAGAGACCGACAAAAGTTTATCAGAAATATATAAAGAACAAGGAGACAGTAAGAAAACTTCAACATAGAGTCTTGCCAAGTGTTTTTTGGGAAGATGAAGATGGAGAAGATTATGCAGAGATGGTCACGCATAGATTTGTTTTGTCCTGTAAAAAGAATGACATTCGATATAAAGCACTCTTGACTGCCATTAGTTATGAGGATTTCCCACATCCAGAGCAAATTCTAAAAGGGTTCCCACGTAATGGAATTGACATATACTTAGTCAATATTACAAAGAAAATGATTTACCACTTATATGACGACCGAGGTTGTGACGTTATGGCTTCTAATAAAGAGGATTTATATTCGCTTTACCAAGATTGTAACGATTGGATATTGGACTATGACCGAGATGAAATTGAAAAAAATTATTGAGCTCCCTCAGTAAAATTGACTTATCTCACGAATACTCGCTTATTCGCAGGATTTCAAACCACTTGTAAGAAAGGTAGCGGATGAATGGTATGAGTGTTGGATCTTTTGGCTACATGAAGGCATGTGTAAATAGAGGGTACAAGTATAACCCCATTTATTACCATATACTGTACGTATTCTCCACGCCACCCCTGGAGGTTTTCGCTCCCATGTCTCAACGGGTCAATGCCCTCTCATTCCTTCGTCACACCTATCCAAGTGGTGGAGGCCGGTCTTTCTAACGGAACGGGTCTGAGCCCTTTGGCACAATACATCCGGTACTCCGCACTTTCTTTTGAGATCCTACGAATAAGCCAACATTCGTTCTAAAAATAAATTTAATGATTGAGTGCTAGTTATTTTCTTTAGGTATGTTATCTTAAAGCGTATAAAGTAAAGGCTTCAGTTATGCTGCTACCGATGTTAAAGGTTGTATTTTTTCAGGGCAATATGCCTCATTACGTCGGGACATTCCTACTAACATTCTTGCTAGTTTGCCAATCAGTTTCATGACGGACTTCATTTTCTTCATCTTTTTCACTTTGACATTATGGGTATGAAGCTCCTTGAACTCAGGGTTATTCATGATTAGACTCATTGTTGCTAAATACATGAAACGCCGCAGCCGAGATCTTCCACGTTTAGAGATGACAATTTGCCCTTTCCATTTACCTGAGCTAGCCTCTGCTAAATGCAATCCCCCGTGCCGTAATAGAGAGTTACCGTGGGCGAAACCACTTAAATCTCCTGCTTCTCCTAAAATGCCTGCTAGTGTAATTTCACTAATTCCTTTAATGGCAATTAATTTATCTGCGAAAGAAGTTTGCTTAAGTACGTCAGTGACTTCTTTTTCGATTCTTTCAAGTTGGGCTGTAGCGAGATCAAATTCTTCAAGTAATTGTTCTAGGTGTAATTTATATGCATCATGTGCTTGTTGGTTACCAACAGAATGCTTAGCTAATTCAACTAGTGAATGGGCTTTTTTTAGTCCAGCGTGTCGCTTCATTTTTGTTTTCCATCCTTTAACGATATCCTGAGCTTCCATGGAACGTAATTCGATGGGGGTAGGGAATAAGCGCAGGGTTGCGATGGCCCCTTTTCCTTTTACGTCTTTAAACACTTGTCGAAGTTCAGGAAAAACGATATCGACCCAACGATTAATTTGGTTGATGGAACTGACTAGCCGTTTAACGATTACGTCTCGGTTAGACATGAGTACTCGTAGCTTTTCGAAAGCCTCTGAAGTTGGACGAATAAAGGAGTAGTATCCATTCTTGACCATATCTGCGATGACGAGAGCGTCTTTTTTATCACTTTTGGATTGGGTGTTATCACGATTTTCTTTATTCTTTTTTACAAGGTGAGGGTTGACCGTTACGACGTCAATGTTTTGTTCATATAGACAAGTTGATAGGTTCGTCCAGTAATGCCCGGTAGGTTCCATACCAACGATTGCCGTATTAAATGTTGAAGCTTTTAACCGGTTGATCCACTGTAGTAGTCTAGCGAATCCTTCTTCATTATTTTCGAAAGAAAGAGGATCACCGACCACAATACCACGGTAATTTACTGCTCGAGCAACGTGAATCTGTTGGGCAATATCTACGCCTACGACAAGATGTTTGTCTGAAATTCTTTCAATTAGTTGATTTTGTTTGTCTTGCATTTTAAACTTCATAGTAGAGCTTCCTCCTAATGATGATTTTGTGTTGTGTGTGTATAATCATCTTACTGAGGAGCTCTATTTTTTTCAAAGTTGAAATGTAACGCTCTACAGGAATTCTAACGGGGGCGTTAGTGCAACAAAACCTAACTCTGTTGTTGTGGTAAATGAGGTCATTTGTCGTACAAAAAAAGGATAGGCAAAGCAGTTATCCTCACTGCTCTCCTATCCTTCTTCTTTTGCCCTTTTAAATGTGTAACATTTTATAAATAAACTACAATATAAAAGGTTTTAATCATTTACTTGACTTTTAATAAAACTTCGGCTGCTTTTTTTGTTTTACTTTTTTATGACAGGAATGTGATTGTTCTCTACTATTCATAATAATACCTTGAAGATGGATTCTTAAAATAAGAAATAATATTAATCCATACTCTAATCTATTGTATTAAATATGAATCATTTTTTATATGTTTGTTAAAAAGGTGCCATATTTCTCTATTGATCTATTAATATAATACACTCTTGGTGATAGATGGTAATTTTCCGGGTGACTAGTTGTAATAATAGACACTTTAACCATAATGAAAACGGTTTCCTGAAAGCGTTTTCTGGTAGATACTAAACGTGCAACAGAAAAGAAATAATATATTTTTCTTCAAAGGAGAAACCATCTTGTTATGGTGTAGTAATGAAGGGGGTGAACATTAAACAATACAACGAACAATAAAAGAAGTTCTGTAATTTTTCAAGGGAAAATTTAAAAACACGGAGGACATGATGAAAAAAAGAATCTTATTTTTATCCACTTTATTGGTATTGTTACTTCTATTATCTGCTTGTACGGGAGAGAGTAGCACGAAAGAAACTAGAAATGAGGATGGGACAGATGAAGCTCTAGACTTATCCGAATATGTCGAAATTGATGAGAATGAAAGTGGAACTCCAGATTGGCAAGAAAGAGAAATTAAATTAGTGTATGCAAGTAAATTCTATGGTGAAAATGATGGAACCAATCCAATATTCTTAAATATCCAAAAGTTTATGGAGAAATATCCGAATATTACAGTTGTTCGTGACCGTCAGTTTGCTGCTGATGAAGAAGATTTTACCCAAATGGAAATGCTTACGGCGAGAGCAAATGAACGAAATCTGCCTGATATTTTCTATTCCCCGCTGGCAGCCGAAGCGTATGACAGGGAGTTAACGTTAGATTTAACTCCATATATTGAAGCTGATCCGGAAGCGGAGTGGATTTCTGAGAACGCAAAAAGGGTTATGAAGACGTATGATGGTGAAGAGATTTATGGGATTCCGTGGATGTCTGTTGGTCAATTCCCAGCAATAAATACGAGATTGCTAAGAGAAAATAACATCCAGGTTCCAACGTATGATTGGACTTATCAAGATTATGAGGATCTGCGAAGTGAAGTGGCAAAACTAACTCCGGATAATCCGATCTTCCCAGGAATTATTGAATTTCAAGACCATGGTGCACATTATTTTGATAGTATCCCTAATGGGTGGTTAGGATACAATATCGAATCGGAAAGATGGGATTTTACCAATAGTAAAAGATATGGTGAGTGGTTTGAGCAAGTTGCCAGAGAAGGGATTGAAGGCTTGCACTTCTATGACCTTCCTGAGGCAGAAAGAATTGAGAAAGTCGGAAATTTAGGTTGGGCATGGGGTGATGGTTTAGAAGCGGTTAGCAATATGTGGATGTTTGCACTCAGTGGAGATGTTGGGGAACTAGTCGTAAACCGTGAAATGGAGATTGATATTTATCCTATGCCGGAAGCTCCAGAAGGTGGTTCGACAAGCATTCGCGCTTATTATGATACCTTAAGCATATCAAGTGCATTAGAAGACGATCCAGTCAAAGCAGAAGCAGCGTTTCAATTGTTGAAATGGCTTACGTATGGGGAAGAAGGTTTGAAGTCGAAATGGTCATTGATTGATGTATATTCTGGATTACCTGAAGATGCTCCACTAAGAGTAGAAGACCGGTTGATGGACTTCGTTCAAGGTTGGCCGATTACAACGAACCCGGAAGTATTAGAGCTTCACCCGCTTGTACAGGGTTTCCCTGAAGATAGTGAATTGGCGATCTTTAACTTTGAAGCGTTTAAAAATCCACAATTCCAACAGCAACTGGCAAATCCAGTTCCGTATCCAAGACAGATGCCGGCTGTTGCTAACGCGTTTCAAAACTTAGACATTTGGGAGTTGAGAAATCAGATTAGAGATGAAGGTGTAAGATACAATGATATTGTTTCTGAGTGGGATACGATGATGAATGATTATCTAGAGGATTATTTGAGACAGTATAACAGATAAATGGACTATATGAAATAAATCAAATCTAATAAACTATTAAATTCAGATTTTCCTAGGTTTTAAGTTATGAAAAAAAAGGAGTACTTCCCACATGTCAAGTTCGATTTAACCGACAACTACCGCTGGGGAAGGCTCCTTACCTATTATATTAAGAAATTTTTAGTAAAATTTGATTGTGTTAGGTTGGGATCAAATGACGATAAAAAAGAAGATAATTTACTCGATTTCCGGTCTTTTGATCATTGCACTTACTATTATTCTGCTTATCGGTAAAGAAAATATGAATAACAGTTACGAAGAGCAATTATCAAAAGCCGATTATGAACGTAGTATGTCGGCGATCGAAGCATATATTAGTGGTTTTCAATCCGATAGCAATTATTATAGTGTCACGAAACAATGGGAAAACGATCAGCAAGTTTTTCCTGATCAGAGCTATGACATTAACCATTGGCAAATTAGTGGTGGAGAATTATATGAAAGTTCGAAAAGTAAGGGCTATGGAAGTGAAGTCATTTATGTAGAACCGGGTAATCATATTTCCTTTGATGTTGAAGTCGCAGAGGAAGGACTCTATGAATTATGGATTGATTATTATATTTTGCAGGATACTCATTTAAGTCCTGAGCTTGCTATTAAAATTAACGATGAGATTCAATTCAATGAGATGAACAGGCTTAGCCTTTCTATGGATTGGAGACCGATAGCATTAGAAGGAGACTTAAAGTATGACCGATACGGTGATGAATTGAATCCAAGATCTGAGTTGATCTCAGAATGGAAAAATAAAGGCTTGATGGATCCAAATCATTTCTTTACAGAACCTTTGAAATTTAAGTTAAATAAAGGGATGAATTCGGTCACAATATCAATAAATGAAGGGTATGTTTTACTTGGGGATATAACGATCCACAATACTGTTGATTCCACTCCGACATATGAGGAGTACAGCGAATCAACACATGAACAAAATGATGCTCCTGAGAGTACGATTAAGATCGAAGCAGAAAATATGTCATCGAAAAGCAGGCAAAGTATTAGACCTAAGTATGTTAGAGATCCACAGGTAACGCCATATGAGTACAAGACGAGAGTGCTTAATGTATTAGACGGTTATTCTTTCGGAGATAGTGGTGACCGTGTAGACTATCATTTTACTGTTGAAGAGAGTGGATATTATCATCTTACATTGAAATATTCCCAAGATACGAATAATGGGATGCCAACGTACAGAAGAATTGAAATCAATGGCGAGGTTCCTTTTGAAGAGCTGGAATTATACATGTTTGACTATTCAAGTAACTGGAAGAATGAAACGCTAAGAGATGCGAACGGCAACTATTATGAAATCTATCTAGACAAAGGTGAACATACGATTACCTTGTCTAATAATAATTCACATGTTAGGGATGTTTACCATGAACTTCTTATGACACTGGAGGGGATTGATTCAATTTCCAGAGAGATCATGCGTTTAACCGGCGGTCTAGTAGACAGAAAAAGGGAATGGAGAATCGAAAGGTATATTCCCGATATTACGGATTATTTGTATGGAATCGCAGGAAGAATCGAAGAACAGAGGCTTGCTCTCATAGAACAGACCCAAATGAATGACTTGCCGGTGATCACAGAGCTTGAGATTGCTCATAAATTGATAACTGAATTTGCGGAGAAACCGGATGATTTACCACATTACATGGCTAGATTCAATGAAGGACACTCTTCAGCATACGGACGCATTCAGACGATTTTACCGATGCTCATTTATAATCCGATGCATTTAGACAAGTTTTATTTTCACAATCACATGGACTTGCCCAAGCCTAATGCTGGGATTGTTACTAGTCTGATAGAGGGTGTCAAGGCATTTGGTTATTCCTTTTTTAATCCGAAATACAATGAAGCTGCTGTAATTGATGATGATACAATTGAGGTTTGGGTTAACCAATCGAGATTGTATGTAGAAATTATGCAGCGAATGATTGATGAAGAATTTACACCAAACACAGGCATTAATGTAAATTTATCACTATTGCCGGATGAGAACAAAATTATATTATCCAATGCGGCAGATAGCACGCCTGATGCGGCTTTAGGTATTAGCCATGGAAGACCTTTTGAGCTGGCATTGCGTGGGATCATTGAAGATTTAAGAACGTATGATGGTTTTTTTGAATTAGCAGTACAGTTTAATCCCAACTCCTTTGTTCCGTTTATTTATGATGAGGGCGTTTATGCAATTCCAGAAACGCAAGATGTAAAGTTGCTATTTTATCGTAAGGATATTATGGAGTTTTTAGGTGAAGAACCTCCGCAAACGTGGGAGGAAGTTGTTAGTCTTATTCCAATGCTCCAAAGATATGACATGAATTTCTTTGTTCCTCTCGGAGCTGATAGTGCATACAAGGGATTTGATACAACGACCCCATTCATTTATCAGTTTGGAGGTGAACTGTATGACGAGACAGGTAGTAGAAGTGTCATTAATCAAGAGGGATCTTATGAGGCTTTCGATTTTATGACGAGTCTTTTTACAGTTTATAATATGCCGATTACAACGTCCGAATTTTACCAAAACTTCAGGAATGGAAAATCGCCAGTAGGTATAGGGGATCAGAATACTTATATTCAATTAAAGCATGCTGCTCCTGAGTTGGCTGGACAATGGGAAATCTTACCGATACCAGGGGTGAAAAATGGTACCGGAGTTATTGAACGCTGGGATCCGACGTATGGAAGCACAGGGATCATTTTTAGCGAGAGCGATAAACATGATGCAGCATGGGATTTCTTAAAGTGGTGGACAAGTTCTGAGACGCAAAGTGCGTTCTCATACGATATTCAATCAACGTTGGGGAATCAGTTCCTCTATTTAACGGCAAACATTGATGGTTTTAGACAAAGTTCATGGCCTTCGGAATCCAAACTTGCCATTTTGGATCAATGGGAATGGATCCAAACAACGGGCAAGGTTCCTGGTGATTATATGGTAGAACGTGAAATTAGTAACGCATGGAATAAAGTGGTATTCGAAAGAGGAAATTCAAGAGTTGCCATTGATCATGCAGTCAAAACCATCGATAGAGAATTGGAACGAAAACTAAGGGAGTTTGGTTATATAGAGAATGACCAACTAATCAAACCCTACATGGTTCCGACGATAGAAAACGTAGAGAAGTGGGTGAGAAGAGATGGAAAAGAGCAGTAGCATTAATCAACCGTCCGTAAATCGGCCGCCCTTAAATAGCCCTACTAAGTCAAAAAGCAGACAAATGAAGAACCTGTTTTATAAGGTCAAAAATTCACCTTATCTGTTTATTTTGCCTTACGCTACATTATTTACACTGCTTATTATCATGCCAGTACTTGTCGCGGTGTTCTTATCTTTTACGTATTTTAATACTGTGCAGTTTCCTGAATTTGTAGGTTTTCAAAACTATATCGATTTATTTACAGGAGATACAGTTTTCTTGCAGCATGCAGTATCTAGTACATTATTGTATGCAGTGATTGTAGGACCAATCGGTTATATGATGGCTTTCTTTCTTGCTTGGATGCTATCGCAGGTTCCTCATAATGTCCGAACGATTTATACAGTGATTATTTATTCTCCCTCGGTGACAGGTCCCGTCATGATGGCGATTGTTTGGAGAGTTTTATTTAGCGGCGACCAGGTCGGCTATTTAAATTTTTGGTTATTGGAATGGAACGTCATCAAAGAGCCAGTTCAGTTTTTACAGTCTCCTGAATTCTTAGTGCCTGTTATGATTTTTGTTGGACTTTGGGGCAGTATGGGTGTCGGTTTTCTCGCGATGTTAGCGGGTTTAATGAATATTGACAAGAGCTTGTACGAAGCTGCATACATTGATGGGATTCGAAACAGGTGGCAAGAAATCTTTTTCATTACGATCCCTTCGATGAAGCCGCAAATGTTATTTGGTGCAGTAATGGCTATTATTGGCACATTTAATGCTTCTGGGATAGCCGCAACACTTAGTGGAGGCACACCGCCTCCGCAATATGCCGGCTGGTTAATCGTCGATCATGCAAATGACTTTGGATTTATTCGTTACGAAATGGGTTACGCATCGGCAGTTACCGTCGTACTCTTATTAATAGTTCTCTTGTTCAATAAAATCAGCTATAGATTATTCGGAGAAAGTAAATAGTTATTAAAAACATAAAGAGTGGTGAGAACTTTGGCGAATTCAATGAAAATTAACCCGAGAAAGTTTCATAGAGATCAGTTGAAATTTCATGGTGCTTTGACGTTTCTCTCTATTTTTATGGCGCTTCCTATTTTATTTATTTTTAACCATGCCTTTAAACCGTTTACAGAATTATTTGCATATCCGCCTCGATTCTTTGTTCAATCGCCAACCTTAGAGAATTTCCGGTTGTTGATTAATTTTTCCGCTGAGTCGGGGATGCCCTTGTCAAGGTATGTGTTTAATAGCTTGTACGTGACGATTCTAGTTATCTTGCTTACTTTGTTTATAAGCTCTTTAGCTGCATTCGCATTGTCCAAATTAGAGTTTAAAGGAAAAGATACCTTTAATAAAATCAATACGCTGGCGTTAATCTTTGTACCTTTAGCTGTTGCGATTCCGAGATTCTTTATTATTGTAAATTTAGGAATTTTCAATACGTATTGGGCGCATATTATACCTCTATTAGCGATGCCGATCGGGATCTTTTTACTCAAGCAATTTATTGACCAGATTCCAAACGAACTTCTCGAGGCTGCAAGAATCGATGGAGCGGGGAACATGAGGGTCTACTGGAGTATTATCCTGCCTTTGGTCACGCCAGCACTAGTTACGGTAGCGATCTTAACCTTTCAGGCAAGTTGGGGTAATGTCGAAAGCTCAGCTATCTTTATGGACAAGGAGTCTATCAGAACGCTTCCTTTTTATATGGAAACATTAGTATCACAGTCTGGCAATATTGTTGCTGGTGCTGGATTATCGGCGGTAGCGGGTTTGATCATGTTTGTTCCTAATTTAATCTTATTTATCATTTTGCAAAATAAAGTCATGAATTCCATGGCTCATACGGGGATTAAGTAATATGAGTATGTATATGAAGATCACATTGTTACTAGGGATTATACTGATTGCCATTCACCCTAATTCGTATGTGTTTGCCGAAGCACCTTATTATACGTATACGAGTGACAGTCAAGGAACCATTATTAAAACCCAGACCGGCTATACACCAGCCAATCAAATAAACGTAATTAATGGTGAAAGATTAGAAATGCCTGAGCATGTATTTGTTGATGACGAGGACTATATTTATATATCCGACAGTTCGCACAATAAAATATATATATTGGACCGAAATTATCGCTTCTATAAAGAGTTGACTAGTGAAAAGTTTACTACTGTTCAAAGTTCATTTGTAACGGACCAATTTATTTATGTTGTAGATAGCTCTCAAAATAAGATCTTTCTCTTTGACAAATTGACCCATGAATATGTGAGAGAAATTGGGCAGCCGGACTCGCCGATTTTTAATGAAGGCTATAGTTTTAGTCCGACACATATTGCTGTAGATGTTAGAGGGAATATGTATGTTAGAAGCAGTGGATCTGTGAATGGGTTGATCATGTTAAATAGAGAAGGTGAATTTATTACTTTCTTTGGTGCTAATCCATTAAATGTACCATTGTTAGATCAAGTCAGGTCATTCTTTTTAACAGAAACACAACAACGGAAACTTGAGAGGGTTTTTCCAGATGTTCCTAGTAATATCGCAATAGACGATAAGGGATTTATCTATACAGTTACATCATCTATTGAAACGAATCCGATAAAGAAATTTAACGTCTCAGGAACCAACTATTTCCCTGATGAATTAGTAGCAACGCACAATATGGAAAGCGTTTGGATTGGAAAGCACAACAATGTTTATTCTATTACCTCAGAAGGATGGATTTTCGAGTATGAATCTGATGGAAATCTATTATTCTTGTTCGGGGGAAGCGATGTGAATTCAAGCCGATTTGGGCTTTTGAGCCGACCGGTAAGCATCGCTGCGAATTCAGCTGATGAGCTTATTGTTGTTGATCAGGGAACGAAAAGGATTCAAACCTATCAATCAACTCAATTTGCAGATGCAGTGCATCATGCAATGGGAGCTTATCAAGCTGGTGATTATACGGAGAGTAAAGAATTATGGGAATATACGATGAAGTATAATTCGATTTTTGACAATGCTCATATCGGTTTGGGGGATGCGTACCTTCGAGAAGGTGATCCGCACAGAGCATACGAAGAATATTTTGATGCTCAGTATAGTGAGGGGATCTCAGAAGCTTTTTGGGAAATTCGTCAATCATGGTTGGAAGATAATTTAAATAACGTATTTTCGCTTCTTTTAGTTGTAGTAGGTGTTGTTTCTACACATAAATTCTTGAATCGAAAATATCGTTATGGACCAAGGGTTAGAAAACGGATCAGTGTCCTAAAAAGGATAAAAATGGTTGATGATTTGCTTTATATGTTTACCTTCTTGAAACAACCGTTAAACGGTATTTATGAAATACAAGATAAAAACAGAGTAGCCAGAAGATCATCAACGATGATTTTTATTTTGATCGCTGTTATTTTTATCTTACATCATATGTATACGAATGTATTATTTGTTCCGAAAAATGAGTATATCCTTTATGAATTATCGATTATGATGCTTCTTTTTGTTTTGTGGCTCGTATCTAACTATTTAATTTGTTCGATTAATGATGGCGAGGGAAGCTTTACACATGTATATAATAGTACGGCGTATGCTTTGAGTCCTATCGTGATCATCATGCCTCTAGTCATCTTATTTAGTAACGGGTTAACTTTAGAACAGTCAGTATTCTATCATCTACCGGTTCAGGGCATGTTTATATGGGGAGCATTTCTACTGTTCTTCACGATAAAAGATATTCATAATTATGATGTCGGTGAAACAATCACCGTCATTTCCAAAAGTGTGTTTACGATGCTGATTATCGGATTGTTTTTATTTGTTTTATATTCGTTAGGCAATCAAATGATTGAATTCCTATACGATGTGGTTACGGAGGTGAGCAAACGATGGTAAAAAGATTCATGAAGTACGGAGTCGCATTTCTTATATTAAGTATCATTGGAGTTACCTACTTCCAGTTCAATACTCAAGGTATTCAATATGCAATTGCTGTAGCTGAGGATAACTTTAAGGATGTTATTGTGAATGATCAGAAGGGTACGTGCACCAATCAACTAGTTGAGGAAGATATTCCTGAACGATTTACGAAAGTAGCTGAAAATGAACAATTAGAGCTTTATCTTGAAGAAGAGTCTGTTGCAATTGCTGTGAAAGATAAATGTAATGGCTATACATGGTTCTCTTATGATGTTCATAGAGACATGGAAGCAGATGGCTACAGTCAAGAAATGATCAGGTATATACATTCAGGTATCTCATTAGTAACCTATGATGGTTTTACACCAGGCAGGAGAACCGTTCTGGATAGCAATATCGAAAAGACCTATCAAATGATGGACAATGGATTTACGGTAACGCTTGACTTTACTGCTCAGCAAATAAAGTTTGATGCGGTTGTTACCTTGCAGGGAGGGGACTTGCTTTTTCATATCCCACAGGAAAGTGTAGAAGAGTATAACCCAGATTTGTGGAAGCCGGGAAATAATAATGTGTCAATGAATGATCTGATTATCTACCCGTTTTTTGGGAGCGCAAGCCACAAAGATGACGGTTATATGGTCATTCCTGATGGAGCTGGAGCGATTGTAAATCTAGATGAAACCCCAAAACATGCAGCAGGCTATTCTGCTCCTGTTTATGGGAGGGACATGGGATATGAAAACTCCTCTTCACCAAGTCAGAGAGGGCTGACTACTAAGCCATTAGAGAATGTATCACTGCCAATTTTTGGGGTTATTCATGAAGTCGATAAAACGGGTGTGTTAGTTATCTCGGAAAGCGGGAGTAGTTATGCTACTTACAATTATCGATCCAGAGATACAAATACGAATTACTATCAATCGTATTTTGCTTATAACTATCGTACCGCCTATTCTCAGTTTCAAAGCCGGGTTAATGAAGATCAGCATGTTCTAGGTTTCCAACAGAAACCAAATGAGTTTGATCTCGTTCAAAGATATGTCTTCTTAAATGAGAATGAAGCAAACTATGTTGGTGTTGCTAAAAAATATCGTGATCTCCTTGAAAAAAAAGAAGGGCTAACGAAAAATATAGATTCTTCTTACAATGAAATTCCTTTGAAAATTGACTTTGTCAATAGTGAAATCACTATGGGGACGCTAGGTGAGGAGAGTATTCCGGTAACAACGTATGATCAAGCAAAAGAGCTGAGTAAGACATTATTGGATAAGGGATATGAGAATTTAAATGTTACGTTTAAAACATTTATTCAAAATGAACTTACGTATAAATTTGGCGTATCGGAAGGACTTGGAGGGCAAAAAGATTTAGAAGAAGCGATACAATTTTTTTCTGCAAACGATATTACATTTAACTACTATGCAGATTATGCTCGGTCTTATTTTGAGAAAACGAGATATTCTGCTAGTAAAATGAATCGGCAAAATCTTAGCGTGTATAACCGTCAGAATAATCTATTAAACTATTTGAATAATCCAAAATATTACACAGTTTTAGCTGAAAAAGATTTGGATCGTTTCAAAAAAAACAAGATAGATTCACTAGCATTAGGTGGATTTTCCGGTAGCTTATTTACCCATTACGACAGTGGTACGATCGGGAGCAGTACTGAGGGGATGGAGTATACCAAAAAGGTAATGGAATATTTACACGATCATGGTATTCGCACAAGTATGTATGCGCCTGATGCTTATCTTTATCGATATATTGAGGAGTATTTCGATGCACCTATTCATTCGTCAGGATTAATGTTTATTGATGAGACCGTTCCATTGGTTTCGCTAGTCTTAAGTGGTTACAAAGACATGTATTCTACGTATATGAATTTCTCATCCAATGATATCGAGGCAAAATTGAGGTTAATTGAGTTTGGGGTTTACCCGTCATTTGTTTTGACAGGTGAATCGACTTACAAATTAAAAGGTACTGTCTCAAATGATATCTATGTTTCAGAGTATAGCTATTTAGAAGATCGTATTGATGCCTACTACAACTTTGTCAATGAAGGGTTGGGTGATGTTATAGGCAGTGAGATGATCAACCATACAATTGTCGATCATGGGATCGTTATAGTCGAGTATAGCAACGGGAAGGAAATCGTTATTAATTATAATGATTCAGATTATTTATATGGAGATGTGCAAATTAAAGCAAAAGGGGTTGTGATATTATGATGACGCTGAGTATGAAGCAAAAAAAAGCTTTAACTGGTATTCTCTTTATCAGCCCCTGGATTCTCGGTTTTTTGGTTTTGGTTTTGTATCCGTTATACAGGACCATATTCATGAGTTTCAATAATGTTTCCTTTGGGAACAGATCAGGGTGGAGATATAACTGGGTCGGTCTTGAAAACTACCAAAGGATTTTGTTTGAAGACGTCGATTTTGTCATTGCAGCTCAAAACTTCTTTGTCAGTACGCTGTTGTACGTACCGGTAATTATTGCAGTATCTGTTATCATTGCGGTGCTGCTGAATCAAAAGATAAAGGGAAAGTCGTTTTTCCGATTGCTGTTTTTCTTGCCGGTCATTATTATGAGTGGTGAGTTGATGGAAAATATAAGTAGTTACGGCGGAATGGCGATAAGTGCCAACAGGCTGCTTTTAGATGTGATCTATACGATTATTCCATCTCAAAATGTTGTTTTGTGGATCGTTTCCCTTTTTGAACTGATTGTTCAGCTCTTGTGGTACAGCGCCGTTCCCATTTTGATTTTCCTTGCCGCTCTTCAGAAAGTCGGCAAGGACATGTACGAGGCTGCATCAATAGATGGAGCCTCGCCATGGACAGCTTTTTGGAAGATCACATTGCCTACTATATACCCTCTAGTAAGTGTATGCGTAGTCTTTGTCGTTGTTTTTCTAGCAAATTTTGAACTTAACCCGATTATAAGTATTATTATGGAGTCCACATATGACGGTTCTAGACGTGAGGGGTATGCTTCTGCGATCTCCATCCTGTATACGATCGTTCAAATAGTACTGATCTCCATATTGTACTATGCGACTCGAAGCAGAAAGACAAGTGTGAGGTGATGATAAATGTATAGTAACTTAGCAGAAACATATAATCGTTTCACGTACGAAGTTAAGAAAAACAGACTAAAAGCAAAGAAGATTTTTTTCGGTTCGCAAATGAGCGACGGACTCATGTACAAATTATCAACCTACACGATCTTGTTAATTTTTGGTTTTGTTTTTCTTTATCCTTTAATTTACATGTTTTCGGTAAGTTTGATGTCCAATTTAGATTTGGCTGATAGTACCGTCGAATGGCTACCAACCAGCCTCTATACGTTTAATTATGAGTTGACATGGAATGCGTTAAATATGCCAAACGCTTTTGTAACGACAGCACTTTTAGCTGGTGCGACTACAATATGTGTTATTATATCCTCTGCATTAATAGGATATGGTTTAGCCCGATTTGATTTTAGAGGGAAAAATATCGTATTTATGTTGCTGTTGTTTACGTATATCGTACCGAAAACATTATTTTTTATTCCGCGATATCAAATTTTTACGGAATTAAACCTAAAAGGAAATATTGGAGCTTTGGTAGTCCCAGCGTTAACAGGGCAAGGGGAACAAGCTGCATTATTTATTCTTATCTTCTTTCAATTCTTTAGACTAATCCCAAAAGCAATGGAGGAAGCTGCATTTCTAGATGGAGCGAATGCACTAAGGACGTTTTGGACTATAGCGATACCAATGGTTCGTCCCGCCTTTATCATCGTTGGTGTGTATGCTTTTTCGTTATATTGGAATGAAACGTTTTTAACATCCTTTTATTTAGAGGGGAAAATTCAGACAGTTCCAATGCTATTAGGATCTTTGCAGCAAACCTACGAGGGAGTGGCTCAGGCAAGTGGTGCTGGTGACCCTGGTGTAAATCCAAACTTAAGTTTTACAGAAGCGATAGCCTTTGCAGGTACCATCATATCAATTCTTCCACTAGCACTGATGTATATTATTGTACAAAGATGGTTTGTGGAAAGTATTGATAAATCAGGTATTACAGGCGAATAATAGTATAAAAGATTGAAGCGGTTTCTTAGTAAACCTGAAAAATATTAATGTAGAGACTAGAGGATAAAAGATTAGTAATATAGACATATTGTGAGTGGACTTGGTGTTAAATGCTGTATCACAGTATGAAAAGCTGAAATTGTGCAGTCTCCTGTTACTTTCTTATATACGGAAACATGGGAGCAACCTTATTATGAAGATTAAAAAAGTATTATCATCAAAATGGTGACAAGCCTACAATTTCATTTGTAACAGTATTGTCATAAATAAAATCACTTATAGGATTATAAGCAACCCTATAAGTGGTTTTTTAAAGCTATTTTCATTTCTTTGGCCCGCGGTATTATGATGATAGTTGTTAAAGCCAAAAAGAAAACATATATCTTAATAGTGTTTTATAATCTTAAATAGGGGGTCTTCAATTAAGCGCTTTCAATGTTTGTATATCCATATACATTTTCGCGTTTTATAATGAGAATGGACTTTTAGAAGAAAATAGCTTTTTATACGTAGGAGGGTAAAACATGATTAAAAATGATGTAGTAACGGTCGGGTTAATTGGACTTGGCGGGATGGCGAATGCGCATCGAAGAATGATCTCTGAATTAGAACAACTACAGTTGGGTGCTCTTTGTGATGTGAATGAGGAGCTTTTGAATGAAATTGGTAATGAAGAAGGGGTTAGTGAAGAGAAACGATTTAATGATATGGAAGCTTTGATTGCCGATCCAGATGTTGATGCTGTGATTTCGATTGTGCCTAACCATTTGCATGCTAAGGTAATAGAGTTATGTATTCAACATCAAAAACCGATTATGGCAGAAAAACCTTTTACTTTAAATTTTGATGAGGCCGAGAAATTAGCACTCTTGTATGAACAACAACCAATACCATGTATGGTTGGTTTTTCTTATCGTTACATTTCTTCTTTTCGCTATGCGAAACAGCTGCTAGAAGAAAATAAGATTGGTTCGATTCGTCATATTGCTGTTCGATATCTTCAATCATTCGGAGCGCCACTATTTGAAGTACCTTATGCTTGGCGTTTTAATAAAGCGATTACAGGTACGGGAGCACTAGGGGATTTAGGTGCTCATATGATTGATAGTGCTAGATTCTTTGTTGGAGAATTTCATTCTGTATCAGCATTAATGGAAACGTTTGTTCACGAAAGAAAAGAACCGAACAGTGGAGAGTGGAAGAAAGTCGATGTGGATGACTACGCTAGTTTTCAAGCAGTGCTTGATAATAATGTAATTGGTAATTTTCTTACGACAAGAAATGCAGTTGGATCTGGGAACCAGCACGAAGTATCGATTTACGGTGATTACGGTACGATTCATGTCAATTGTGAACGGCCAGATGAGATTGACCTTTGCTTTAAAGAAGAAAATGATAAAAGACCTACTTTTCAAACACAGAAAGTACCTGAACATTATAAGAAACAGCAATTGCAAGATTTTGCTGACTTAGTAACAAACAATCAGCAAGCGGGAACTCCGACTTTCTATGATGGTTACCAAAATCAAAAAGTACTTGAAAGAATTATTCAGTCTGCTGAAAGCGGTCAAACTGTGAAAGTAGATTAATAGAGTTTGTTCCAAAAGGTCATTTCTTACCTTTTGGAACAAACTCGAAACATGCAGGCGCTTAGCAAGTTAAGGCATTGCAGGTTCTTTGTTTAAAACATACTACTATTTATTCTCAGGAGGATATTATGAGTGTAAGTAACATAAATATTGGGGTAGTAGGAGCAGGTTCATTTGCAGATTTATGGTATCTCCCTATATTAGAAAGGCATCCAAACGTTCACATACAAGCCATTTGTAGTCCGAGTGGAACGAGTGCTGAAAACCTAGCAAAAAAATACACCATTCATTCAAGCTATCAATCATATAAAGAAATGTTTGAGAAGGCAGAACTCGATGGCATTTGTATCGTTACGCCGAATGAATCACACCATGACATTGCTGTAGAGGCAAGCAAACGTGGCATTCATGTTATGTGCGAAAAACCATTAGCAATGGACCAGCATGAGGCTCATTCAATGGTTAAAGCAGCAGAAGAAAATAAGATTATTCATGGTGTGAATTTTACATACCGTGAAAACCCAGGAGTGCAAAAACTGAAGGAACTTCTAGAGCGAGGTTTTATCGGGATAGTTTATGACGGGAAATTTCAGTATACAGGAGCCTATGGATTATCGGGTCCTCCGGGATGGCGAGGAACGAAATCTAAAGGAGGGACTGGTGGAGTTCTTGCTGATTTAGGATCTCATTTGATTGATCTTGTTCAATTTGTATTAGGTGAAAATGTTCGTAGTGTACAATCCTCTCTTTCCTTTTTACATGAGGGAAAATTAAAAATGATACATGATATGGACAACTATGATCAATCAGCAGATTCTGTTTATTTTAATGGTACTTTTTCTTCTGGTGCACATGGTTCGTTTTATACAAGCTGGATTTCTTCTCAGGGGAATAGAGGCCAAACCATTGAGTTATCCTTTTTTGGTAGTGAAGGAACGATACAATTTCTCTCTAGTGAATTAGGAGTGCAATTAAAATATGCCCATGGAAAAGGGCAATGGCAAGAAATTCATTTAGAAAATGTAATCAAATGGGATGACATGGCTGAACCGAATGAAGGACGGTTTAGACCATGGCGCTTAACCAATCGGAATGAGATATGGAAATGGCTAGATTTAATTCTAAAAAGAAAAAAAAGTGAAAGACGATTACTAACTGGCATTCCTAATTTTAGAGACGGGTATTCAGTTCAAAAAGTAATTGATGCCGTGATTCAATCCGCTTATTTGGGAAAAGTAGTGTCTGTTAAAGAAATAACAAAGTCAAAAAGTCATTAGTCAAGAACATTTGATGAGTCAAAAGCTGTTGAGAATCAATTCTCAACAGCTTTGTTCTTTTGGCGATGTCGCAATAGAACTAGATAATTATGTAAATCTATCTGAGCGTGATCAAATTACATTTACCTTTTCATCGTAACAGTAATGGCGTTAGGTTGGAATTGATTATGAATTAACGATCGTTGGGGGGATTATGTTCTTGATTAGGTGTTATATATTATTAGTTTGAACTATAAATATTACAATCAATGTGATAAATATTCATAATAGAAATAGATAGAAAAACTAGGGTTATATTATAAGATAGCTTTCAAATTTAAGAAGGATCTAGGGGCGAATTCATTGAAAAAAAGACCAATTGTTCTTCTTCTACTCGTTACTTTTTCTAGTATTTTATTAGCATTCATTTCTAAACAGCTTGCTGATGAAAGACCAACAGTTATCGTTGTTTTAAAAGACTTAAACACAGATTATTGGCAAATTGTTAAAGAGGGTGCAGAAAAAGGATTTCGAGACTTTGATATTAACGGTAAGGTGATCGCTCCTCATGAAGGATCAGCAGAAGAACAGGGCAAGTTGTTAAAGGTTGTCCTTAAAGAAAATCCAGATGTATTAGTCGTCTCACCTCATTACCCGGATTTTATCATTCCCATCTTAGAAAGGTTTGTTAAAAAGAATATTCCCGTAATGTTATTAGATACAGATGATCCTTGGGTAAATAAAACCTCTTATATCGGTACTGATAACTTTGATTTAGGAAGAAAAGCAGGGGCACTTTTAGCCTCTGAATTACAGCCTGGCAATAAAGTTGCCCTAATAGGTGGTGATGTAGAAAGTCCAGTTGGAGGCGGGCGATTACAAGGAGCAAAAAGTAGTTTAAAAGCAGCAGGAATAATCGTGGCGACAGAAATAGCAAACTTAGCAAATGAATTTGATGTTATTAAAGAAACAGTTGAATCAATTTTAACTGATCATCCTGATATTAAAGGGATAATCGCTACTAATGACACAATGGCTCTATATGCTTTACAGGTTATTGAGAAAGAGGGGGTTACAATTCCAGTTACAGGTGCTGATGGAATGAACGAAATGATTGAGTTAATAGAAGAAGGAACTTTACCTGGGTCCGTAGCACAGAACCCTTATGATATGGGCTATATAAGCGTTGAAATTGTAAGGAAAGTGATTGAGGGAGAGAAAGTTGAACGAAATATTGATAGTGGTGTAGATATTATCATCAAAGGTAATGCAAAGCAAAGATTAGACTTTCAAAAAAAGTTATTGAGGTGAGTATTCGTTATCTATTTACAAAAAAGGAGTATGTTCTTATGATTACAAAAAGAATGAAAGTGAAAATGAATACAGGTCTACAAGCTCGGCCTGCATATGAACTTGTTAATGTCTCACAAAGGTATTCCTCTAACGTTTTTATTCATGTAAATAACAGGGAAATTAATTGCAAAAGTATTATGGGTGTGATGTCGTTAGGTCTTGCACATGGTACAGAAATTACGTTAACCGTTGATGGCTATGATGAAAAAGACCTTTTAAATGAGTTAACTAGTAGATTTTTTAAAGGGTAAAGACTCTATAAAAAATACTCTATATTTTGTTAGGAGGGATAATAAACCTAATGGAAATGTGGGTTGGAAAAATCAAAGGTTATAATTCAGAGGGACAATATATCGGAACGTACCGGGCAGTCATTAAAAAGGATGGTGAATTCCTTTATAGAATGACACTATATTTTAATGGTCTTACTAATAAATCCAAAAAGCCTTATAAACGGAATGAATTTGTTAGTTCAAATTTAGAAGTGTTAAAGAGAAAGTTTAGAACATCTTTGTTTACGAAGGAAAAAGGGAAAGTCTTATGGAAAAAGAAAATAGACGTTTGTTAATTAGAATATAATAGACTCAAGGATAGTAACCTTTTAGGGGGGATTTAGGGGGAACGAATGTTACAGATTGTAAATGGTGATGTAGTTGGCAATAAACTTCGTGTACATTTTGAGCGTATAATCGTCTGGAGAGAAATGTATGATTTTGGACCATTAAGCTTGAGTTGGTCAGATGAAGAACTGATTAAAAGACGTTCGGCATTTTTTGAAGAAAAACTAGGAATTCCATCTTTAGAGTTTATTGCAAACTGTAATAAGCAGAATAAGTTACTAGATGACGCAGTCAGAACAGAAGAGGTTGTTCTATGGTTTGAGCATGACCGTTATGATCAGACAATGTTGATGTATTTGATTACAGAATTATCTTCTAAAGGCTTTAACAACCTTTCGATGGTGAGCATTAATCAGTATCCGGGGATTGAGCCATTTTTAGGGTTAGGGCAATTGACTTCCGATCAGCTGATTGAACTGTTTTCTTGTAGAAAAAAACTTACTTATGAACAAATTGAAGAAGCTCTCAGAGGCTGGATTGCGTATAATTCGAGTGATGTACAAGCTTTTGAAAATTGGATAGAACATAATCAGCACCAGCTCCCTTTTCTCTGGCAAGCGTTTCAATGTCATAAAGAATATTTTCCTTCCAAAAAAACTGGAGTTAATGAAGTTGAATGGTTAGCATTATCTTTTATTAAAGAAGGCATGTGTTCTTTTAATGAATTGTTTCAACATGTAGCGCGTAGTAGAGGAAATGATGGGCTAAGTAATCTTCACTTTGCAGCGATTTTAAACGAGCTAATGATTGGAGATAAGCCATTGCTTCAAAGTGATAAGCCATTGCCTAAGTATAATTCGCCTAACGTAGAAGCTAATATAGAAATAACGAATGATGGTGTGGATGTGTTGAATGAAGAGCAGCACCGTTTTGCATTAACTGGATTTGATTGGTGGGTTGGAGGAGTACATCTTAAAATAAATAGGTAGTGATTTCTCAATTCAATTAGTTAAAGGTCTTTGTTGTGACCAAACAAAACTGGAGGTAACCCATGCAAAACGTTATCCCTGCATTGCGAATAACAGATTATAGTAAAAGTAAAATGTACTACGTAGATGGACTTGGATTTAAAATTGATTGGGAACATCGATTTGAGCCACATTTTCCTGTGTTTATGCAGATTACGCGCGATGATTTCACGATCTATCTAACGGAACATACGGGTGATTGCCAAGTAGGAGGATTGGTACATTTTGTTGTTCACAATATTGATGAATGGTACTCTGAGTTTAAGAGCAAACATATTGTAAATGAGCCTCCAAACGAGATGGTTGAAGGAATTCGAGTGATGAATGTAGTAGATCCTGATGGGAATCAACTGCGCTTTATGAAGTATAAAAAAAGTTAGATGTCAATTTTTAATATGATAAAAAAAGAGAATGATCAAATGACAACTACGAAATAAGCATAAGTAATACCAGAGAAGCCCAATGAACCTCTTAAGTTGTTTGATTGGATTTTTCTTATTCTGTGATGAAGGTCACAGTAATATATTAGAAGCTAATAGTATTATGTAGTTATAGAAAGAAGCAATAAAAGCTTTTAAGTAACAGCAACTTAGGAGGGGTCTATATGAGATTTAATATTCGCGGTGAAAATCTAGAGGTGACAGATGCTCTAAGAGATTTCATTATGAAAAAGGTAGAAAAGCTTGAAAGATATTTTGACGGCTCCATCGCAACTGAAGTTCAAGTAAAGTTAAACGTTTACGAGAAAGATACAAAAGTAGAAATAACGATTCCGTTAAAATCATTACTTCTGCGTGCTGAAGAACAGCATGTAGATATGTATGCAGCAATTGATTTAATTGTCGATAAATTAGAGCGTCAAGTACGCAAATATAAGACAAAGGTTAACCGTAAACCAAGGCAAGTGAAAGCAGTAAATAAGCAAATCTCAAGCGCAGTTTTGTTAATGGAACCGGAAGTAGATAAGGAAGATCAAGAAGAGGGAATCCAAGTTGTTAGGACAAAACGGTTTAATTTAAAGCCAATGGATACAGAAGAGGCAGTTCTACAAATGAATATGTTAGGCCATCAATTCTTTGTTTTTACAAATGCCGAGACATCTATGACTAACATTGTATATCAACGAAATGACGGGAAATATGGAGTAATTGAACAGAATAAGTGAACTACTTTTAATTGAAAAGTAAATGAACCCTTTTCCACGATGGCAAAGGGTTCATTTACTATTTTTAAAGAAAGAGGTTAGTTCCGATCATAAAGGTCCCAAGCGAGTTTCAACGATTCTGTAATGTAATTAGCAGCTTCTTCCTCATCGAGATGATCGGTTGTAAATTTCAAATGATGAGTAGAATATATTTCTTTTCTTTTGTAAAAGAGTGCTTCAATCTCCTCCATAGAAAGCCCTTTTAAGACTGGGCGACTATCAATTATCATATTAAGACGTTCTTTCCACTGATCCCAAGAAATATCTAAAGCTATGACAATACAATTCGATAAGCAAACATCACGAACTTCTTTTTGTAAAAATGCACCGCCTCCTACGGAGATGATCTTACGTTTTTGGTTACAAAAATTCGTAATTAGATCTTTCTCTTTTTCACGAAAAGCTTTTTCACCGATTGTTTTGAAGATTTCCGTTGTTGGCATGTTATACTCTTTTTCAATTTCTTCATCTATATCAATGAAACTTCTGAATAATTTCTGTGCGACTAGTTTTCCAATGGTGGTCTTTCCTACTCCCATAAATCCGATAAAAACAATACTTTTCTCTCGTGGAAACATTTTAAAATTAGACATTTAAAAGCTCACTTTCCATTTATTCTGTTCGTTAGAATTGGTTATCCAATGATAGTTAAATTATAATATAGTTTTCAGATGAAGTAAAAATATTGTTGGAACTTTTAATATAATAGTTTTGCTATATGGGTTTTATAGGGACTGACCTCAACAATAACAACTAGGATATTAATTAAAGCTAGCAATAGTAGGCTTTAGCTTTAGTGCATAAAGGTATTAAGATTATATTGTTGTGTAGGTAGTTGCTCAATAAGCGTTGTTCATTTATGATTATAACAACTATTATAAAAGAGTGAAGTTGATTGTTATCAAGGAGGAAACTGTAGATGAATGAAAAAGTTGCTAATCAACAAACTGTAAAGGTAAGAGGGGTTCAACTAGGTAATGGCAACGCTCAGATTTGCATGCCGTTGATCGGTACATGCCAAAATGAGATTATGAATGAGTTAGAAAGTGTCAAGCAAGAAAAACCAGATCTAATTGAATGGCGTGGTGATTTTTTTGAAAATTTAGATGATACTGTAAAAGTAACCGGAATGCTTGCTACAATCCGATCTCAAGTAGCGGACACTCCAATTCTGTTTACGATCCGGTCGACAAAAGAAGGAGGAAATCCTATCTCTTTATCAGAGGAGGATAAAGTTCAATTAATAGCAGATGTTTGCGCAACAAACAATGTTGATATGATCGATTATGAATTAATCAATGATAAAGAAGATATTGAGTATCTACGAAAAGCTTCAACTAGTCACGATGTTCGTTTGGTTTTGTCATTCCATAATTTTGAGTTAACACCAGATCTTTCGGTTCTTATGGATAAGTTTAAAGCAGCTGAATCATATGGTGCGGACCTTGCTAAAGTTGCCGTAATGCCACAAAATATGGATGATGTGTTACTTCTATTACAAGCAACACAAGATGCTACTAAGAATATAAACATTCCTTTGGTGACAATTTCAATGGGCAAATATGGTGCGATTACTCGGATGTTTGGTTTTGTTTTTGGTTCGACAATTACATTTGGAGTAGGGCAAAGTAGTTCTGCACCAGGCCAAATACCGATTGAAGAGCTTAGGACTGTTATGGAGATTGTTAAGAAGTCGATATAGGTTGAGGCTACTAGTGTAAACGTGGAGGTGATATAGGTGAGATACAAACAGGTTCAACGAACAGACATTCAATGTTCAGTTCTTTGTTTGGGTGGTGCAAACATAGGGAGTACGTTAAATCAGCAAGAATCCTTTCGTTTAATGGATCTTTATGCAGATCGTGGTGGGACATTTATCGATACGGCTCAAGTGTATGCGAACTGGCTTCCCGTTGAATCTAGTATAAGTGAGAAAACAATTGGACAGTGGATGAAGTCTAGAAATAACCGGAACCACATGATCGTGACAACAAAAGGGGCACATCCACGTCTAGAAACAATGCATATCCCAAGACTTTCTCCTATAGAAATTAAATTGGATATAGAAGAGAGTTTGCGGAATCTTCAGGTCGATACAATTGATTTGTATTTTCTCCACCGTGATGATACAAGGCGTTCTGTCGGAGAAATAATAGAGGTCTTGAACGAGCAAATAAAAGTTGGAAACATTCGCTATTTCGGATGTTCCAATTGGTCGACAGCTCGAGTAGTAGAAGCCGAAGAGTATGCCCATAAACATGGGTTACAAGGCTTTTCTGGAAATCAAGTCATGTGGAGCTTAGCGGAAGCGAATCCAGAGAAATTAACAGATCAAACCCTTGTCCACATGGATCATCAGATGAGGCAATTACATAGAGAAAACAGGTTAGCCGCATTTTCTTATTCGCCGCAAGCACAAGGATTGTTTACAAAGTGGGATACGGGCTTGTATTCAAAAGAGGATGAGAGAATAAATCCTGCTTATCAGATGAAAAAGAACTGGAGGAGATTTGAAAGAGCGCACCAACTTGCATCAGATCTATCGATTACGATGAATCAAGTTGTACTTAGTTATCTTACCTCACAGCCGTTTCCAACTTTTCCTGTTATTGGATGCCGTGTGACTGAGCAATTAGAAGAAAATTTAAAAGCTGTAGATGTTCATCTAACTCAGGAACAGTTAGACTTTTTAGAGGCAGGGAATCAATAATTTTATAAGCTTGATAAAATAGATTGTCCTATTTAAAGAAGAAGGCCAATGAAGCAGGAAGCTTCATTGGCCTTTAAATACGAGGAACTAGTGATTCGAATGAAATGCAGGCGTCTATCACCTTCCTTCACGAGTAATAGGTGACCTTTTAAGTCTCACCAGAATCCATGCAAGGATTGAATGATAGATATTCCTTCCATAATTTTCGACTTGTGGCTGTTCCTCCTTTTCTCATTACAAGAATCGTCATCGGTTGTACCACTACTTTCATCGGTCATTAAAAACAGTTCCCTCGTTTACACTTTTCCTGTTTAACTTGAAGTGCCCTTCGCTCTAACGAGCAACGTTGACCGCTTCCGACGTTCCTTTCCGACGATCATTGTTTCAACTTAGGTGTCTCCTTTTCCCCGTGTCTAGCTCCACAGACTGTAACTGCGTTAGGATTTACTATCCGAATGAAAATTTCAATCCTTTAGACAAGCGTTATTTTCACGCCCGATTCATTTCTAAACCGTACTTCTGTCGAGGTTTACCTTCGGAGATTCGTCAGCCGTTGGTACGACATTCTCACCATAGATTGTTTATAGCCACCCGGCCTATCGCGTACCATATAATTCTGTATAAGCAATTACTTAGGCTTGTTTCAGCCGACTTTACCTAACTTCATACCTTTTAAGCTATCACTGTTCCAGGCATGTAGGAGTATTAGTGAGGCAGTTTCAAGAAAACGTGATTTCTTTCACTTCCTATCTTCAAAATAACAGTTAGACTAATTTTCAGTCCTTACATTTTATGCCATTTGGCATTTATAGTAAAACAGTTCGTACGAGGCTCTATGTCAAGCCGGCACCAACCAACCGCTTAGGCAGATAGTTCAGGCTTTAGGCGGTCTTCAAAATGAATGGCTAGCTGTGATATACATTCTTTCCAACCTCTTACCGGTATAGTCCATTTTTTGAAGCTAATATAGTAGCTAAATAAATAACCTTTCTCAGAGCCTCATCCGTTGGATAGGCTGTTTTTGTTTTCGTTACCTTTCTAAGTTGCCTATGAAAACCTTCAATAATATTAGTTGTATAAATCATCCTTCTAATGTCAGGCGGATAACTAAAGTAGGAAGTCAGCTCCATCCAGTTGGATTCCCATGAACGAACAATGATTGGGTGTTTCTGACCCCATTTATCCTTAAATTCATTGAAAGCCAACTCTGCTTCTTCGATTGTCAAAGCTTGATAGACTTTCTTTAAATCGAAGCGGTACACAATCAACTGTTTTTAGCGCTCATCACGTATTGTCCCAATGTTCTTATCCAACTCAAAACCAAAAGTAAGCAAACACTTTTATAAATTACTCGATGGTTAAAGAGGACCATATGGCGCCTGGCAAGAGTTTGGCTTAGCTACATTGTTCCTAGCGGGATTCCGTAAGAGAAAAAAAGTCGTTGTCACCTAAGTCTAATTGTATAATTTTACCAAATAAACAGTACCACCTTACGCTTGGTATTGTCGTTTTAGCTCATTTACCAGAATGAATAAATGACAGAATAATCAGATTTTAAATATCTTCTTTTATGCAACAATAGTGAAAAAAATTTAATAATATATTGCTCCCAAAAGCTTAATTAGTTATACTTAAAAAGTAAAAAATATACTGAAATTTAAATTTTTACTAAAATGGTAATATTGTTACGGGGGAAATTGGAGGTGGAAGTATGAGCACATATTTGATAAAAAGAACAAATGCCGAATTGCCTATTTTGCTAGGGAAAATAAAGAAATCTCCTTTCTACCAAAAGAAATTAATTGAGATAAGTAGACCTCATTCTATAAAAGATATTCCCTTTACTACTAAGGAAGAATTAAGAAGAGCTTCAAAATTTGATTTATTGGCTGTAGAAGCGAAGTTCATAAGTCATTATCACGAGTCCTCAGGGACAACTGGAATTCCGTCTACTTCGTGGTATACCAAAAATGACTTAGAGACTGGTGGCAAAGAGATTGCAGCCTCTGGTATTAAACTAAACGAAGATGATTTGATATTAATTAGGTTTCCTTTTTCCTTATATGTCCCAGCTTTTCTTGTACTTCAAGCTGCGTATTATAAAAATGCTGCTGTTATACCAGCAAGTAGTAGAAATACTGTTGCTACATACACTAAAGTATTGGAACTAATGACAGAGTTAAAAGCAACTGTCTTTGCGGGTATTCCTAGAGAATTAGAATTGTTAGCGGAAACAGCATCACAATTATCTCTTAACTTACATGATGCTCTTCCTAACTTGAGAGGGATATTGGTAGCTGGCGAACTATTATCTCCTTGTAGAAAAGCATATTTAGAAAAGCAGTGGGGAAAACCTATATACAATTTATATGGGTCAACAGAAACGGGGAATATCGCAAAAATGTGTGAGTATGGCGTTCTTCATTTATCTGAAGAAAACTACCTTATAGAGGTTTACGATGAGGATCTAAATCAAGAAAAGAAAATTGGAGAGAAAGGTGTTGCTGTAATTACAACACTTACAAACCAAGGTTCACCTTTATTGAGATACGTCAGTGAAGATTTAGTCTCTCTCCATAATACTAATTGCAAGTGCGGATCTAACCATTTAGAAGTTCGTCATTATGGACGTTTAAAGGACTGCTTATCATATGGCAGTAAAACTCTTAGTTTATACGACTTTCAAGAAGTCATTTATTCTTTGGAACAAATCCCGATTGCCTGGAAGGTACAAGAAAAGGATTACGGGATTGAAATATTTATGCAATACAATGAGGATTTACACCAAACGAAGGGAGCGATATTAGAATTTCTAACAGAAAAAATTGATATACCCGGAAAAATAGATCTAACTCTAGATAAACAACTTTTTGATACTTCAATGCTGCTCAATAACGATACTAGTCGAAAACCAGTTTATATCGAAAAAACAATACAATAACTCGAATATTTTTAAGGGAGGACCAGAGAATTGGATTTTTCACCTACAACACAAGCAAAATCTAGTATGTTTAATGGAACCTTAGAAAGCTTAGTCTTTGCTAAACTTAATCAATTTTTTAATGAAATACATAGTCAAGGAAAAAACATTGAAACATTAAATCAACAGCACAAAGACGAGTATTACTTAATGGCAATTAATTTGTTATTAGAATATGTTTGGGACAATAATAATTACTACCGCGAAAAATTAATAGAAAATGGATTTACACAACCTCACATTGCCCACAAAAAAGATATTGAAAAGATACCCTTTCTTGAGAAAGACCAGTTAAAAGGTAATAGGGACCTTCTCTTATCCGTAGACCACTTAAAAATCACTCAATATCACCTTACATCAGGTACTACAGGTAAGCCGATATATAATGCTCTTACCCTTGCAGACCAATACTACCATGATGCTATACCCTCATACCCCACTCTATACGAAGGAGACTCTTCCTCAGACGTTGTAGGAATAGCTTTACCCTATGAATTTGCACAACCTGCTTTAGGGTTTCACAGACTTTATCAATTTATTTTTGGAGCAGCAATAGTTTCATTAGGGAAAGGAGGGTACATGGCTCCACTAGATAAGACGGTTGATGCCATTCAACAATTTAAAATTTCTATTATTATTACAACCCCTTCTTATGCTGCCCTACTGGCTGAACAGATTGAAAAGGTGGGACTAAGCATAGGGAAAGAAATTCAAGTTAGAAAACTAATGCTTACTGGAGAAGGATGTTCTCCTCAGTTCATTACTAGATTAAAAGAAATTTGGAATTGTGAGATCCATCAGATTTACGGTTCGACAGAATGTGGCTTAGTTGGGATACAAAGCAACGTCGAAGATGGCTATCAGGTTTTAGATGGAAATGTATTAGTGGAAATTATTAATGATAATGGACAACCAATTGAGGATGGAGAGGTTGGGGAAATTGTCATCACTACCCTTTTAAGAGAAGCAATGCCTTTTATTAGATATAAGACTGGGGATATAGGTTTCTTACAAGAGCCATCAGAAAACGCTAGAAATAAATTAAAGAGGTTACATCTTAGAGGAAGGAAAGGATCAACTTTCATAATTGAGGGAGTAGATTATTCTCCTATTTTGTTGGAGCACTTTTTATTAATGATTCCTGAAGTCGGTTTATGGTTTACATTCGTGATAGAAGAAGAGGAATTAACCATTGAGATTGAAAATCCAATAGGCGTAGATGAAGAAGAATTAATAGAAAATGTGAAGAGACATATGTATAGCTCTGCCGGTGTAGTTTGTGAAGTTAGAATATCTAACAACATAGAAAGACAATATTCGAAAGTTAATCGAGTCTTTTTTAAAGGAGAGAAAAAATAATGATTATAGATGGCCATGCTCATATTGCTGAATTACCTTACATTAGTGTTGAAAAGTTAATCGAAACAATGACTTATTCAAAGGTTGACAAAACGATTTTATTTCCTGGTGGAATGGTGGATGTAAGGAAAATGACAAATTATGTTATTGGAAAGGATAAACCTGAGAAGCCAGATGCAAACAATGATTATGTTTTAAGTTTGGTAAAACATTATTCAGATATTTTTTACGGTTTCTGTAATGTAAATCCTAATAATAAGGCTGATAAGGTATTAGAGCAACTCGAATTCTATATTAGTCAAGGCTTAATTGGATTGAAGCTTGCTCCAATGGTTCATCAGTTTTCCTTACTAGGAAAGACTTCTAAAGCTCTAGCTGATTTATGTGGACAATTAAATATTCCATACTATACACATACACTTTTTCATGCCAGCGCAAGTACTGCAGCAGTTGGGAGATTAGCTAGTGAATTTAAAGAAACTACATTCATTATAGGACACATGGGCTTTGGACCATTTGATATTGAAGCCATTGAATTATCGGCTAAAATGAAAAATGTTTTTCTTGAGACATCTTCTGCCAATTACCTAACTATTGAAACTGCTGTAGAAAAGTGCGGTCATGAAAAAGTGATTTTCGGTTCCGAGTTTCCTTTATCCGATCCTTATGTAGAAAAAGTGAAAATTGAAAGATTACCAATCTCGGATGATAAAAAAGATTACATTTTTAGTAAAAATATACTTCACTTAATCAAAAAAGAAGTGGAGGTAAGGTAGATATATGTTAACAGTAAAAGATTTACTCACTATTAAAAATGGTGAGTTTCACTTACAGAGTATTAAACGCTGGTTCAATGGTTTAGAAGAAGAAGGACGTTCTATTGAGTCGATGGAAAGAGAAGAAGTCAGAGATTTTCATGAATTTTCATTAAATCACTTACTTCGCTATGTCTGGGAGAATAATCCTTTTTATCGTGATAGACTACAAGCTTCTGGTTATAGCTCCGACATTACTTTTGACATTGAGAATTATCGTTATATCCCTTTCCTAACAAAAGATGACCTAAGGGAGAGTTATAAGGATATTTTAACTAAAAAGAAACTTGCATATATCTGTAAATCTACTGGAACGACTGGGTCTAAACCAAGTTATATTGGCCATACAATGGATGAATTATACTCTTATTACTTTGCACCAAAGTATCCAAAGTTAATGAGTAAAGTAAAAAATTTAGTCGTTGCTAATATGCTCCCTTACGAAATGAGTTCCTCAGCACTCACATTCCATCACGAGTTTCAGCACCTGTTAAATTGTACTATTCTACCAATTGGAAAAGGGGGGGCATATTCAGACCCAGACATTGCTCTCCATTTTATGATGGATTGGGAAGCTGAAGTACTTGTAACAACACCATCTTATGCCATTGTTTTATATGAAGAAGCAAAAGTACTAAATATTGATGTTCAAAATGATTTAAAGATTAAACATATATTTTTAACTGGTGAAGGAACCTCTCATTATTTTAGAAAAAGAATTGAGGAAATTTGGGGTTGTACATCCACAATATTATTTGGATCTTTAGAGGCTATGCTTGTTGGACTTGAATGTGAAGAGCAAGATGGGTTCCACGTTGCTGATGGCCATCTGTATCTTGAAATTATAGATCCAGAAACCCTAGAACCATTAGAGGTAGGTCAACAGGGCGAGATTGTCATTACTACTTTATTAAGAGAAGGTATGCCACTAATTAGATTTAGAACGGGTGATATTGGATTTATTGATGAGAGTGGTTGTACTTGTGGTGTTAATCTACCGAAACTATACCTAAGAGGTAGAAATATTGAACAAATTAAGATTGCTTCAGGAGAATTCTCGCCAGTTTACCTTGAAAACATTTTAATGCAGGTTGAGGGTGTTGGGAACTGGTACCGATTTATTGTTAAAGAAGAACGATTAATTGTTGAGGTAGAGCCTTTTGACCAAGAAGTTGATATTGAATTATTGCAAGAGCAAGTTAGCACATCTCTTGAATTTCATATAAACATGGAATGCAAGGTACAAGTCGTTAAAGAGGTAAAGAGGAACCCAGGAAAAATAAAAAGAGTATGGTTTGAGTAACAGGAGGAATAACGATGAAAAAAAGGATTATTTGGTACGATGCAAGGAGTAATTATAGCAATTTAGAAGATATTATTCTAAAAGTTAATCAATCTAATAATTTTAACGGAATACTGTATCATGCTCATCAAGTTAAGGAATTTATACACTCTGCACGAATGAACATAGCTATTTTAGTAAATTCCTTAGTAGAATTAGAGGATTGTTTTGAAAAGCTTGATGGAGAAAATGGCAAGATAATTATAGTCTCTAAGGACATTGATGTTCTGAACAGAGCCAAAGAAGCAAATTTTGAAATAGGTATATATATATATATTGATGATGAAGAGTCCATGATGAAAGCGTGTATAGAAGGCGGGAATTATTCATATTTAATAGTTGAATTTAAGGATGAAACAAACATTCCATTAGAACTAGTTATTGCAAAGCTTCAACCAAAAGATGTAGTTATTATTAAATACGTCCAAGCAATTAGTGATGCTGTTGTTTCTAAAGAAGTTATGGAAGTAGGGTGTGATGGATTTTTGTTTGACACAGGCAAAACAGAAGATGTTTTCCAGTTAAATACAGTTATTGAAGAAAATAAAAAGACATCGCTTCCCGTTGTAAAAGCTAAAGTTTCAAGAGTAACTCATCTAGGACCTGGAGAGCGTGCTTGTATTGATACAACAAGTTTATTGACAAAGGAAGAAGCCATGATAATTGGTTCTACGTCAAGCGGGGGACTGCTGGTATGTAGCGAGACACATTATTTACCTTACATGAATACTAGACCTTTTCGAGTAAATGCCGGAGCAGTTCATAGTTATGTCTGGTGTCCGGATGATACAACAGAGTATATTACAGATTTAAAAGTAGGAGAAAAAGTTTCAGTAATTGATATTAACGGAAATGCAAGAGCAGTTAATATAGGTAGAATAAAAATCGAAGTCAGACCACTTCTGCTTATAGAAGCTGAATATGATGGAAGAAAAATAAATACTATTGTTCAAGATGATTGGCACATTAGGATATTCGATGGTGATGGGCAGCCTAAGAATGCTACTACCTTCGAAGTTGGCGACGAAGTTTTAGCTTATGAATGTGAGCCAGGAAGGCATGTAGGGGTCAAAATAAAGGAAAAGATAACAGAAAACTAAAAAAACTATCTTAAAATGAGGTGGAATGTCGTGAATAAGGCTCTCCGAATGAATAGATTAATTAATCCTGTATCAAAGAATTCCATCTTTTTCCCTATCGACCACGGGACTACTTTAGGTCCATTAATGGGTTTAACCGATATTCCAAATTTGGTCAAGGTTGTTGCAGAAAGTAACTTCCAAGCGGTTGTTGCTCATAAAGGAACAATTAATTATGCCTTACAAAATATTGAAAACACTAGGAATATTGATTATATTCTTCATCTTTCAGCTTCTACTAACTTTGTATATAACGGGGAGTTCAAACAAATAGTTTCTACTATTGAGCATGGGCTTAGAATCGGAGTCACTGGCATTTCTGTACATGTAAATTTGGGAGTAGCTGAGGAACCAACAATGTTAAAAGACTTAGGGTTGGTGTGTGACGAAGCTTATAAATGGGGACTTCCTGTATTAGCCATGATGAACGTTTTTGATGAAGATGATAGCTTAAATCCAAATAAGAATGCTATAGCACATGCTGTAAGGGTAGCGGGTGAATTAGGTTCAGATATTGTAAAAGTTAAATATGCTGGCAACCAAGAAAAAATGAAAGAAGCCGTTGATGCATTTGATATACCTGTCCTTATATCTGGAGGAGAGAAATCTGATAATACTTTAAATATTTTTAATCAAATTTATGAATCTATTCAAGTTGGGGCACGTGGGATATCTATTGGTCGTAATATATTTGAAGATAAGAATCCCCGCGCAATGTCATTGGCACTATCAAGTCTAGTTCACGATTTTGTAAAACCCAATGATGCCCTTGATATTTATCTTGAAATTTGTGAGCAGCTAGATGGTTCAGAAATAAGGAGGATAAATTACAGTGTTACAAGTACATAAATTTTCGCGCAAAATGGTTGTTAATATCGATGAGGAAATTTGCTACGAACCTCTATTAAGCTTTTTTGAAGAGATAGAGGAAGCAGGGTTTTCGTTTGATGCCTTGCCTAAGGAAACGATTGAAAACTATCAATTATCCGCATTAAATATGCTTTTAGAACATGCTTTAACAAATAATTCCCACTATCAAGACTCCTTTAAAATGAAAGGTGTCACATTCAATAAGTTGCTTAACATAACCCATCTCTCTCAACTACCATTTCTTCAAAAAGATATGATAAGAGGAGATAGAAGTAAAATTCTCTGTGTTAATCCTAAGCAAATTGGACAAGTCCATGTAACTTCCGGAACTACAGGTAAGCCAATATACACATCGTTCACATTAGCTGATCAATACATCTATGAATTACTACCGAAATATACTCACTTATTTCCAGAGAACGAAAACGATATATGTGCAGTAGCCTTGCCTTACGAATTCGCTTTACCAGGGCTTGGATTCCAAAGACTCTTCCAATTTTCATTTGGATCAACCGTTCTATCGTTAGGTAAGGGTGGTTACATGGCACCCGTAGATAAATCATTAGAACTTATGAACGAATTTGGAGCTACAGTCTTAGCTACGACGCCTTCCTATGCAGCACTTCTTGCAGAAGAGAGTCAACAACTAGGCATTGATCTAAAAAAGGATATGGGTCTTAAGAGAATTATTTTGACTGGAGAAGGTTGTTCCTATTCTTTTAGAAATCGGTTAGAAAAACTATGGGGATGCAAAGTATCTTTCTTTTATGGTTCTACAGAGTGCGGTGTTATTGGTATAGAGTGCAAAGAACATAACGGTTATCACATAGCTGAAGGCCATGTGAGGGTTGAGATTGTGGAGGTAGGTGGAGATGAGGTATTAGATTATGGTCAAACTGGTGAGCTAGTGGTTACGACATTGCTTCGTGAAGGAATGCCAATGATCCGTTATCGAACAGGTGATATTGGATATCTAGAAAAATCAGAATGTGCTTGCGGTTGTAAAATGGATATTCTGCAACTGAGAGGACGACTAGAAAGTCAAGTGAACATTGATGGTGAATTATACTCTCCATTTATTTTAGAAAATTTTCTTTTAGAAATTGAAGAAGTAGGGCTGTGGTATCACTTTGTGATTGGAACAGATAATAAAGTAACTATTGAAATTGAACCAAATCCTACTATTAGCAACGATGAGTTAAAAGAAAAAGTTGAAAAGCACATGAATTCTATATTTCCTGTACCTTTTAACGTTAATTTTAAGGACATTCCTAGAACATTTGGAAAGGCAACAAGAATTTTGTTTAATAATTAAAACTCAATGTAAGGGTGGAGTCAGTCTTATGAACGCAACTGAACTATTAAACACCGGCAAAAAGAACTTATTGGAAGACGATTATATAGCCGCAAAGAAATATTTTCAATCTGCAATTAAATTAGACCCTAATAATGGTGAAGCTCATGCATTTTTAGCTGCTAGTTACGGAAAGTTAATGGAAAATGGGGGTTTTATGGATAGGATTAAATATTTTCCCCAATTAGAAAAAGAGATAGCAATAGCGTTAAAGTTAAGTCCCGATTCAACTGTTGCGAGAAGGGTTAATGGCTTGAGACTAATTAAAACCCCTAAGGAATTCGGCGGTAATCCTAGTAAAGCTATTGGAGAATTTCTCTATTGTATTGAAAGAGGAGTTCAGGATGCGGACTTATATTATGGCTTAGGGCTTGCTTATATTCAAACAAAAGAGTTCACAAAAGCTAAAGACGCCCTGGATCATGGTCAAACATTGTCTCCTAATCATCTTCTTATTCAACAACAATTAGGCTTGGTAAACAGGAGTGTTAGTAATGGAAATAGTTAAAGTAACTAAAATCGAAAAACATTTCGGGGAAAATCATGTCATTAAAGGAGTTAACTTTTCTATTGAAGAAGGTGAAGTCTTTGGTTTATTAGGTCCTAATGGGGCTGGCAAAACAACGTTAATTTCAATATTAAGCGCCCAGATGTCGACATTTTCTGGGCAAATAACTATAAACAACCTAGATATTGAAAAGAACACTTCAGACATAAAAAAATTAATTGGAGTAGTACCTCAAGAAATTGCTTTATACCAAGAGTTAAGTGCGTATGACAACTTAAAATTCTTTGGGGCTCTGTATGGTTTGAAGAGAAAAGATTTAAAAGAAAAAGTAAAGTGGATTTTAAAATTAGTAGGATTAGAAGATAGGGCTCATGAACCCATTAAAAACTATTCAGGTGGTATGAAGCGAAGAATTAATATTGCAGCGGCTCTTCTCCACGACCCTCTTGTAGTGTTTATGGATGAACCGACAGTAGGAATTGACCCGCAATCTAGAAACAAGATATATGAATTAATAACTCTGCTTAAGAAACAAAAGAAGACTATTATTTACACAACACATTACATGGAGGAAGCGACAAGCTTATGTGATACGATTGCCATTTTAGATTGTGGATGCATTATTGAGTATGGTAAAACGAATGAGCTATTAAAAAAATTACATGGGGGAATATTAGAGCTCCATTTAGAGTCAACTGCTTTAGCCACATCAACTAAAGAAATTATAGAGCATCACGATTGTGTAATTAGTAGCATGCAGAATAACGATAAGTTGGGAATTATTGTTACAGATACACAGGATGCCCTTCAAATAATTATGAATTCCTTGAATTCTAATAATATAAAAGTAAACTCTATTAACACAATGCCTCCTACGCTAGAAACATTATTTTTACACTTAACTGGTAAAGAATTAAGGGAGTAAGCAAAAGTAGGCTCTTTTGTATTTGATAATCTAAAATTGAGCCACTTTTAAGGAATTCGATCACATAAAAAATGAGCCACATGATTTCCAATTATACTAACCTCTCTTATGATAGAAAGTGACCAAACTATCTACATATAGAGAGAGGATTAAAAGGATGATCGATATGACTCAATTCCATGATATCAAATTCTTAAAAGAGGTTGAAGGTCTGTCTCAGAGACAGATTTCAAAAAGACTAGGAATTGCTAGAAATACTGTTAGTAAATATCTTAAACAAGATCAGGTCCCTACAACAATTTTACGGCAACAAACCTACGCAACTAAAGAGTATTCAGATGAAACCAAACGGGTATTGTCTATAATTGATGAATGGCTTGAAGACGATCAAAAACGTGGGGAAAGCAAAAACACACAGCAGCAAGAATCTATGAAAGATTGGTTGAGGAATATGAGTTCAAAGGTTCTGAATCTAACATTCGGAAGATTGTTGCCAAACGCCGAAAAAAACTACAAGAAGTCTTTATTCCATTAGATTTTCAACTCGGCCACCAATTCCAATTCGACTGGGGAGAGGCGGATATTATTCTACAGGGTCGAACACTTCGCATTTACCTATTTTGTATGCAACTCTCTGCAAGCCGCGTACGGTTTGTGAGAGCGTATATACACGAAAAACAAGAGGCTTTTTTAGATGGTTTTGTTCATGCGTTTGAGTTTTTTGGTGGTGTTCCGGCAGAAGGATTATTTGATAACTTAAAAACAGCTGTAAACAAGATACTACAGGGAAGAGATCGCTTGGAACAGGAATCTTTTCTAGCTTTACAAGCACACTATCTATTTAAAGCAGAGTTTTGTAATGTACGATCAGGAAATGAAAAAGGTCGTGTTGAAGGTACGGTTGGGTACATAAGAAGGAAAGCATTTGTCCCATTACCAGAAGCTCAATCGTTAGAGGAGCTAAATAGCTATCTTTTAGAGTGGTGCTTAAAGGAAGCTGAACACAAAAAAGTTCCCTACAAAAAAGAAACAGTAGCCGACATGTGGGGAAAGGAAAAGGAGTATCTCCATCCTCTGCCTGAACAAAGGTTTGAAGCTTGTAAATTGGTTTCGTGTCAGGTCAATAAAACCTCTTTAATTACTATTGAAACAAATCAGTATTCTGTCCCCTGTAGTTATGTAGGTCAAGCAGTGTGGGCAAAAATTTTTGTCGATCGAGTGATCGTAATGGCTCAAAATCAAGTGATCGCTGAGCACCGACGTTCTAACGAACGGAATCAAATGATTACAATATTAGATCATTACCTGGAAGCATTAATTCAAAAACCTCGTGCTATTCGAGATGCCCATGCATTTCAATCATCTGACATCCCAGATGTGTTCAGGCGTTTTCATCGTAAGATGAGAGAACAAGAAGGATCAATAGGAGATCGGAAGTTTATAAGGCTCCTGCTTCTTCATCGCGAGATCGGAATAGAAAAGTTAACATTAGCCTTACAGCAGGCTGAACAAAACCAAGTCTATCGTTATGAAGTTGTACATGAAAACATCCAAAGACTATTAAATAACAACTTTAGGATTCAGGATCTCTCAAAAGAAAAAACGCCAACAAGTTTACTTGACTATAAGATTCAAAAGTCAAATGTAGCTCAGTATGAACAATTAACGGGAGGTAAGAGTTAATGACAACAGAACTTCTATTAGACCATTTAACGAAACAGTTAAGAATGCCTACAGTTGGTAACCAATACCGTTCGCTCGCTAGAGAGGCAGAGGAACGAAATTTAGGTTATGAACAGTATTTATTGGCATTACTAGAAGCGGAATCTCAAGTTAGAGAAGAAAAACAAAAACAACGGTTATTAAAACAAGCATCTTTTCCTGTCCACAAAACGCCTAGATACCTATGATTTTAGTCTAATGCCAAGTTTGAATCGCAATCGGTTTTTAACTTTAGCAAAAGGTGGTTTTATAGAAAATAAAGAGAATATTATCTTTCTCGGGAATAGTGGTACTGGGAAGTCGCACTTAGCAACAGGTATCGGGATAGAAATGGTTCAAAGAGGTTATAAAACGAAATTTATTACAGCTTCTGAATTAGTAGAAGAGTTATTAATGGCAAATGAAGAGCATAAATTAGGATCCTTTGAAAGAAAGTGGCTCAAATATGATGTGATCATCGTAGATGAGTTAGGCTATATCCCTTTTTCTAAGACAGGAGCGGAGTTATTGTTTCAATTTTTTTCGAGTAGGTATGAACGCGCAAGCGTAATTATCACAACAAACCTTGAATTTACTGAATGGACCGATGTATTCGGTGACGAGAAGATGACAGCAGCATTACTAGATCGCCTTACTCACCGATCACATATTCTTCTTATGAATGGCCCATCTTATCGATTCAGGCAAAGTATGAAGCAAAAAGAAGAAAATGATCAGGAGTAGTAAACGGGCGACGGAGTTGGGGGTTCTTGCCCCTCCCCGGGGCAAGAACCCCCAACTCCCAAATACACCCACTTATGGAAATCTAACTTCCGAAAGTGGCTCACTTTTGAAGTGATCGCAATGACTCAATTTAATATTGACAAAAACATCTTTATTATTGGAGGAAATTACGATGAAATTTTTACCTATTGTAATGAAAGACTTAAAGTTAATTATTAAGGATAAAGCTGCTATTATAGTTTTATTTCTATTACCTATTATGTTTATTAGTGTAATGAGCTTTGCTTTAATGCCAGTTTACAATGGCGGAAGTGATAATACAATTTCTATTGCATTAATTGATAATGATATGAGCAAGGAATCAAAGCAATTTATAAATACGATTAATGAACTAGATGGTTTAAGGGTAGTTACAGAGATTAACGATGGAGTACTATCTTTAAAAGATGCAGAAGATTTAATACTTAAAGGCACTTATCCTATGGCCGTCATTATCACAGACGAATTTGGAAAAAAAATTTTAAATAATGAAACTATCACTATAAATACTTATATTGATCCCGCTCAATATAATACTAGCTCTGTAATAGTAAAAGCACTCGAGGGAGTCTCAAGTACATTTGCTGCACAGTTTACGATAGAAAATATGGTAGATAGTCAAATTTCTGAAATCAATACTGTACTGGATACCCGAATTAACGAATTAACTAGTTCTTATGAAAGCAAAATCGAGGAACTGACAGTAGAATTAAATATGTTAGTAGCCAGTGTTCCAGCTAGTACCACTATAGAATTAGAACCTGTAGATACTGAAGACAATACAGTAGACATGGGAGCAATGAGGGAGTCTTTGTTAGAAGAAGCTATAAACTCAGTAGGAGAGCCCCTAATATTGGTTGAAGAGAATATAGGAATTTCTCAGAAAGCTGAAACACCGAATTCTTTTCAGCAAAACGTTCCTGGTTATACAGTAATGTTTGTGTTTTTTATCGTAATGTTTGCAGGGCGTTCGTTTTTGAATGAGAGACATGAGGGAACTTTCAAGAGAGTTTTATCTGCGCCAATAGGAAAATGGAGTTTATTTTTTGGGAAAATGATACCAAACTTTCTAATAAGCTTAGCACAATGCTTCGTTATGTTTGCTATAGGTAATCTTATCTTTGGGATGGCTCTAGGAAATTCGATTCCAGGATTAATAGGGATTTCTCTTTGTTTAGCATGGGCAAGTACATCAATAGGAATGCTAATTGCTTCTTTAGTACGGTCCGAGACTCAGATAGTAGGAGTTTCAATGATGACAGTGTTAACTTTAGCTGCATTAGGAGGGACAATGGTCCCGCTATTTATTATGCCCGAAGTTATGCAAAAAATTGCTTTGTTTACTCCCCATGCTTGGGCATTAATAGGGTATCAAGACTTACTGGTTAGAGGAATGGTTTTTTCAGATGTATTACTAAATATGCTAGTACTGCTAATGTTTGGGTTGGTTTGCTTATCTACCGCTGTCTGGCGCTTAAGGTTTGACTAAAAAGAACAGCCCTTACGTAATAAGGAGGGTAAAATCCCAAGGATGAATGTATAGATCCTTATGCGATCATATTTTGGAATTACAGGAAAAACCGTACTTTTCTTTCTTTCCTTACACTCTTATAAATCCATATTTATACAGTTCGAGAAAATCCTTCTTTTTCTCTCTTTGTGTTAAAAATGAAATCTTGAGAAAACAGGAGTAAATGAGAGAAAATAGTAAATTATAGTGGGAGGAATATATGAATAACTTAATAGATATTTATAAAGATATCATTTTTAAACTCTTGTTAACTTCTAACGGTCGTACTACTGATATTCTTGAAGTTTTAGCAGAAGAAGGACTACAACTTATTGTATCTAACCAAACTATTGACCATGAACTTTTAGGGAATGGGGAAACTACAAAATGTATCTTAAGGGAGTCTCATATTTTAACGAGAGAATCCAAATTTATTCTTTCGCATAATTATGCCAAAATATATCCAGAGTTTACACCAGACACTTTAAGCGAGAAGATTTTTAAAAAAAAGGAAGGAATAGGAAGTAATATAAAGGAAATGGATATTATTTCAACTAGGCGGATTATTAATTATGGTTGGAGAGAAAGTACAAATGTTGTAAATTTATTAAATGAAAAAACACAAATAGTTTTTGATTGTAAAGATCCCATTCCTTTTAAGGAATATGTTGTTAGCTTTGAACAGAATGGTCATTCAGGTATTCATCTAATAGAGTATTTTAACCCAAATATATTATTCCTAATGGAACGTAAAGTTAAAGAGCCACAAAATTTATTAGTAAAGTAGAAAATTGGAATTATTGAACAATTTTAAGTAGATAGTTAACTAACTCAGAAGTGTAGTGGTATATGAAAATGAAAGGGGTCTTTAAATGATAAAGATGAAGCATGTTGGGTTAGTAGGAGTTTCTGCGGTAGGTGCTGCATTGTGCTATCAAGAACTCGTAATCAAGTGTTTAAAAAGATACGGTAACCATCCCGAAATAACGCTTCATAATATGCCAGTTAATATGTATAGTAACCAAGATCTTCGTAAGACTGGGGATATCCTATTGTCCTCATTAACTTCTCTAAGGGATGCCGGTGCAGAAATTACAGCGCTAACCGCAAATACTACACATTATGCACTGGATAGTATCCGAAAAGAAATTACATTACCCATATTAGATATTGTTGATTTAACAGTTAATAAATGTAAAAACTTAAATTATAAGATGGTTACGGTATTAGGGACCTTCGTAACTATGAATTTTGGCTTATATGAGAAGAAATTTAATAAATTAGGGATCGAATTGGTTCAACCTACATTAGAGGAGCAAGAAGAAATAGATCGAATTATTTCAGAAGAGTTACAAGCAGCAATAGTAAAAAAAGAATCTAAAGAATATATTAATAAGATTGCTATTAGGCTTTCGGAAAACCACTCTGAAGCTATTATACTTGCATGTACCGAATTACCTCTTCTAAATTTTGAAAGTCATTCTATTAATTTCATAAACCCGAATGAGCTCTTAGTGGAGGAAATAATTCAATATTCAGTAATAAATACAGATAATGGGAAAACAAAAGACCATGTTAAGCTTAAGGAAAATCGTAGGAAATTTGAAGTAATGTCTTCATATTTCAATTACCCACAACAAGATTTAGTCAAAGAGAATATTCAAAAAGGTGTAGATTGTCTCAACCAAGATAATTATGACGAAGCATATAATTATTTTTATGAAGCAACAAACATAGATTCAAGTGACCCAGAAGCTATCTCCTGGTTCGCTATCGTATTAGGGTATAAAATGGAAGCTAGCAATGCTCTTGTAAAAGTAAAACTTCTCCCCAAATTTGAACAATCTGTTCAGAAGTGCTTAGATTTGGCTCCAGACTCGCTTATTGTTAGAAGAATAAGCGGTACACGTCTTATAAAAATCCCTCAAGAATTTGGAGGAGACTTAGAAAAAGGATTAAGGGAATTACTCTATTGTATAGAAAATGGGTTACAGGACGAGGAAATCTACAAATTAATTAGTTATGCATATTTACAATTGGGTGACAACGAAAAGAGTGAAGAGGCACTTCGCCATGTCCGAGAAATTGCTGGCGTATCTACTAGTTAATCGGTATACCAATGGAGGAGTGATATAGATGACTATTATAAAGAATATTAAAACGTATGCTAAAGTACATCCTAATAGAGTAGCCGTAAGTGATAATGACCTATTTCTAACTTATAGTCAATTAGATAATCTTAGTACAAATTGGGCTAATTTTTTTATCAAACAGGGGTTAAAAAAAGGTTGTAAAGTCATGATTTGTATGCGAAACAGTAGTTTGTTTTTGGCTGTTGTTGCTGCATTAGAAAAGTTAGATGCCGTTATCATTCCAATAAATTACCAGTTGTTGGATAAAGAGGTAAAAGAACTTTATATAAAGTACGAAGTCCAGTTACTTCTAACTGAAGAATACTTCCAAGATAGATTTAAAGATTGGGAAATACCCCCACAGTATGTAGAAAACTTAGACTTAACATATTCATTAAAGGGGAATATGGAAGACCTAGAGTTAGTAGAAGAATACCAAAATGACAGTAAAATGGTCTTCTTCACGTCAGGTTCAACTGGTAAGCCAAAAGGAATAGTGGTGAAAAAAAAATCTTTAAACCCAACTGTCCTTCCGGACTTTTTAAAAGAAAAACCCTCAATTCATTTATTAGTTAGACCCATGTTTTTCCGTTCACATTTAACACTAGCCTATAACACTATTTTACAAGGGGATACTTTAGTCGTCAGTAAGAGCGATGACCCAAGAATTATTTATCAAATGATTATACAGCATGGTGCTACACAAATGACATCTGGACCTTCTGACTTACATGATCTCATTGATTTTATTGAGTCATCTTCAAAAGAGTTGCCTTCAGTATTAAGGGAAGTCATGAGTACAGGGAGAGCTATGTCGGAAGATTTAAAGAAAAAATTAATGCTATACCTTCCTCATTGTGTAATTATTGATTTCTATGGGACTAGTGAAGTGGGAGCAATATCTTCTATTGATAATTCAGAATGGAAATATAAGAAGAGATCTTCTGGTAAACCTGAATTTTTTATTGATATTAAGATAATAGATGAAGAAGGTCACTCTTTAGCACCACTAGAAGTCGGAGAAATATGTGTACTTTCTAAATATAGAATGGAGAGGTATGAGTTTGAAGCAGAAACGACAGCTGATACCTTTTTTAATGAATATATTAGAACCGGTGATATGGGTTATTTAGATGAAGAAGGTTATTTGTTTCTATTAGGAAGAAAAAAAGAAGTAATTAATCGAGGTGGATTTTACTTTTACCCATCGGAACTGGAGAACAAGCTGTTGGAATTTAAAGAAATTCAGCAGGTAGCTGTATTACCTATCCCTCATAACAAATGGGGTAATTTACCCGCTGCTTTTATTGTGTTAGAGGACACCTTTAAGGAAATTAATGAACACGCCTTTAAAGAAAACGTTAAGAAGAAGCTTTTGACCAGCTTACCTCCTTATAAAATTCCAGAACATATGATAATAATAAATAAGCTACCTGTTAATTTAGGTGGGAAACTAGACAAATTAAAACTTTTGACATTAATAATTTAATATCAAATCACAGCAGCATAGGAGAGGGAAATGAAAAACACTAAAGTTAATTTCATCAAAATAATGATAGGAATTATATTTCTTTTAGGAATAATACTTATTTCTTTTGAGAGCAACAACTTTTTAATTTTATTAATTTTCATGGTATTGTTTACACTTAGTGTTGTTTATAAGAGAAATAGTTACTTAATTATTAGCGTTTTTATCTTTCTCCTTAGTTTCAAGGCTTATGCCTTACTCAGGCATTTGCTCCACCTGCACATCGAGGATATTCAAGTGGTAGTTATATTAGATCGATTATTGCTCAGTATAATAGTTTTGTGTCTTGTTTTGACGTCTCTTTGTTTTAAAAAGCCAATTGTATTAGGCTTAAATAAACCCAATTGGAACAATAGAATATACTTTCCTTTTGTGACACATGGCTTCCATTCAATAAAAATAAGTACATTTCTTATTATAGCTATTCTAGGAAACATGCTTGTATTTGTCCCACTAATATTTTTTCTAAATGACAGTGAACAATTAAGAAATCTCCTTTTATTTGGTGTTGCATTCTCTCTAATAAACGCTTTTTTAGAGGAGTTAATTTGGAGGGGGAGCTTTTTCAGTATTCTATCAAATGAGGTTTCTATATTATATGCATTAGTCTTTACTAGCTTAGCATTTGGACTTCATCACATTGTTATTGGAATTCCATTCTTTGCTGCATTTAGCTTTTCAATTGGTGGATTGTTCTTTGCTCTTGTTGTAATAAAAACTAATAGTATTATACCAGCCGTTCTTTGGCACTTTATTATTAATATGTGCATGGTTTTTGGTGGTTTAATTATATAGTTGCGATTGTTAGGGGAGAATTTTCTCGCTATTAAATTATCAATGGATCGTTGCTTTTAGCTCAACGAGTCTTATCAAGGCGGGTGTGATGGGTTCAAGTAATTGTCGTAAGCAAAAAGAAAAGGTTGCACGCATTCATGAGAAAATCCAAAATAAACGTACAGATTTGACCTCTACCGACATCATCAAAAACCACGATGTGATCGGAATAGAGAGTTTGCAAGTGTCTAATATGATGAAAAGCAAGAAAAGTGCCAAAGCCATCGCTGATGTGTCTTGGTACCAATTTAAGATCATGCTGAAATATAAAGCTGAGTGGTACAGGAAAACCGTAGTAGAAGTGAGAAAGACCTTTCCTAGTTCTCAGTTGTGTTCGAGCTGTGTGTCGTAGCGTAAATAAAGTTAATGAGCGGAAAGAATTTTTTAAAGTTACCCTTCAAGAAAAGCAATTACTGTTACGTTAAAAACGGGGGTTAAGCACGTTAAGCTGCACAGCTAGCAAATCTATCAAGTAAGGGCTTAAAAGATGAATTCGTTAAATATCCTTCCTTAAAAAGAAGAAAGATGATGAAAACGTACACAATTTGCCCCTATTTAATGATAAAATAGTATTAAGGAAAAATGGTTGTAGACGTATCGCTAATTATTCCAACTGTGCTGGTATACTTTTACATCCATACTATGAAATTCGATGGATACAATGCTACACTAAAATATAGCGAATCCAGATAATAGGAGGAACTACTGTGTCATTATTACGTATAATTGTAGGAATGTGGAAAAGTCATGAAGAAACAAGCGAGAAACCAAAGTTGCCGGGGTTAAATACACGGTATTACAAAAAAGGCAGAGAAGCAATGATTGAGACTGTCAATAAAGTTGTTAATAGCAATAAGTTGGCAAATTGGAAAATTACGAAGATTGATTCTGAGCGTGGAGAAATCGTTCTTGAAAAAAAAGGCGTCTCATCTTATATTATGGTTGTAACTGTTTTTAAAATTACCCCTATTAAATCGGCTATTGATGTTTACTGTTCTAAACAAGGTGCATTGGGTGATCTGGGAAATAGTTACAAACATATTCTAGAGTTTTTTAAAGTACTACATACAGAGATTTCACCTGAAGATAGTAAATAATATGAAATAAAAAGGGGAACTCAAAAGGTCATTTTTTACCTTTTGAGTTCCCCTTTTAATAAAACACCCCGCGATCTACTAGATTGCGGGGTGACTTTGTAAATCTTAATGAATTCTTAATTCAGTTTCTGTATCAAAGAAGTGGACTTTGTTCATGTCAAATGCTAAATCAAGTTTTTGTCCCATTTTTACGTCAGAACGAGCATCTACGCGAGCGATGAAGTCTTGATTATCTACTTTTGAGTAAAGGTAAGATTCAGCACCTAGTAATTCAGATACATCAACCGATGCTAGGATTTTAGATTCTGGTGATGCTTCTAAGAAAACTAATTCATCATGAATATCCTCTGGGCGAACACCAAGAATTATTTCTTTGTTCACATAGTTTCTTTCTTTTAATACTTTTAATTTTCCTTCTGGAACTTTAACTCTCACATCGCCCATTTTAAAGAAACCATCAGTTGTCAAAGTTCCGTTTAGGAAGTTCATTGCTGGAGAGCCAATAAACCCACCAACAAATACATTATCTGGATTATCATAAACGTCCTTTGGAGTACCAACTTGTTGAATGATCCCATCTTTCATAATAACAATTCGAGAGGCCATCGTCATTGCTTCAGTTTGGTCATGTGTAACGTAAATAGTTGTTGTTTGTAAGCGTTTGTGTAATTTCGTAATTTCAGCACGCATTTGAACACGTAGCTTAGCATCAAGGTTAGATAATGGCTCATCCATTAAGAATACTTGAGGATCACGAACAATCGCTCTTCCTAAAGCAACACGTTGACGCTGACCACCAGACATTGCTTTTGGTTTACGATCAAGCATTTCTGTTAAGCCAAGAATTTTAGCAGCATCTTGTACTCTTCTATCAATTTCATCTTTCTTGAATTTACGTAATTTCAGACCAAACGCCATATTATCATATACATTCATATGTGGATAAAGAGCGTAGTTTTGGAACACCATCGCGATATCACGATCTTTTGGAGCAACATCATTTACGCGACGATCTCCGATATATAGGTCTCCTTTAGAAATATCCTCAAGACCTGCAATCATACGTAGCGTAGTAGATTTACCACAACCTGATGGTCCAACAAAAACAACAAATTCCTTATCTTGAATATCTAGGTTGAAATCAGTAACCGCTGTTACGTCACCTTCATAAATTTTGTAAATGTTTTCTAATCGAATATCACCCATGTTTTATCTCTCCTTCGTTTCTTTAAGATATTCTAAGTCTACCTTTTGTAACCGTTTTCGTATACGGTAAATGTGCATAAAAAATAATGCATTGTTTTTGTGCACAATGCATTATTTTCTGAGGCCTTCTATCATTAAAGCCAAATAAATAGAGACGGCATTACCAAAATGTTTAATGTCGATTCCTGTTTTTTCGATAAACTTATCAACACGGTATTGTAAGGTATTTCGATGTAAATATAGCTTCTTTGCAGCGAGGGATACGTTCATATTGCAGTCTAAATAAACCTTAATGCTTTGAATTAAGTCTCGATCATCAATGACATTTTTCAATGTTTCTTCTGTAATTTTTTTTAATGTAATTGGGTTCGCCTCATGTAGTAGAAGATACGGAAGTAGTTCTTCGCTTTTATAAATCTTCTTTTTGGTGAACTGTCTTACAATGGAGAAACAAGATTTTTCCCAATGGTACCGACTAGTTGCTTCTGTAATACTGCCATTACTAAGGCCGATATACATAGATAACTCGAAATAGAAATCGCTTATAATTGTATCGACAATCGATTCATATAGATTTTCAATTGAATCTGTTACATTTGGGTCTAAATCAATGATAATTCCATTTGTTTCAGATTCCCAAATTATGACCGATTTGGAGGGGAACAAACTTTTTATTGCACCATTAAAAGCTTCTCTTTCGGATGGCTCATCCTTTAGATGAAAGTGGATGAAACGGAAAGAGGCGCTCTTGTATTCTTCGAGTTCGGAAGAAGGAATTTGACCATTTTGAAACAATAACGTTGACCAAAACGTCTCTTCTGATGATTTTGGTTCATAGCTGGCTTTTTTACTAAGAGGTGTTAAAAAGATAGTTAATAAAGCAAGTTCTTCTTTTTGAATTTTATTTGTTGGGAAACCAACCGTTATATTTTCAGGTGTTTTAAACCAGTAATATGTTGTATCAGTTGAAAAGTCTTCTTGCGTTACAATAAAGTTATCACCGAAATGCTCTTTGAGTTTTTCTAACATGAATGATTAAATTCCTTTCCAAACAAGGCTTATAATATAGGTTATTCTAAACGGAACATTTTTTACAAACTCCCTTTAAACACACAATAATAGTATAACAAAACAACAGTTTTGGATAAATCTTTTCATTATAAATATAGATTTTGAAAAGAGCATGAATGTGATTATTAGATACAGAGTTTTCTTGTATCCCACTTGTTCTATCGATAAGGATGAAGTCATAACATACGAACATGCACTATGATATAATGTGATTGAATATTACAATAATTTGTAAGTGTATATGTTCCTCGATCTCCATATGTCATAAATAAAAACTGTATATAAAATGGCAAATGAGTATCATAAAAAAATATTTCTACATGTTGATCTGATACAAGGTTTAAAAAGCGATGAGTATGCAACAGAATATCTATCTCAAGAAATTAAGCCATTTGGATTAATCTCAACTAAAGTAAATGTTATCCAAAAAGTAAGGAAAAAGGAGTATTCGCTATTCAACGTATATTTGTCCTTGATTCAAATGCGTTAAGAAGAAGTATTACCTTAATTAAGAAAACAGATCCAGATGCAATTGAAGTTCTGCCGGGTCTCATTCCGAAAGTGCTTACAGAAATACGATCTAAAACGGGGAAAGAAGTATTTGCTGGTGGGTTAATCGAAACAGTCGAAGAAGTAGAACGAGCTATTGATGCCGGAGCCTCAGCTATTACGACGTCAGAGAAAAAGATTTGGGATTATTTTTGTAAGCGATAAAAAAGCCCAAATGTACTATTTATAAAGGAGAATTTCATGGAAACCTATATTTTATCCTTAGACCAAGGAACAACAAGTTCACGTGCCATTCTTTTTAATCAAAAAGGAGAAATCGTTCATTCTGCACAAAAGGAGTTCAGACAATTTTTTCCGCATCTTGGTTGGGTGGAGCATGATGCAAATGAAATTTGGGGATCGATCCTTGCTGTAATAGCATCTTGTTTATCAGAATCAGGTGTTCATGCGAACAAAGTTGTTGGAATTGGGATTACCAATCAAAGAGAAACGACGGTTGTTTGGGATAAAACGACGGGATTGCCGGTTTATCATGCAATTGTTTGGCAGTCGCGTCAAACAGCTTTGATTTGTGATGAATTAAAGGAGCGAGGTTTGGAGGAAATATTTCGTCAGAAAACTGGTCTTTTGATTGATCCATATTTCTCTGGTACGAAGGTTAAGTGGATTTTAGAAAATGTAGATGGTGCACGTCAAAAAGCGGAAAAAGGCGAGTTGCTTTTTGGCACGATTGATTCATGGTTAATATGGAAGTTATCGAATGGAAAAGCACATGTAACAGATTATTCGAATGCTTCAAGAACCCTTTTCTTTAACATATTTGAATGCAAGTGGGATGAAGAGCTTCTTGATGTTTTAACGATTCCTAAATCGATGCTACCAGAAGTATGTTCATCTTCTGAGGTGTATACGCATACAGACAAAATCCACTTTTTTGGTCATGAAGTCCCCATTGCAGGTGTTGCAGGTGATCAGCAAGCGGCTTTATTTGGTCAAGCTTGCTTTGAAGAAGGAATGGCGAAGAATACGTACGGAACTGGTTGCTTTATGTTAATGAATACTGGAGAAAAAGCCGTTCGATCCGAACATGGATTGTTAACGACCATTGCGTGGAAAATTGATGGGAAAGTACAGTATGCATTAGAAGGAAGTATTTTTGTTGCAGGCTCAGCTATTCAATGGCTTCGGGATGGTCTTCGCATGATAAAAGAGGCAAAAGAGAGTGAACGTTATGCTCAAAAAATTGAGTCAACGGATGGTGTATACATCGTTCCGGCCTTTGTCGGACTCGGAACTCCTTATTGGGATACTGACGTTCGTGGAGCCGCATTTGGATTAACTCGTAGTACGACAAAGGAACATTTTATTCGTGCAACCTTGGAATCGCTTGCCTATCAATCTAAAGATGTTCTTGATGCAATGGAATTAGACTCAGGTATCTCTCTTAAAACGTTGCGAGTCGACGGAGGCGCAGTGGCGAATAATTTCTTAATGCAGTTTCAAAGTGACATGTTAAATGTCCCTGTAGAACGACCAAAAGTTATTGAAACAACGGCACTTGGAGCAGCTTATTTGGCAGGGTTAGCTGTTGGGTTTTGGAGTAATCAAGCAGAGATCACGAAACACTGGAAAATGAATCATAAGTTTACACCGTTTATGGAACAGGAAACAAGCGAGTCACTTTATAGTGGATGGAAAAAAGCAGTTCAAGCAGCGATGCTGTTTAAATAATGCACAAGCAGACTTCTAGGAAATATGTTACAATAGTAGCAAGTTAATATGACGGTTGGAGACTAGGAGAGACCACACTACACTTTTGGAGAAAAATTTGCCGAAGTGTTAGTTGTGGTCTTTTTGTTTTTCTACAGGAGGGGTTTAAATGAAAAGATTATTCTCGAGTTTTAATAGAAAGAGTGTTATCGATCAAATGGGAAGAGAAACGTTTGATGTGTTGGTAATTGGTGGAGGTATAACCGGTGCAGGAATAGCAATGGATGCAGCGAATCGTGGGATGAGTGTTGCATTAGTAGAAATGCAAGATTTTTCTAGTGGGACGTCTAGTCGATCGACGAAATTGATTCATGGTGGCTTACGTTATTTAAAGCAATTCGAAGTGGGGCTAGTAGCAGAAGTAGGTAAAGAACGTGCGATCGTTTATGAGAATGGACCTCATGTGACAAAGCCTGAATGGATGCTCTTACCGATTTATAGAGGAGGTACATTTGGTAGATTCAGTACATCACTTGGGCTAAGAGTTTATGACTATATAGCTGGTGTGAAAAAAACGGAACGACGACAAATGCTCTCAGCCAAAGAGACATTGGAAAAAGAACCACTTATAAAAAAAGAAGGATTAAAAGGCGGAGGATATTATGTAGAATATCGAACCGATGATGCTCGTTTAACAATAGAGGTGGTAAAGGAAGCTGTCCATCAAGGTGCTATAGCTACAAATTACACAAAAGTAGAAACGTTGCTTTATGAGAATGAAAGACTAATAGGTGCAGAAGTGAAAGATATTCTTACGGGGAAAGTATTTAAAGTTTATGCTAACAAAATCATTAATGCAACTGGTCCATGGGTTGATCAATTACGAGAACTGGATCGATCGAAAATGGGAAAATATTTGAAGTTATCAAAAGGAGTACACCTTGTAATTAGTCAAGAAAGATTTCCATTAAAGCAGGCTGTTTATTTTGATACGCCTGATGGTCGAATGATGTTTGCTATCCCTCGTGATGGAAAAACGTATGTTGGGACTACGGACACTTTTTATGAAGGGGACGTACAAAATCCAACGATAACAGAAAGCGATCGTATCTATATTCTTCAAGCAATTCATTATATGTTTCCCAATTTGAAATTAAAAGATAGCGATGTTGAATCAAGTTGGGCTGGACTAAGACCACTCATATATGAGGAGGGGAAGAATGGGAAGAATCCTTCTGAAATCTCGCGGAAAGATGAGATTTGGCAATCAAAATCAGGATTAGTAACAATTGCAGGTGGGAAATTAACAGGTTACCGTAAGATGGCTGAATCTGTAGTTGACCTGTTAATAAAGGAGAGTTCAAAAAAGGTTACAACTTGCAAGACAAAGTCAATCCCTATATCAGGGGGAGATGTTGGCGGGGCAAAAGAGTTTTCATCGTTTGTGCAAAAAAAGACGAACGAGGCTGTGAAATTTGGGCTGACAACGGAACAAGGTACCAAGCTAAGTCGCTTGTATGGTTCAAACATTGATCAGGTTTATGCGATTGCGATAGATGCAAAAAATGAATATTTGTTTAACTTGCCTTTAGATATCTATTGTTCACTCGTATATGGGATTAAGTGTGAGATGGTGATGACACCTGCAGATTATTTTATTAGGCGAACTGGAGCACTCTTTTTTGATATTGATTGGGTCAACAGTTGGAAAGAAGAAATCATAGCATGTATGGCACATTTTCTTAAATGGTCGATAACAGAAAGAGAATCATATAAAATTCAACTTGACCAGTATATAAAAGAGGCAGTTCGGCCAAGAAAATAGGGTATTTAAAATTCCATCTTCAAACGTAAGGGTCTGCCACCCTAGAGTACATTATATGGGATCTTACTAAGAGATCAACATTCCATACATTGCACGCAGCTTAGTCGGTTTTTGCCCTTTTTGGCTGCCGACATAAAAAAGCGCCTTTATTGGGCGCTAATATTCGTTCACTTATCTATACCAGCTTGCACCGATGATAATGAGCAGTATGATTAACACGACAATCAGTGCAAAGCCAAAGCCAGTGCCGTGACGAGGTGCTGGAGGACAGCAGTAGCCACCATACCATGGTCCGTAGTAAACCATAACTACACCACCTTTCAAGGGGTTACTACACCATATGCACGTATCCTGCTTCTGTCATAGGCAATAGTGGAATTTACTAGAAGTTTTCATAATTATTTTTGTTTTTAAACTGTTCTTAAAAATAGTAAACTAGTATGATATTATCTAAGCTCAAGTTTTTCTCATAAACTCACTTATTGTGCAGTGGTTTAGAGAGTGAAATTTTAGTGAAATTCAGTAAAAGATGAGGATTACATACATGCTGATAAACGATTTAATCGTGTATATTATGGTTGTGTTTTTTTTTTAGGGGCAGTCGATAAGTGTATAGGTAACAGAATGGGACTAGGACAAAGTTTCACAAATGCTTTTATGGCAATGGGCTCATTAACATTAGCAATGGTTGGAATTGTCTCATTAGCACCTGTAATTGCTAGTATATTGACGCCAATTTTAGCACCGGTTTATGGCCTAGTTCGTGCAGACCCCGCTGCGTTTGCTAATACAATTTTGGCTATTGATATGGGGGGATATTCGCTTGCAAAAGAAATGGCACTGAGTGAAGATGCCGAAGTGTTTTCATGGGTGTTTCTAGGTACGATGATGGGACCGACATTAGTTTTCACGGTTCCGGTTGCTCTTGGAATCATAGAAAAAGAAGATCATCCTTATTTTGTGAAAGGGATTCTCCTAGGAATCATTACGGTGCCCATCGGTTGTCTAGCTGGGGGGTTACTTGCAAATCTGACGTTATTATGGTTATTAGAAACCTGATTCCTACAATAATTTTGTCGTTACTAATTGCTATAGGGTTATGGAAAATTACAGATAAAATGATTAAAGGGTTTCAATATTTCGGAAAGCAATTGAAATTGTGGCAACTTTCGGACTAGCTGCAATAATCGTTGAGACATTAACAGGATTTGTGCTTATTCCGCAAATGACTCCTCTAGAAGAAGGAATGAAAATTGTAGGCATGATTGTTATTGTCTTAGCAGGTGCCTTTCCATTTGTGGCATTTATGACAAATGTATTTACTAAAAGGTTGAAAAAGCTAGGCTCTATTTTGCAAATTGATGAAAAAGCAACCGCTGGTCTTATTGCTTCACTAGCTCACGTTATTCCTATGTTTTCAATGATGAAGGAAATGAAACAAAGAGGGAAAGTGTTAAATGTCGCTTTCTCGGTTAGTGGGGCCTTTGTATTAGGGGGACATTTAGGGTTTGTTGCTGGTGTCGAAAAAGAGATGGTCTTTGCAATGGTAGTTGGAAAACTTGTTGCTGGTTTTTCTGCCTTAGCTTTAGCTCATGTTGTCATGAGGAATACATAACTCTTTTGTGGTTTGTTGGCGCTGATAATGTATGATACCCTATTTTATAATGACTAAAGAATAGGTGAGAATTTATGACAGACAAAAGCTTTGTAAAACAGCAAATTTTAGAAGCATTTCAATTCAGGCACGCGACGAAGGAATTTGATTCTAGCAGAGAAATATCAGATGAGGATTTTTATTTTATCCTAGAAACAGGAAGGTTATCACCAAGTTCAATTGGTCTTGAACCTTGGAAATTTGTCGTTATTCAAAACCAAGAGTTTAAAGAGAAACTGCGAGCGATTGCTTGGGGTGCAGAGAGACAATTGCGAACTTCGAGTCATTTTGTGATCATCCTTGCTAGGAAGAGTGTAGATGTAAGGTATGATTCAGATTATATTACGAATCATTTAAAAACGGTAAAAAAAGCACCAGATGAGATTGTGAAAGACCTTCCTAGAAGATATCAAAATTTCCAAGAAAAGTTTGGTGTATTGGAAAATGAGAGAACGATTTTTGATTGGTCTTGTAAACAAACCTATATCGCATTAGCGAATATGATGACTGCAGCCGCACAAATTGGCATCGATTCATGTCCAATGGAAGGGTTTGAATACAAACGAGTGCACGATTTACTCGAAAAAGAAGGGCTATTAGAAGAAGGACATTTTGATGTTTCTGTAATGGTTGCTTTTGGTTATCGAAAAGACGAACCACGAGAAAAAACAAGAAAAGAGCTAAATGATATCGTAACATGGATAAAATAGAGGGTGTGTCAAAAGGTGGCTTTATACCTTTTGGCACACCCTCCATTCGTCATCAAAAATAAATAGTTCATCGATCGTTGTATGTAACGCTGTGGCAATATCGTGAGCGAGTTGTTGTCTCTTTTCCTATTTACTTGTTTACTAATTCTTTTAATTGTGCCAGTACGTTTGAAAATGCTTGTTCATTGCTAACTTCACGAAACAATTTGAAAGGATCCATTTGGTTTTCTGTCCTTTTTAATACAGCTGGAAGGGTAAAGGCAAATGGTGTCAATGATTCTTCTACTTCATCCCAATTTAATGGTGTTGCAATAAGACCTTTTTCGCTTCCGCGTGGAGAGTACGGAGCAATTATCGTCTTTCCAGCGTCATGCTGAATGTAGTCTAAATACAATTTGTTATTGCGATTCTTTTTTAATCGCTCAGTTGTAAATAAATCAGGATCTTGTTCAACTAAAAATTGACAAATGAATTGAGTGAAAATGCGTGTTTCTGTATAAGAAAAACGATTCTTTGGTAAAGGAATATACACTTGTAGTCCTTTCCCTCCGGATGTCTTTACAAATGCTGTGAGTTTAAATTGATCAAAGATCGATTTCATTTTTTTAGCTGCCGTAATCGCTAATTGGAATTCAGTAACTGATGGAGGATCTAAGTCAAAGACAATTTCGGATGGTTTCTTTGATTGCTGAGTTTGAAAGGGGATATGGAACTCGAGAGCGAGCTGATTTCCTAACCACAGAAGCGTTTCAATCTCGTTGCAAATGATATATTCAATATCCTCTTCCTTTTCAGTTAGAACAAAATCTGGTGCGTAGTCAGGACAGTGTTTTTGATAAAAACTTTCCCCTGATGACCCGTGTGGATACCGGATGACGGTTAATAGGCGCTCACGTAAAAAAGGAAGTAGGAAAGGAGCAATTTTTTGTAAATAAAGCAAATACTCATCTTTGTTTATATTAATAATGGGCCAAATAGGTTTGTCAGCATTCGTAATTTGAATGTTTTCGGGAAGTGGATTTAGTTGTCTTTGCATGTGCTGCCAAGAACAGTCCGTTGTTTCTCTTTCAAAATTGAATGAATGAAACATAGGTTCTCGTAAGCTTTTACCATCAAAATCGATACAGGCAATATCAACGCAAATGGAAGGGGGAAGTTCCCATTCATTTACTGAAATTTTCTTTCCGTTATTTTGAAAAAATGAAAATAATGTTCGTTCTTCTTCTTCGTTTAGTCCATGGCGAAACACAACAATTTCAATGAGGGAATTGTTAGAAAATATAGAACCATGGAAATAGCCATTATTTTTATCGAATTTGGTTAATATGACTGTAACGTAACGCCAATTTTTAATTTTTAGCCAGTTAGGTGTTCGTTTCGCACTTTCCCAAGTGCTTGAGCTTTTTTTAGCAACTATACCTTCTCCATTATAAACAACAATTTGGTCCCAAAGTTCCTGTCCGTTTTGATAGGTCTCAATTAATTGAAGTCGTTGTGTATTCTCGTAATTAACGGATAGGGGGAGGTTACTCTTCTTAAAAAGGGTTTGTACTGCCTTTTTCCTTTTTGTAAGTGTTACATTCATTTGATTCGTTTTAGCCAATGTAAGAACATCAAATGCAACAAAGTGGCAAGGGAATTGTTCGGCATGGGTAGCGATCACGTCTCGTTTCCTCATACGGCCTCGTAGTTGAACCGTTCGAAACTGACTTTTATAGTTGTTTGTTAAGTAGACTAATTCTCCGTCTAATTTTAGTGGCAAAAAAGTCTTAATATAAGGATAAATTTCTTCACAAAAGTGTATAATTTCAGGAAATTGAAGATTTAGATTCTTTCCGTTTCTACTCATCAACTGTGGAACGGATTCCTCCCAATGTAAGAGACAACGGAATCCATCATATTTGACTTCATATAGCCAACCTCTATTATTCGGCATATCTGTTGCAGGTGACAAAAGCATTGGCTTCACAGTTTTTCCCTACTTTCTTACTTGTTTAGTGTTTAGATTTAACATATTTAAAGTGATCATACATAAACAAGATCAATTAATTGCACATTAAGATAAAAAGTAGGTGGAATAAACGATGCATACAGTTTGGAAAGGAAGTATCAGCTTTGGCCTTGTTAATATTCCCATTAAGCTTCATACTGCAACGGAAAACAAAGATATTAAATTACGGCAAATACACAAAGAGTGTCACACTCCAATAAGCTATCAAAAGGTTTGTCCTGGTTGTGAAAAAGAAGTGACCAATGAAGACATTGTAAAAGCATACGAATATGCAAAAAATAAATTTGTAGTCTTAGATGATGAAGATCTTGAAAAATTAAAAAAAGAAAATGAAGATAAAGCGGTTGAAATTATTGATTTTGTGAAATTAGAAGAAATTGATCCAATTTATTTTGAAAAAAGCTATTTTATTGCTCCAGATAGTGGTGGTGGGAAGGCATACTCTCTTTTACGCAAAGCTCTAGTGGAATCAAGGAAAATTGGAGTGGCAAAAATCATTATTCGTTCGAAGGAACAATTGGCTGTTGTTCGTGTGTATGAGGATACACTTTTAATGGAAACCATTCATTTTCCTGATGAAGTTCGAAATGTTCAAGATGTTCCAAACGTACCTTCCGAGCAGTTAGTCGTGCAAAAGGAACTTGACACAGCATTAATGCTCGTGGATCAGTTAACAACAACGTTTGACCCCGAAAAGTACACAGATGAGTACCGAACGGCTTTAATGGAGCTAATTGAGGAAAAGAAAACGGGGAAACAGACAGTAACAGCGACAGAAAAAGAACCAGCTGCTGCTTCTAATGTGACGGATTTAATGTCAGCTCTACAAGCATCACTTGATAAAACAAAAACGAAAAAGACGGGAACACGAAAGAAAAAAGCAGCGACTACGAAAAAAAACATATCTGAAAAAGCGACAACAGCTCGCAAAAATGCTTAATCTGCGTGCAATGGCTCATATGATGCTTTGAGGTTGTTCAAAAAGAGAAAACGATCCTTTTTGAACAACCTTCTTTTTTTAGTAAATATTGGATTATTTATAGTAGTACAACTATGGTTTATATAGTAAACTATTAAGTGATAATTATTATAATATAAAATAAAGAAAAGGTTGAAACTATGAAAATAAAAACAAAGCTTATTATTGGTTTAGGGTCCATTATCGCCATTATCCTTATTTTAAGTACAACGGTCTTTTATACACTTACGGCACAAAATAGCTATATGCGTGATATCGTATCAGAAAATTATGAACGAGTGATGTTAGTAGAAGAATTGAAGAATGAAACGAATACGATAGATCGGGAAGTTCGAGAACTTCTATTAAGCACTTCAGACTCACATGTTAATGAAAAAATAGCAATCATAGGTCAATCGGAAGCCAATATAGCTGCAATATTTGATACATTACAAAGAACTGAACCTTTTGATGAAGAAAAAAGATTGTTAATATCATCGCTCAATTATTTACACGAAGCGTATGATGATATGATTCAAAATGTTAGCTCACTTGTCATAACTGGGAATGAAGTGGACGCAAGATCGTATCTTTTAGAAGAGAATCAAGATTTAAGAAGAGATATCATTCATGAAATTGATGTATTTGCTGCATTTGAGGAAGAAGCGATGACGACGGCACTTTCTGAATCAGAAGAAGCCTATCAAAATACTGTTTTATTTCTAGTCGTTTTCATAGGAATTGCGTTAATAGTGATCACCTTAATTACTTATTCAATTGTAAAAGGTATTTCAAAACGCATTAATAGTGTGAGTAGAGTTATGACAAATGTATCTACTCATTCAACTAGACATTTGCCACGGATAGATGTGAAAACGAAAGATGAGATTGGCGACATTGCCAGTGCGTACAATGTCATGGCAGATTCTCTTGAGACAATTTCTAAACAAGAAAAGCAATTCGCGGATGCATTAAAAGATGAAAATTGGATTAAATCACGCTATGCAGAATTAGCAATGAAGTTTCAAGGTATAAAAGAGATGAATGAATTTGGGAAAATTATTATGACCAATATCTCTCAATTTGTAAAAGCAACTTATGGGGCTATTTACATAAAGGAGGAAGGGGGAACTTTATCAAAAATAGCAGGTTATGCGCGTGAAGAGAAAGATATAGTAGTTAAACAAGTTCAAATTGGTCAAGGATTGGTAGGTCAGTGCGCAGAAGATAACAAAATGATGCATGTGAATCATCTGCCGAAAGGATATATTTCAACTAGCTCTGGATTAGGAGAGGCTACACCAACTTCATTAATATTAGTTCCAATTGATTTTGAAGGGGAAGTATTAGGTGTCATAGAATTAGCAAAGTTTGAACCCTTTACTTATTCAGAAATCCGAATTCTTGAGCAACTTAGTAGAGCATCAGGAACTAGTATTGAGCGAATTTTAGATCATATGAAGATAGAAGAACTCTTAGTGGAATCTCAATCACAATCTGAAGAATTGCAAACACAGTCAGAGGAACTTCAGCAACAGCAAGAAGAGTTACGTCTGATTAATGAACAGTTACATGAACAATACAAACAATCAGATGAAAAGGCGAAAGAGCTTGAATTGATAAAAAAGGATCTAGAAGAAAAAAATAGAAATATTAAATTAGGTTCAAGTTACAAATCGCAGTTTCTTGCAAATATGTCACATGAGCTACGAACACCATTGAATAGTTTACTGATCTTGTCTCAAATGCTAGCGGAAAATACAGAGGGAAATTTAACGCCAAAACAAATTGACCATGCAGCAACAATCTATTCATCAGGAAGTGACTTACTTGATTTAATTAATGATATTTTAGATTTATCTAAAATTGAGTCAGGTAAAATCGATGTGTATGCTGAAGAAGTGTTAATTACTGATGTGAAGGCATTTATTGAAAGACAATTTGCACCAGTTTCCAATCTAAAAGGAGTAGATTTTAAATTAAAGGTTGATCCAGGTACACCAAGTATACTCTTTACAGATGATCAACGATTAAAACAAATTTTAAAGAATCTTCTATCTAATGCATTCAAATTCACTGATAAAGGTTGTGTAGAGCTCCATATAAAACAAGGGAAAGAAAAAGAGGGCTTCAAAGTAATATTTTCCGTCATTGATACGGGAATTGGAATATCGAAAGAGAAGCAGCGAAGTATATTTGAAGCGTTCTATCAAGAAGATGGAACAACATCAAGAAAATATGGTGGTACTGGGTTAGGGTTATCTATTAGTAGAGATCTCTCCGAGTTATTAGGTGGAAACATTGAAATGGAAAGTGTGGAAGGAAATGGGAGTACCTTTACTCTATCTTTGCCAGATTATGATGGAATAGCAGATATTCATCAAACTGCTATTCAAGAAATTGCAGCAACAGTCGAGGATGAAGCAATAGTAGCGGAAAAAGAGATGTTGGATGGTAATCCTAAGGAAATTACTGTTGAGCAAATGGGTATTCAGAAAGAAATGATCCATGAGCAATTACAAAATAAAATGGTATTAATTGTTGATGATGACATGCGAAACGTTTTTGCTTTAACAACGGCATTAGAGGCACAGAACATGAAAGTTGTATTTGCTGAGAATGGAAAAGAAGCGCTCAACGTTTTAGCAAGTCATTCGTCTATTGATATTTTATTAATGGATATAATGATGCCAGAGATGAATGGATATGAAGCGATGAAAGCTATTCGAAAGAACGCAAAATGGGCTGAATTACCGATCCTAGCTTTAACGGCAAAAGCGATGAAAAGCGATAAAGAAAAATGTCTTAATGCAGGAGCTTCTGATTATATAAGTAAGCCTGTTAATATGGGGCAACTGCTTTCGTTAATAAAAGTTTGGCTACATAAGTAGATTTAAAGAGTTGGTGAACTATGAACGACTTGATCGAATACAAATCTCAAATAGAAAAGAAAACTCAAATAGAAAAGAAAAATGAAATTGAGAAAATTGAAGTAGAATTATTGCTTGAAGGCATCTACCAGTTATATGGATATGATTTTAGAAATTACGCGTATTCATCGATCAAGAGAAGAATATGGTATCGTGCCCAGATTGAGAATGTAAAGTCAATCTCAGAGTTTCAAGCAAGAGTGTTTAATCAACCAACAGTTATGAAGGAATTGTTACGTAATTTTTCGATTAATGTGACAGAAATGTTTCGTGACCCTAGTTTCTTTCAAGCCTTTCGTATAGAGATCGTTCCGATATTACGAGAACTCCCCTTTATAAAGATCTGGCATGCTGGTTGTTCGTCTGGTGAAGAAGTGTATTCAATGGCAATTGTATTACATGAAGAAGGAATTTATGATAAAACAAAGATTTACGCTACAGATATGGATGAAGAGATCATTGAAAAGGCAAAAGAAGGCAAAGTGCTACTCGAACACATGCAACGCTATACAAAAAATTACCAGCAAGCAGGGGGACAGAAGGAATTTTCAGATTACTATGCGGTGAATAATGATCAAGTTGAATTTCATCCGTTTCTAAAGAAAAACCTTATCTTTGCCCATCATAACTTAGTGACGGATCACTCATTTAATGAGTTTCAAATGATCGTGTGTAGAAATGTTCTCATTTATTTTAATAAGAATCTTACAAACAGAGTATATGATTTATTTTTTGATAGTTTAAGTGAAAGAGGCTTTTTAGGGATAGGAAGCAAAGAGTCAATCCAGGTATATCAGTTATCAAACAATTTCGAAGAATTCAATTTGAAGGAAAAAATATATATTAAAGGGAAAAAATCGAGAAATTGAAGATAAAGGGGTAGTTTATGATTAATCGGGATAAGGTTGATATATTAATGGTTGATGATCGACCAGAAAACCTGATGGCCTTAGAGGCGGTATTAGACTCTAATGATTATCATTTAGTGGCTGCGGCCTCAGGAGAAGAAGCATTAAAGTATGTACTTCAGTATGAATTTGCTGTTATCTTATTGGATGTGCAAATGCCAGGCTTGAACGGATTTGAGACTGCAGACATTATAAAAAAAAGAAAAAATTCAAGTCATATTCCCATTATTTTTATTACCGCATTAAGTAAGGCCAATGAACATGTTTCCACAGGGTATTTAACAGGTGCGATTGATTACATTTTTAAACCATTTAATCCGATCATTTTAAAAAGTAAAGTGGAAGCATTTATTCAGCTTCACAGAAAACAAAACGAAATAAAAGAGAAAAATAATTTGCTTGAGAAGCAATCACTAGAGCTTCAAGAAAGCTATAACAACTTGGAAAACATTATCGATGAAAAAACAAGGGAACTTGTGCAGGCTAACAAGGAACTTCAAGTATCCCAAGAAAGATTTCGTAAGATTTTTCAGCTTAGCCCCAATTTAATGGCGATTCGCTCCCTACTCGATAAACGCTATGTAGCTGTTAATGAAAGTTGGATCCAGTTTACAGGATATCAATTTAAAGAGTTGGAAGATCAATCAAAAGATGTTTTGGAAATTACATCTACTTCAAATGGCATACTATCAGATAAAAACGTGCCTAATGACGTCAGTGATGCATATTATAATGAAGAAATTACATATAAGACTAAAAAAGGTGAGCTACGTGAGGGTTTGCTGTCAACTGAAACGGCTACTATTAATGGAGAGTCTTGTATCATTAGTACGATAACGGATGTAACTGATCTAGTGAAATTGGAGAAAGAGGTGTCTCGTTTAGATCGCTTAAATTTAGTTGGAGAAATGGCTGCTGGAATTGCACATGAGATCAGGAATCCAATGACAACAGTTCTTGGCTTTTTGCAACTAGCTAAAAGCGAGCAGCATGTGCCACAACCAGAAGAATACATTAACTTAATGATTGATGAATTGCATCGAGCTAATGGGATTATTACAGAGTTTCTGACGTTAGCAAAAGATAAAGCAAATAACCGTAGGGAAGAAGACCTCAACTCAATTATTAAGACATTGCATCCTTTACTAAGAGCAGAAGCACTTATGAATAATAAAGTAATTCAATTACAACTAAGTGAATGTCCAATGTTACTCCTAGATGAAAAAGAAATAAGACAGCTAATCTTAAACATAGGGTTAAATGGGTTAGAAGCAATGAACCCTGATGGCACGCTAGAAATCAAAACGTATACGGTAGACGAAACAGTGATATTAGAAATTAATGATAATGGTCCAGGAATTGAAAAAGAAATTTTGGGGAATATAGGGACTCCTTTCTTCACAACAAAAGATCAGGGAACAGGTTTAGGTTTAGCAATTTGTTATAGTATTGCAGCACGTCACTCGGCAAATATTGAAATCAAAACAGGGGAAGCTGGGACTTCATTTATCGTCTGCTTTCCATTGAATCTAGAATTGACGCAAAGTACAAATTCATTTTCAAATTTGTAGGTTTTAAAAGAAGAGTAAAAGGGGATTAGTATGTAAAAGTACCATGTAGGAGGTATATCCATATGAATGGAAACTCGAAATATCCAATTTACCGCGCTCTATAGAAAAGAACTTAACAAGAAAAACGGATGAAGATGAAAGGTCCTTTATTAAATGGATGGTAAAATAATCTAAACGAATAGAAAATCAACGAGCATTATTTAAGGAAAATACATAAATAGAAACATATAACAGATAATAACGGAGAAATAAAGGAGGGTTAAAATGGCAAAACAAAAGGACAAAAATTCATATCCATCATCAGAAGCTGTTGCTGAAAATTCGTATCAGCCATCAGATTATCAAAGCTCAGAGGAAGTTGAACAAGGTTTGGCTACTACGCATGAACAAGTTAGTGATGCGTATGTGGAAGGAACCGTTGATGATGCAATTCAAGAAAATCGTGAAAAAGACAATGAACTTCCTGATGCGGGGTTTGAAAGCTAATAGCTGTAATAATTTCTATGATCTGTGCCCTACTTATGAGAAATCCACTCATAGTAGGGCTTTTATGTAATGTGAAAAGTAGTTTCTAGCATTGGAGGCTGTTTCGGCCATTTAATTAGGTCAATGCCTGAGCGGTGTTTGTAATGAAGCAGAGAATAGGTGATTCATGGTCCAACTCTGAAAAATACAAGCTAAAAGACCTAAAGTACGAATGAGACTGTTTTTCTGGACTCTAAAACAGTATTCGTGCGAAAGATAATTAGAATAATATCTAAAAAATGACTCAACATAAGTGAGAGTCAATAATGAAGGAGTGGTTTAATTGAAAAAATGGTTACTATGTTTGGTGTTTGTTGTGGCAGTAGCAGGTACTTCTGCAATCCCTATGATTACAGCCATTGAAATGTACCACCTCTGACATAGCATTTACCACTACAGTCCTTCTGGTGATAAAAGATGTATTTTGCAAGATATAAAACCATAGTTTTGAGAATCAAAAATCTTATAAAAAATTGATTGAATTTAATAAGATCAGTCTTCTGCAAACGGTCCAGATTAATTCTTGTATTACGTAGTAGACGTATACTACGCAACAAGGATTTTGATTTTTAGACGACTTTGTGAAATCATATGAATTCTTAGACAATCTTTTTCTTTTAAGTTATGACTTTATAGATGTTGAAGGTTAATCGTATATTACAGCTTTTCCTTGTTCACGTAACTTTTTTAAAGATGTAAGCATATGATTTATTTCTTCATCGGAATGTCTTTCCCATGAACTTAATTCAGCTATTATTTTCAAAGGCGATATAGACCTATAAGAACGTGTTGGGTTTCCAGGAAATTTTTTGTCAGTTAAGTTCGGATCATTTTCAAAATCACCTAATGGTTCTACAATGTAAATTCTTTCTTTTGATTTAGATGTTGCTAATTCAGCACCCCATTTAGCCGCATCTAATGTTGCTGTGAAATATATATAGTTAGATTTTTTGTCTTGGTAATTTGATAAGTGTTGCGGTTCTAAAAGATCTCCAATTTTTAGTTCTGCTTTAGTACCATGAAAGAAAGGACCATTATCTAAGACATCTTTTTTGTCATTCATACTTATACACCTCTTATATTTTTAGATTTGTATATAACAGTATAGGACAGGAACTTTAGAAAGTGTAGTCTATAAATAATTTATAATGAGTAGTATAATGTAAGTAGAGAGAATGATTTCGAACGAAAATTACCTATTATTTACGTTTAATTAGCAATCAAAGTTTATGGTTGCTGGGCGTTTTATGGACTGACATATGGTTTTGTATTTAAAAAGTGATATTTAAACAATCGGGCTCTATAATTGAAGAACGTTATTAAATTTTTCTTTTAATCGTTACTTGATTTATGGAAAATATAGGAGATAATTAAATAAGAAAGAGTAAGTAAAAGAGCCACCTTTAATCAGGTGGCTTTCGAATTATATACTAATATTAAGTGATAGGGCGATAGTATTAAAAGCAAGATAAAAAACAGCTTTATTTAATGCGCAGTACAACGATACTATTCAATAGAATCGGGCGCGATTGCGGAAGACCATAAGTCTAATTCCTCGGTAAACATAAGGGGGATTAGGCTTTTTTACTTTAAAATCCTTGACGTATTCCTATTGGTAAACACGTTGACAGCAAGTGGTAAATTTCGTGGCAACTGCTGGTAAAAAACTTGGCAGAGATGGTACATTCTTGTGGCTGTAATCATCCCTACAATTATTCAAGCTGAGGAAGTGTCTGATCAAATTGAATCAAAAGTAGAGCTTACTGAAGAACAAAAAGTAGGAATAGCAAAATTACATAAGGATGTATTGGAAAAAAAGAAAGAAGTTATTAACAAATATGTAGAATATGGGGTCTATACAGAAGAAAAAGGCAAAAAAATTGCGTCTATGTTTGATAAGCACTATATCAAGTTAGAACAAAATGGGTTTATACCTAAATGGGATGGAAAAAGCAAGCATCATCATTAATTGAATGATCTTTAAGTAACTTTGTCATGGACTGTTAAAAGACTGAATCGCTTTTGAATTTAGTCTTTCATAATGATTACTTTATTTGAATAATTTCCGGATGGTTTTTCCAGTATCACGACCAGCTACGCGCCGACCGATTCGCTTTCCAACTCTTCCTTTTCTGACTGCATCAATATCGTTCCATACCCTAAGAAATTTATAAATCGTTGACTTTAAACCTACGGCTCTCATCATCCTTCTTTTGTTGTTTGCTTTTCAAAAAATGGCTCTAGTTGAAGCAAAGAAAATAACCACCTATATGTAAACTTGCGAAGTTGCATTCATGATACTGTCCATTTCGTCCTTCTTATGATAAAATACGACATGAATAAGGTGGGATAAAAAATGGAATTAGATAGTTGGAGATGGGATGCATTTTTACGTTCTTTAAACAGATTAGAATTGGTTGATATCGGAATTGCGATTGCTATATTTTCGATCTTTTTGTTATTTCGTAAAATATTTACAAAATATATTTTTAAAATTATCTTAACAACACTTCGTAAGACGCCGACAGTTTTATTTTCAAACATATTATTATCTTTTGAGAAACCTTTACGGACATTTTGGATAGTTTTAGGGACATACTTAGCTCTAGTCTATTTGCCTTTTAATTTTACAACAATTGCGTTTGTCGAGCATATTTATAGGTCCATTATAATCATCTTAGTTGGGTGGGGGCTATATAATTACACATCGGAATATTCGACGGCTATTTTTCGCCTCGCGCGCAATGTTGATTTAGATGAACACAGTATGGTCGTGCCTTTTTTATCAAAAATATTGCGTTTTGCTGTAGTTGCTCTTGTTATTGTTGTGATTGCAAGTGAGTGGGGTTATGAAATTAGTGGTTTTATTGCAGGGCTTGGCCTCGGTGGTTTAGCATTTGCTTTAGCTGCTCAAGATACGATTGGAAACTTTTTTGGTGGTGTTATCATTATTACAGAGAAACCTTTTTCAAAAGGGGATTGGATTCAAACTCCTTCGGTAGAAGGAACGGTCGTAGATATTAGTTTCAGAAGTACACAAATACGTACATTTGCCGATTCTATCGTAACGATTCCCAATTCAACACTAGCGAACGAACCAATTACTAACTGGTCCGAAATGGGGAAACGCCGTATTTCGTTTTCGATTGGTGTTACGTATTCTACCTCCAAAGAAAAGCTTGAAACGTGTTCAAGAAGAATGGAGTCGCTTCTGCGATCGCATGATGAAATTGATCAAGACCTTATTATGGTTCGCTTTAATGAGTTTAACAGTTCGAGCCTTGATATTTATTTATACTTTTTTACAAAAACAATCGCATGGGTTGAATGGTTTAGAATTAAAGAAGAGATCAATTTCGAAATTATGAAAATTTTAGAAGAGGAAAGTGTCTCGATTGCTTTTCCAAGTAGAAGTATTTACGTAGAAAATGAGAATGTAGCATCTAATATAGAAGCCGAAATGTTTAAAAAAAGTTCAAGCGAAAAGTGAGCTTTTTTTCTTTGTCTATATGTAACTAGAATTAATAAAATAGCGCTCATTGTTGCAAACTAAGAAGATAGAACAGAGAGCTTAATCCGATTTGTTTTTTGATATGAGAGGAAGGATAATCGTGAAAAATTTGACTATCACTTACAAAATTTCTGTTGTCAGTGCTCTTATTTTTGTCTCGTGGGGAACGTTCTTTCCTGATCACTTAGATAGCGTAATGACCAATTTACAAACGTTTTTCTTAAATGCTTTTGGATGGTTCTATAATTTAGCAGCCTCCTTCTTTTTGGTATTTGCGTTATTTTTAATCTTTAGTAAGTATGGGAAAATTAAGCTTGGAAAAGACACTGATCAACCGGAGTTTAGTCGTCCAACATGGTTTGCCATGCTCTTTAGTGCTGGTATGGGAATCGGTCTTTTATTTTACGGTGTATCAGAACCTGTTTCACATTATGCTGCACCGCCGGTTGGCGAAGGCGGGACACGAGATGCTGCCTTAATTGCACTACGCTATACGTATTTACATTGGGGATTTCATGCTTGGGCGATCTATGCTGTCGTTGCATTGGCCCTTGCGTATTTTAAGTTTAGAAAAGATGCACCTGGATTAATGAGCGCCACGCTTTCGCCTGTACTTGGTGATCGCGTTAAAGGCCCTATTGGTTACACAATTGACATTATTGCTGTTTTTGCAACTTTATTTGGAGTTTGTGCATCTCTGGGACTTGGATCTCAACAAATCAATGCAGGTTTAAGCTACTTAATTGGAATTCCAGTTAACTTTGGTATTCAGCTAACAATTATCGCCATAATCACTGTTCTTTTTATTTTGTCAGCGAGTACAGGAATCAAGCGAGGTATTAAATATTTAAGTAATGCAAATATGATACTTGCTACAATTTTATTGATATCAATGGTAATACTTGGACAAACATTGTTTATATTAAACTTATTTACTCACACGTTCGGAGAATATATCCAGAACCTTCCGTAGATGGGGATGCGAATATTTCCATTAGATGCAGATCGAGCAGCCTGGACGCAAGGATGGACAATTTTTTATTGGGCTTGGTGGATTTCGTGGTCTCCTTTTGTTGGAATGTTTATTGCTCGTGTTTCAAAAGGACGAACTGTTCGGGAATTCACGGTTGCTGTTCTCGTTGTTCCAACTCTTGTTTGTGCATTTTGGTTTGCTGTATTCGGAGGTACGGGAATTTATTTAGATCTTTTGCAAGGGGTGGATGTCGCTGGTCAAAGTTTAGAGACGGGTTTGTTTTATGTTTTTAACCATTTGCCGCTTGGAGGGCTATTGTCTGTTGTAACGGTCTTTCTTATTACTACGTTTTTTATTACCTCTGCTGATTCAGCAACGTTTGTTCTAGGTATGCAAACAACGGAAGGCGATATGGACCCATCGAATTTCATTAAAATAACATGGGGATTAATTTTATCGGCATCTGCTATTGTCTTAATGGCTTCTGGTGGATTGAATGCTCTTCAAACAGCGATCATTGTTAGTGCATTCCCATTAACCATTATATTACTAGTGATGAGTGTCGGGATTGTAAAGGTCTTTAAGACAGAGGTAAAAGGATATAAAAAGCCTAAAAAAACCGTATAGAATTTCTGAAAATAGTTTATTTAGTTGTAGTCCATATTGTCGTAAAAAATAATAATAATAAGAAGAAGTAACCCTTGAAAACAATAATTTTCAAGGGTTGTTTTTTGGGGGTTAGGTAGTTTTTCTAGAAATGTTCAATCAGAAAATAAAATGAAAATATTCAAAAAAAAAGAAAATAATGGTTGCTTTCAACTCGATACTGTTATATTATAATTTTGTAATATACACTCTGTATTAATACACATTAAGTGGAGGGGGAGAATGAGCTATAAAGCACTACAAGGTATAAGTGTGTTGAAAAAGTTGACCAGGTTTTGTAAGAAGATGTTGATGACTAGGCACCCGGTGAAAGGAAGAAACGGAGAAGAAATGCGTCTTTAGTTAGTAACGGCGTGGCTGGAATCATGAGGTGAGAATTTAGTGTTATATGGGTGAAATTGTATCGGAAAGTCTTGGTTAAAAACTATTAATCTAAAAGAAAAGGGAGAGATTATCATGACAGAATCTAGACAAAAACAAGCAAGACAGTTAGAGGAACAGTGGGGAAATGATGATAGATGGCAGGGGATTGAAAGGCCGTATTCAGGTGAAGATGTTGTTCGCTTAAGAGGATCTGTACAAGTGGAACATACACTTGCTCGCAGAGGAGCAGAGAAGTTTTGGAACTTACTACATGAAGAAGACTATGTAAATGCGTTAGGAGCATTAACTGGGAATCAAGCTGTTCAACAAGTAAAAGCAGGATTGAAAGCGATTTATTTAAGCGGGTGGCAAGTTGCGGCAGATGCGAATCTTGCTGGGCAGATGTATCCAGATCAAAGTTTATACCCAGCAAATAGTGTTCCAAGTGTTGTAAAACGAATTAATCAAGCGCTTCAACGTGCTGATCAAATACAGCATATGGAAGGGGAAGGTAACATTGATTACTTTGCTCCGATCGTTGCTGACGCAGAAGCAGGGTTTGGAGGTCAACTGAATGTATTTGAATTAATGAAAGGCATGATTGAATCAGGTGCTTCGGCAGTCCATTTTGAAGATCAACTAGCATCAGAGAAAAAATGTGGTCATCTAGGCGGAAAAGTACTTATACCTACCCAAACTGCTATTCGAAACTTGATAGCTGCAAGATTAGCGGCTGACGTAAGTGGTGTTCAAACAGTGGTTATTGCCCGTACAGATGCAGATGCAGCTGATTTAATTACGAGTGACATTGACCCAACAGACCGTCCATTTATAACAGGAACGCGTACTCCTGAAGGTTTTTACCGAACGAATGCAGGCATTGATCAAGCCATTGTTAGAGGGCTTGCATATGCACCGTATGCAGATTTGATTTGGTGTGAAACGTCAAAGCCATCTCTTGTAGAAGCGAAACAATTTGCTGATGCTATCCACTCTAAGTTTCCTGGGAAAATGCTTGCTTATAATTGCTCTCCCTCTTTTAACTGGGAAGTGAACCTTGATAAAGGTTCAATTGAAACGTATCAAGTGGAACTTGGGAAGATGGGATACAAATTCCAATTTGTTACACTTGCAGGATTTCATGCCCTTAATCATAGTATGTTTGAGCTTGCGCATGGATATAGCGATCGAGGTATGGGGGCTTATTCGGAGCTGCAACAAGCAGAATTTGCAAGTGAAGATAGAGGATATACAGCAACACGCCACCAGCGTGAAGTAGGAACAGGTTATTTTGATGAAATATCACAGGCTGTAACTGGTGGCACTTCGTCTACAACTGCCCTAAAAGGATCGACGGAAGAAGCTCAGTTTCAATAATAAAGGACGCATTTTATGTTAGTCTCCGTATATTACAAGCAGACTCTGTACCTTTGTGCAGAGTCTGTTATAGTACAAATATTTAAAGTGTGAAATTCAGTATAACAAAAGTGCGTTAATTTTGTTATCAATTGGCTCTGTCGATTGATAAGGATGCTTGTATAATCTCCTACATTCTTGCCGGGGAAATAAAATGTTTTTTATTAAAGTGGGTTTGATTGCTCCGCATGTTGCTTAGAGGCTGTTCAAAAGGTGAAAGTTCCTCTTTTTTAACAGCCTCTTCAACTCTCTTTTCAAGAGGAGTATAATAGACTAGTAACTAGTAGTGGAGTTAAGAGTTGGAGAGGATACATATGCAAATATTTTTTGAAGTTGTAATGCCTGTTTTACTTGTGTTTTTAATTGGGTTTGTTGTTCAGAGATGGAAAAAAGTGGAAATCAAGTCAGTTTCGACTGTGGCCATTTATATTATGACACCATGTTTAGTCTTTCGAACTTTTTATAGTTCGGAGTTGAATATCCAATCATTTTATATGATTGTTTTTGCATTGCTTATTTTAATTTCAATCATCTTCATAAATAAGATTTATGTCAAAATAAAAAAATATGACCAGTCTATGGAAGGGGGGCTCATTTTATCTACAGCTTTTATGAATGCCGGTAATTATGGAACGCCGATTATTTTATTTGCATATGGCGAAGTGGGGTTCGCTTATGCTGTTATGTTTCTTGTATTACAATCGATTCTTATGAATTGTATAGGAGTTTATTATGCTGCGAGAGGAAAGGCCGGAGTGGGAATTGCGATTAAAGAAGTAATGAAAATGCCTGCTACGTATGCTTTCTTAATCGGAATTCTATTGAAATTACTAAACGTGTCTGTTCCCTCTAACTTTATGTTAACAGTAGACATAATTGCTGAGGCAGCTATTCCGACGGTAATGATTATTTTAGGGATGCAACTAGCTAGAATAAAATGGGGCAATTTTGAGTGGGGCATCGTAACCTATAGTACGATCGTTAGACTCCTGATATCTCCTGCGATAGCTTATGGAATTACGCTTTTGTTACCAATGGATCCAGTTATGGCAAAGGTATTAATTGTTTCTGCAGCAATGCCTTCAGCAGCGACCATTGTCATGTATGCGGTCCAATTTGATTCACAACCACGACTTGTATCAAGTGTTACACTAATAACTACTTTATTTAGTATTGTAACAATAACGGTTTTACTTATCATATTAGGCTAATTTCTTACTTGTTACTTTAGAACTTTGAAGTAGTGAAGCCACTTTTAAAAAAAATAAAAGAGTTACTTTTTATTTTTCCTGGATTTATAGAAGAAAAACGTGCTTGATGATTGCATTTTTCATCTTAAATCTTTATCATAATGAAGAGATTGTTCAAAAAGTAGGAGGACTTATAATGAAAATGATGGATGCAAATGAAATTATTCAATTTATTTCACAAAGTGAAAAGAAAACACCGGTAAAAGTACATATTAAAGGTGATCTAGAAGACTTACATTTTGGTGCTGATACAAAGGCATTTATTACAGGATCTATTGGCGTGCTTTTCGGTGAATGGAGTGTCATTGAACCAATTCTAAAAGAAAATGAAGCGAGAATCGAAGATGTTGTTGTTGAAAATGATCGTCGTAACTCTGCGATTCCTCTTCTAGATATGAAAAATATTCAAGCACGTATTGAGCCAGGAGCGATCATTCGTGATCAAGTTGAAATTGGTAATAATGCTGTTATCATGATGGGTGCTAGCATTAATATTGGTTCTGTAATTGGTGAAGGTACGATGATTGATATGAATGTAGTTTTAGGTGGACGAGCTACAGTCGGGAAGAATTGTCATATCGGTGCTGGGTCAGTTTTAGCCGGTGTCATTGAACCTCCTTCTGCTAAACCGGTTGTCGTAGAGGATGACGTTGTAGTTGGAGCTAATTGTGTTATTTTAGAAGGAGTAACGGTCGGTAAGGGCGCTGTTGTAGCAGCTGGAGCTGTGGTTACAGAGGATGTACCACCGAATACGGTAGTTGCTGGTACACCTGCACGAGTAATTAAGGAAATTGATGAAAAGACAAAAGGAAAAACGGAAATTAAGCAAGAACTTAGACGGTTAAATGAAGATAACTAATAGTTGTGGGATGAGTAGCTTTGTCGATTAGGTGTTAACCTCTTTGGCAAAGCTCTTTCCTTACATAGAGTGAAAGGGGTATAGAGCGGTGTCGAGTTGGATAGAACGTGACAATCAGACAATTATGTCAACCTATGGTCGATTACCCATTGTAATTGAGCGTGGGGAGGGGAATTATTTAATAGATGAAAAGGGAAAAAAATACTTAGATTTATTTACGGGACTAGCTGTAAATATATTAGGTCATTCTCATCCAAAAATAATCAAAGCATTAACAGAGCAAGGTGCTAAATTCTTGCATATTTCAAACGTTTTTTATAATAAGCCAGCAATTGCTCTGGCAGAACGCTTGCTAAAGCATTCAATAAAAGGGAAGGTTTTCTTTACAAATTCTGGAGCCGAAGCAACAGAGGCAACGTTGAAATTTGTTCATAAATGGTCGAAAGAACAGACTGAAGAGCGTCGGGGCGTCGTTGTTTTAAAAAAAAGCTTTCATGGTCGTACGCTAGGTGCGATCAAATTGACGAGGCAGCCTGGTGTGTATCAGGATTTTCCGGTTACTGACACTCCTGTTTATGAAGTGGATCCTCATGATGTTGCTACTCTTGAACATATTTTCCAAGCAAAAAAGCCAGCAGCTATCATTGTTGAACCTGTCCTTGGGTCAGGTGGGATTGTCCCGCTTGAAACATCTTATCTTCAAGCTATTTCAGAGCTTTGCCAAACATATAGTGTATTGTGCTGCATGGATGAAATTCAAACTGGGATTGGCCGGACAGGCACGTTTTTTGCTTATCAACATGCAGGGATTAAACCAGATGTGATTCTTTTTGCAAAAGGTATTGGTGGAGGTTTGCCACTTGGAGGAATTATAGTAGCTGAGCAGTTATCTCACTTGTTTCAACCTGGTGACCATGGGACGACCTTTGCTCCATCACCACTAAGTGCTGCACTTGGTAATACGGTCATTGACGTGTTAATAGAGGATGGACAATTAGAAGTAGGTTCAAAAATAGCCAAAAAATTATATGATGAACTAACACGATTACAAATCACCTACCCCAAGTTAGTAAGTGGTGTCAGAGGAAAAGGAATGATGCTTGGATTAGTGATGAATCTAGAAGCCTCAGAGGTGAAATCGATTCAACATCAACTTTTAGATGACGGCTTTATGGTTGATGTAACTCAGCAAACGATTATCCGATTATTGCCTCCATTAACCTTAACGAGTGAAGAGGTTTCAATGCTTATTGGAGTTTTAGAGAAACAGCTACAAACTCTTTTGAAAGTAGGGGAAAGATAATGATACTTACGGAAGAACTAATTCGTATTCGTCGCGATCTGCATCGGATCCCTGAACTAGGTTACGAGGAAGTGAAAACACAACAATATCTTTTGGATCGCCTCAAAGAACTTCCTCAGGAATTTATGACAATAGAGTTGTGGAAAACAGGGATTTTTGTTTATCTTGAGGGGAAAGATCCTTCTAGAACGCTCGCATACCGTGCAGATATAGATGGATTGCCAATTGAAGAACAGACAAGCTATAACGATTATAAGTCTAAGCATGTAGGAAATATGCATGCTTGTGGACATGATATCCATATGACAATAGCGTTAGGTGTGATTAGTTACTTTGCCCATAAACAACCGAGTCAAAATCAGCTTTTTATTTTTCAACCGGCTGAAGAAGGTCCGGGTGGCGCAAAGCAAATGCTTGAATCGGAACAGTTAAAGAAATGGTGGCCTAATGAGATTCTGGCATTGCATATAGCTCCAGAATATCCGGTAGGAACAATTGCAACCAAACCAGGTTTACTTTTTGCCAATACGTCTGAGCTTTTTATCCATTTAAAGGGAAAAGGAGGTCATGCAGCGTATCCTCATACGGCAAATGATATGGTTGTAGCAGCTAGTCATTTGGTGACGCAGCTACAAACAATTGTTTCGCGTAATGTAAATCCTCTTGATGCTGGTGTAGTTACAATTGGAGTGATCAAAGGTGGAACAAAACAAAATATTATTGCAGACACTGCTGTAATTGAAGGAACAATTCGAACAAAATCAATTGAAACGATGCAAGTCATAAAAAAACGGATTGAATCGTTACTAAACGGACTAGAAATAGGATTTGACTGCCAGGTTGAGATCGACTATGGTGCAAATTATTGTCAAGTTTATAATGACGAAACTGTTTCTAATTCATTTATTGAGTTTGCAAAGGCGAATGAAAATGTGAATCTTTCTATTTGTAGTGAGGCAATGACTGGGGAAGACTTTGGTTATTTTTTACAGCAAATACCTGGAATGATGTTTTGGCTAGGAGTGGAAAGTCCATTTGGGTTACATGATGCTAGATTAGAACCAAATGAAGATGCGATTCCTTTTGCAGTTCAAACTATAATTGAATACTTTAAGCAACATAATTCTGCTAAATAATGACAAAAAAGTCGTCTTTCCAGACGGCTTTTTTGTATGAAATGAATAATCAATTATCCTATTGACGGTTGTATTTCTTCCTAAAAATTATCGTTTTGGTGCATAGTTAGCAAAGAATGGGAAACAGTAATAAGTGTTATGAATTAAAATCTAGCGGAGGTGCTGGTGATGCCAAAAATCGGTGTCGAACAATCATTATTAGATGTACAACAACAATTGCAATCCATGGGATATGATGTTGTTCAATTAAAGCAGGAGCAAGATGCACAAGGATGTGACTGTTGTGTTATTACTGGGCAGGATCAAAATGTGATGGGTGTTCAAGATGCGGCTATTAAAGGGTCTGTTATTAATGCTCATGGGATGACAGCTCAGGAAATTTGCCAACAAGTTGAACAATCGATCGGACATCAGCAATAAAAACAAAGGAGGCTGAAACATTTTGTTTCAGCCTCCTTGTCGATATAACCATAGTCTAGTCTAATTTAATACACGGTATTATTATTTCTTCTCAATAAATACTTGATGTGGAAATGGGATTTCAATGTCATTCGCATCTAAAGCTTCTTTTAGAGCTTTACGTAATTTACGTTCAACAGCCCATTGTTCCATATTCTCTGTTTTTGCGATTACTCGGATGACGACATCTGAGTCCCCTAGACCTTGTACTCCGACAACATTAGGTCCCTCTTTAATGGTTTCATCTTCGCTTGCTATTTTGTCACAAGCGGCTTGAAGGATAGCCATTGCTTCATCGATGTTATCATCGTAGGAAATACTCATATCTACAAGTGCTCTCATATTACCACGTGAATGGTTGCTGACATTGCTGATTCCTCTATTAGGAATAAAGTGTAACGTGCCGTCAAAGCCTCTAATTTGGACATTTCGTAAACCTACTTCTTCTACGATTCCGTCTACCCCACCAGCTGTAACATAATCACCAACATCAACTTGCTTCTCTAATAATAAGAAGAATCCCGTAACAACATCGCTGACAAGACCTTGCGCTCCAAATCCGATAGCTAGTCCAACAACACCGGCACCAGCAATCAGGCCAGTAGCATCTAGTCCAAATATGCTAATAATGATTGTAATAAAAACGAATATTAGAACATAGGAAAAAGCATTAACCGCTAATTTCTCTAGTGTTTTTACGCGACCGGCAGACATACCTTTTTGCGTCTCCATTTTTGAAAAGCCACCTTGGATGAGCCTTTTTCCAATTGAACGCGCAATTAAGAAAGCTAAAATTGCTAACACGATTTGGCCAATAATTGTCACTAAGCCAATTAAAAATACCCCACCTGAAAATTGGTTTACCCATTGTTCCATTGTATCCCTCCTAATTTCAAACTACATCAATAAAGATGTAACTTATTTTAGTTCGTTTCAAACACATAATAAAAATATTAAGAATTAATAGTAGCATAAAAAAACACTCCTCTCAAATAGGTTGTACATTTGATTGAGAATGATAAGCATATTAATCGCTTTTCAGAGAAAACATTGTTATAATTAAATTTGTAAGAGTCGTTTAGAAGCACAAGACGTGGGTATACTACTATTTGTGCTTTAATGTAAAAGAATTTTACATGCTATTTATATTTATTATTAATTAATATTGACTAGTATTAAAACTTCTTTTATAATGACGGCTGTAAAGATATTTATTTATTAATAGGAGGTTGTACATATGACAGACAAGCGTATGGTAGCAAAACAAGCACCGCGTTTTGAAATGGACGCAGTATTGCCGAACAAAGAATTTGCAAAGGTGAGTCTAGAAGAAAACATGAAGAATGACAAATGGACAGTTCTTTATTTCTACCCAATGGATTTCACGTTCGTATGTCCAACTGAAATCACAGCTCTAAGCGATCGTTACGATGAATTCGAAGATTTAGATGCAGAAATCATTGGAGTATCAACTGATACAGTTCACACTCATAAGGCATGGATTAACACTTCTCGTGATGAAAATGGTCTTGGTGAGTTGAAATATCCACTTGCAGCTGATACAAACCATGTTGTATCTCGTGAATATGGTGTTCTTATCGAAGAAGAAGGTATTGCACTACGTGGTTTATTTATCATTAGCCCAGAAGGTGAGTTAATGTACTCAGTTGTTAACCATAACAACATTGGTCGTGATGTAGATGAGACTCTTCGCGTACTTCAGGCTCTTCAAACGGGTGGTCTTTGCCCAGCGAACTGGAAACCAGGTCAAGAAACACTTAACGTGTAAGAATCTAAACACAAGAAGGTCTAGCAGCAATGTTAGGCCTTTTTTGATCCAAGTTAAGATAATTCAAGAGGAGGATGGTTTGAATGGCGTTAAAACTACGGTCTCAAATGCCTGAATTAGAAGGGGCGTCAACTTGGTTAAACGGAGAAGTCACAAAGAGTGATCTAGTAGGAGATAAGCCAACCCTCATTCACTTTTGGTCAATTAGTTGTGGTTTGTGTAAAGAAGCAATGCCTAATGTTAATGAATTCCGTGATACTTACAAAGATAAGTTAAACGTCATTGCTGTGCATATGCCACGTTCTGAAAAAGATTTGAATTTAGACGAAATTAAAAAAGTAGCGGAAGAGCACGAAATTACTCAACCGATTTTTGTTGATGATCAACACAAATTAACTGATGCTTTTGAGAATGAATATGTACCTGCTTATTATGTATTTGATGGGGAAGGACAACTTCGTCATTTTCAAGCTGGCGGCGGCGGAATGAAAATGCTGACGAAGCGTGTAAATAGAGTTCTAGGTATAAAAGAATAAATAAGAAAAGGCTGACAGGGGTATAAAGTCCATTACGTCAGTCTTTTTTCTTGTGTTTTGCTTACATCACGAATGATTACTTCTTCATATATATATGATGAGGTGATCATTCGATGAATATTATAGATAAAAGAAGCTCTCTAGCATCTAGTCGTTCGAGATCATACACACGAAGAGCTCGAAGTGCAATTAGAAATATCGCTATCCATCATAGCGCGACGACGTCTGGAAGCGCAGAAGCGTTCGCACGTTATCACGTTAATGAATTAGGTTGGCCCGGTATTGGGTACCATTATGTTATAGATAAGGATGGTTCGATTAGTTTATGCCATGATTTAGAAGTTGTTAGTTATCACGTTGGAAATAGTAATAGTTTTGCAGTGGGCATTTGTATGGTTGGAGACTTTCGAACACAATCGTTAACAGATGCCCAGCGCCAAGCAACCTTGGATTTAACTCGAAGTTTAATGGATCAATTAACTATTCCAATTGATAATGTATGGGGCCATATCGAATTTCCTGGATACTCATGGAAACCTTGTCCGTCAATTAGTATGCAGAAATTTCGAAGTTGGTTACGTGAGGAGGGGGCGAACTTTTCTGAGAGCCCACCTCCGTCTCCGAGTTATGTTGCCGGAGCTAGGAAGAGAACGATTCTTTCTAGAGGTGATCAAGGTGATGACATTAAAGCCTTACAAGAACGCTTAGATGAAATAGGGTTTCATCCTGGACCAATTGATGGAATCTTTGGTCCGCAAACAGCTGATGCAGTAATGCGATTTCAACGAACAGCTTCGATCTCAGTAGATGGTATCGTCGGTCCTGAGACTCGTGAAGCATTACGTGACTATAAGCCAGCAACAGAACCAATCGAACATGGTTCTCCAACAGATGAGCCAGATGACCGGGAAGAAATGTATCGAACGGAGACGAGAAGAATGCTTCGCTTAATCAGCCCAATGATGAGGGGAACTGATGTTCAAGAAGTTCAAGGGAAAATAGGTTCTGCTACAGATGGAATCTTTGGACCGGAAACAGGGGCAAGAGTTCGAGAATTTCAAAGAAGTGAAGGTATTACAGAAGATGGAATTGTTGGCCCGCAAACGTGGCGAGCGTTAGATAGGATTCAACAGAGCAGAGGAGGACGTTATCAACGCTTACTGTCTGTTCAAACTCCATATATAAGAGGAGAAGACGTAAAACTTATTCAGAGAGCGCTAAATGTTCGAGTAGATGGTCTATACGGGCCACTTACTGAGCAAGCGGTTCGAAAATACCAACGAAGAGAAGCAATTGCAGTAGACGGAATAGTAGGTTCACAAACGTGGAGAAGATTGTTTAATTAAAGAGGTTGCTCCAAAGGGGTGATCTTCCCTTTTGGAGTAACCTCGTAGCCATTACCGCACTTCAAAGAACGATCTTCCCTTTTGGAGTAAACTTGAATGAAAATAAAAAGGAGGATGACTTAATGTATCTTAAGTCATCCTTCTAAAAGTTATACTTCCATTATGATCGGTAAAATCATCGGTTTACGTTTTGTTCGTTCGTATAAAAATGGACCAAGTAAATCTGTAATTTCATTTTTGATTTCTGACCATTGAGTTGTTTTCCGTTCCATCACTTCGTGTAAATGCCCTGCAAGTAGCTTCTGTGCTTCATGAATTAAGTCGCTAGACTCCCTCATATAGACAAATCCACGAGAGATGAGGTCAGGACCAGCTGTAACCTTAAACTCTTTCATGTTTAAGCTGACGACTACGACTACAAGACCTTCTTCTGAGAGGATCCGACGATCTCTTAGCACGATATTTCCAATATCACCTATTCCGTTTCCATCAACATAAACAGACCCTGATGGAATTTTTCCGACAACGCCAGCTTCTTCTGGGTGGAGAGCTAATACATCGCCATTATCCATAATGAAACTGTTTTGTTCAGGAATTCCACAATCTGCAGCAAGCCTTATGTGCATTTTTAGCATGCGATATTCTCCGTGAATAGGCATGAAATATTGTGGCTTCATTAAGCGTAGCATAAGTTTCTGCTCTTCTTGACCACCGTGGCCGGATGTATGAATATCATTTAATGATCCGTGAATGACATCAGCACCAGCACGATATAACTGATTGATTGTCTTACTTACACTTAATGTATTTCCTGGAATTGGTGATGATGAGAACACTACCGTATCTCCAGGAATGATTTGAATTTGGCGGTGCGTACCATTAGCAACACGTGAAAGAGCTGCCATCGGTTCACCTTGGCTACCTGTACATAAGATCGTTACTTGAGTGTCAGGCAGTTTGTTTAATTGAGATGGTTCAATAAATGTACCTTTAGGTGCATTTATGTAGCCTAATTCTTGACCAATTGTTAATGCATTTTCCATGCTGCGACCGAAGACAGCTACTTTTCTACCGTATTGAACAGCAGCTTCTATCACTTGTTGAAGGCGGTGGATGTTGGAGGCAAATGTAGCAAAAATAATACGTCCATTAACTTTATTAAAAATATTGCTAATGCTTTCTCCAACTTTCCTTTCTGACATAGTGAAATCTGGAATTTCACTATTTGTACTATCTGATAATAAGCAGAGTACACCTTCTTCGCCAATTTTTGCCATTTTTGTTAAATTAGCTGGTTCTCCGACTGGAGTGAAATCAAACTTAAAGTCACCTGTATGCACAACATTCCCTGGTGGGGTTTTTACAACAATTCCGTAAGAGTCAGGAATACTATGCGTTGTTCGGAAAAACGATACCGATGTCTTCGTAAATTTAACAATTTGGTCTTCATGAATTTCATGAAGCTTTGTTTTTCGTAAAAGACCGTGTTCTTCTAGTTTTCCTTTTAATAGACCTAAAGCTAATTTCCCCCCGTAAATCGGGACGTTGATAGTCCTAAGTAAATAAGGAATACCACCAATATGATCTTCGTGTCCATGTGTGATAAAAAGGCCTTTAATTTTATCTTCATTTTTTACTAAATAAGAATAATCAGGAATGACGTAATCAATGCCGAGAAGTTCGTCCTCTGGAAACTTAATCCCAGCATCAATAAGAATGATTTCATCTTGAAACTGAACAGCGTACGTATTTTTACCGATTTCGCCTAATCCGCCTAAGGCAAAGACGGCAGTTTGGTTGTTTTTCACTTGTTTCATGGATTAAATGGACTCCACATTAAAATCTTCGCTTTGTTGTTCATAGTCAAGATATGCTCCAGAGACCGGTGTTACAAACTCAATATTATAATTGCGTGAAGCGAGCTTTTTACGTACATCCGCTTCACTCTCTCCCTCAACAAAGAGCGATTCCGTAAATTCCCGTACAGGAACTTGGTTAAATTTCTTTTGATAAAATACTTTAAATATCATGTTACTACCTCTCCTTACCATTGGTTATATTTTCATTATAAAGCAAATGACTCCGCATTTCATGTTTTTCTTTGAGTTGGAGCATTATTTGGTAAACTTTATGCAGTATTAACCAGAGTGGTATTGATTAAACTTCTATAAGTCGGTTTTTAGGGAGTAAGTTTTTACAGCCTTTTACGATTTTTTTACGCCATTTACGTAACATGTTGGGTTCACGCTCCTTCTTTTATTGTTGTTATCTTTTCCTGCCACTTAATGAGGATTGTTATGTATAGTATGTGTTGGTTGTAAATCTGCTGTTCAAGGTAATAAATGGATAAAAAAAAGTGATTCATTCCTAAAGTTCAAATTAGGAAGAGGAATCACTGTTCTTATGCATGTAAATTAGGTAGCTCTTTTTTTAGCTTATCTTTAAAGCTTTCAATACGATCATAAAACATAATACCATTAAGATGATCAAGTTCATGTTGAAAAACAATTGCTACTAGGCCGCGTAAACGTAATGTCACTTCTTCCCCGTCTAAGTTTGTTCCTTTAACGGTAATTCTAGAATATCTAGGAACGTTACCTTGAATATCTCTATCAACAGAGAGACAGCCTTCTCCCCCCTCTAAATGAGTCTCTTCTATAGAATGGCTAACAATTCTAGGATTAAATAGTCCCATACTATATAGCTGGTCTTGTTCATCGGTAACATGAACAGCAAACATGCGCTTAGAAATTCCTATTTGAGGAGCAGCTACCCCAACACCTGGTCTTAGTTCATATTTTTCAGCAATGTCTGGATCTTGACTGTTAATGACAAACTCAAGCATTTTTTGCAAGGTTTGTTTATCTTCTGTATTTGCTGGAAGAGAAACTTCTTTTGCCACTTTTCTTAATACAGGGTCTCCTTCACGAACAATATCTTTCATTGTTAACATTTATGTATCACTCCTTTTGCTTATACATTAACTTTATGAAGAAACCTACGAAATATCAAGTAGTATTCCATTAAGAAAGCTATTTTAACGATCACTTTCCGTTTTTAACTTAATTTTGGAGCTTGTCGAAACGGTTGTAAAAAGTGTCAGAGGCTTCTCATAAGAGGTTTAAGTTTAAATACAGAAAAAAAGGAGCAAGGCAGCAGCCTTACTCCTTTTGTGCATATTAGCAATGACCAAACTTAGAAGCTCCAACAATGATAAGCAGGATGAAAAGTACAACGATTAACGCGAAACCTTTACCTGCACCTGGTGCGTAGCTTGCTCCTGCAACTGGAGCACCGTATCCGTATCCACAAGGGTCATAACAACATCCTGCACCTTGACCGTGTCCATATCCAAACATTTGACATTCCTCCTTTGTCGTCTTGGCACCGCATTGGTTGCGATTCACTAATTACTTTATGCAGGAAGAGGATCGTTGGTTGGACGAATGCCCATTTTTATGATTCTTTTTAAATAAACTCATTCATTTATTAAAGGACAGGCTCATATTACCAAGGTTGCGCTCATATACTAGCAACGTTTACAGATTTACTAATTCAATGTATTGTACAATTTGTACATACTCATTTAGTCTAGAAGTAAATAGGTACACAGGATAGGGGGAAATGGATGTTGAGTTTTGTAAAGTGGGTGCCAACTTTTCTAGTAACAATCGTACTGCTAACAGCTTGTGGTGAAAATCCAGCAAATACCGTTTATCACCATCTAGAGGCTGCAGTTGAACTTGAACAACCTTTTGAAAAGCAACAAGAACCATTACAGAAAGCAGAAATAAGAGAGAATGAACTTTTTGAGAAAATTATTGCTCTTGGTATGGATGAATTTGAGGAAATCGTTCAAGTAGCAGACGAAGCGATTGTTTCGATTCAATCGAGGGAGACAATGATAAAAAAAGAAAAAGAAAGTATTGAAGAAAGTTATCAAGAATTCAAGAAAATAGAAGAAGTTGAAAAGATTGAAGATTTTGAGCTTGCTGATGTGTTAACTGATTTGGTAAAGACTATGCAAGACCGGTATGATCATTATCAACAATTATACGACAGTTACTTTGAAGCAATTAACTTAGATAGAACATTGTTTGAGATGTTACAGGAAGAAGACTTAGTTATGGAGGATCTTCAAAGTCAAATTGACAATGTAAATGAAACATATGAAAAAGTAGAAGGATATAAAGAAGAATTTAACAGAAAGACAGATGAGTATAACCAATTAAAAAGAGAGTTTTATAAAGTAGCAGAGCTTAACGTACTGTTTGAATAGTGCGTTAAGCTTTTTTAGTGAAAATGCCTGTGCTAATAGTTTGAGTCAATTTTTGTTTTTAATACAGGATAAAATGAGCCTGACTTAAGATTATATTTTTAGAAGGGAATCTGTACTATTGTAAATGTAAATTGATATATAACAACAAAACTTTTTAGAGATGCGAAACATTTTGATGGAATTATAAAAAATAGATAAACAAAAGGATTGACGGATTTTAATAAGATGATGTAGACTTAATTTTGTAAGTTGTGTTGTATTACTTTGTTAGTGAATCGACTAATACAGATCAATTGAAGTTTTGCGATGCAACATCAATCGTATTTTTATACATATGTGGCTAAGCGAAGCTTGTCGAAATTTTGTTTCGAACTTTACCATAGAGGTTATGTATGAGTAGAGATTGGGCATCCTATGGGAGAGGTTTGTCAAGTAGATTTTACTACTTAACTTATAGTCATTTTAATTCAATAAAAAAACGATTGAGTTTATTTTTCATTTGAAAGGAAGAGGTGAAGGTAGTGAGTACAAAAACGTTAGAGCAAGTAGAAAATCAGTTTGAGACGTTTCAGATTTTAAATGAAGAGGGCGAAGTTGTTAATGAAGCTGCTATGCCTGAGTTAAGTGATGAACAGCTACAAGAAATTATGAGACGCATGGTGTATACAAGAATTTGGGATCAACGTGCAATTTCATTAAACCGTCAAGGTCGCCTTGGTTTCTATGCGCCAGTGGCAGGTCAAGAGGCATCAATGTTAGGGAGTCAATTTGCCCTAGACAAAGAAGATTGGATTTTGCCTGGTTATCGTGATATTCCACAAATTGTATTCCACGGCTTACCGTTACATCAAGCATTTTTATGGTCCCGCGGACACTATGCTGGAAGCCAGTTTCCAGACGGCTTAAACGTTATGTTTCCTCAAATCATTATCGGTGCTCAAATCATTCAAGCAGCTGGTGTTGCAGTTGGGCTAAAACGTAAAAAGAAAAACAATATTGCTATCACATATACAGGTGATGGTGGTGCTTCACAGGGCGATTTCTATGAAGGTATGAACTTCGCTGGTGCTTATAATGCTCCTGCTGTATTTATCGTACAAAACAACCGTTTTGCCATTTCAGTACCTGTTGAGAAGCAATCTGCGGCAAAGACAATTGCTCAAAAAGCAGTCGCTGCTGGTATTGAGGGAATTCAGGTAGATGGTATGGACGTCCTTGCTGTATATGCTGCAACTAAAGACGCTCGTGAGCGTGCATTAGCTGGTGAAGGTCCAACACTTATTGAAACGATGACCTATCGTTATGGTCCACATACAATGGCTGGTGATGATCCAACTCGTTACCGTTCTTCAGATCTTGATGATGAGTGGACAAAAAAAGATCCCCTTGTTCGTTTCCGTAAATTCCTAGAGAAAAAAGGATTATGGACAGAAGAAAAAGAGAATGAAGTAGTGGAACAAGCAAAAGGCGACATTAAAGAAGCAATGAAAAAAGCGGATGGAACAGCAAAACAAAAAGTAACGGATCTAATTGGCTTTATGTTTGAGGAGTTACCGGCAAATCTCCGCGAGCAAATGGAAGAATATACAGCAAAGGAGTCGAAGTAACCTATGGCACAAATGACAATGATTCAAGCAATTACGGATGCAATGCGTAATGAGCTTAAGAATAATGAAGATGTTCTTGTGTTTGGTGAAGACGTTGGTCAAAACGGAGGGGTATTCCGTGCGACTGAGGGCTTACAAAAAGAATTTGGTGAAGAGCGTGTATTTGATACTCCACTTGCTGAATCAGGTATCGGTGGTTTAGCGATTGGTTTAGGACTTACTGGCTTCCGTCCAGTAATGGAAGTTCAATTTTTCGGTTTTGTATTCGAAGTGTTTGATTCTGTTGCAGGCCAAATGAATCGTATGCGTTATCGTACTGGTGGGAAATTGACATCACCAATTACAGTACGTTCACCATTTGGTGGTGGAGTTAAAACGCCTGAAATGCATGCAGATAGTTTAGAAGGACTTATGGCTCAAACTCCTGGTTTGAAAGTTGTTATTCCTTCAACACCTTATGATGCAAAAGGTCTTTTAATCTCTGCGATTCGTGATAACGATCCGGTTGTTTACCTTGAGCATATGAAGCTTTATCGTTCATTCCGTGCGGAGGTACCAGAAGAAGAGTACACGATCCCATTAGGTAAAGCTGATATTAAACGTGAAGGAAAGGATTTAACTATTGTTACATACGGAGCAATGGTACATTCTTCACTTAAAGCTGCAGAAGAGCTTGAAAAAGAAGGTATCGATGTTGAGGTTATTGATTTAATGACAATTAGCCCTCTTGATATAGACACGATCATCACTTCTGTAGAAAAGACGAGCCGTGCAATTGTCGTTCAAGAAGCACAGAAGCAAGCTGGTATTGCTGCTAATGTTGTGGCAGAAATTACGGAAAGAGCAATACTAAGTCTGGAAGCACCAGTCCTTCGTGTGACATCTCCTGACACGATCTATCCTTTTGCAACTATTGAAGATGATTGGTTACCAGATTATAAAGGCATAGTAGATACGGCGAAAAAAGTTATTAATTTCTAAATTTCAAAAAGAAGATTTTCTAAAGAATAGACAAGCGTATGAGAAGGAAAGATGGGAGTCTTTCCTTTTCGACTAATTTAACTGTTCATTTAAAGGAGGCACTTCAAAGTGGCATATAAGTTTAAACTGCCTGACATTGGTGAAGGTATTCACGAAGGTGAAATTGTAAAGTGGTTTATTAAACCAGGCGATGAAATTAAGGAAGATGACATTCTTCTTGAGGTTCAAAATGATAAAGCAGTTGTAGAAATTCCATCACCGGTTGATGGGAAAGTACTAGAAGTTCATGTTGAGGAAGGTACTGTAAGTATTGTTGGTGACGTTCTTGTAACGATTGATGCTGGTGATGCTAATCCTGCAGAAGAAGATAGTGCACCTGAAGCAGAAGCTGAACCTGCTAAAGAAGAAGCTAAATCTTCTGAACCTGCTGCAGATACTGCGAATGAAGATGAGGCAGATAATGGTGCACGTGTAATCTCTATGCCGTCTGTTCGTAAGTATGCTCGTGAAAAAGGTGTAGCAATTTCTAAAGTAAGTGGAACTGGGAAGAATGGTCGTATTGTGAAAGAAGACATAGATACATTCTTAAATGGTGGTGCAACAACTGAAGCGCCTGCTCAATCAGATGAAAAGACAGCTGCAGCTCCAGCTTCACAAAAATCAGAGCCAGTTTCTAGTCCAGTTGGTGAACAAGAAACACGCGTTCCATTTAAAGGTGTTCGTAAAGCGATTGCTAAGGCAATGGTTAATTCTAAGCATACAGCACCTCACGTTACACACATGGATGAGATTGAAGTTTCTGCGTTGGTTGCACATCGTAAAGAGTACAAAGCAATTGCTGCTGAACAAGGAACAAAGCTTACGTACTTGCCTTATGTTGTAAAAGCTCTTACTGCTGCTTTACGTAAATTCCCAGCTTTAAATGCATCAATTGATGATGCAAATGACGAAATCGTTTATAAAAATTACTTTAATATTGGCATTGCAGCTGATACAGAGCATGGTCTGTTCGTACCAGTTGTAAAAGATGCAGATCGCAAATCAATTTTCGCACTTGCTGATGAAATTAATGAGTTGGCAGGTAAGGCACGTGATGGTAAACTTAGTGGTGCGGAAATGAAGGGCGGTTCTGCCACAATTTCTAACGTTGGTTCGGCTCGTGGACTCTGGTTTACACCAGTTATTAATCACCCAGAAGTCGCTATTTTAGGTATTGGTCGTATTGAAGAAAAGCCAGTTGTGAAGAATGGCGAGATTGTAGCTGCTCCTGTACTTGCTCTTTCAATCAGTTATGATCACCGTCTAATTGATGGCGTAACAGCTCAGAATGCACTAAACCACGTGAAACGTCTATTAAACGATCCACAATTATTATTAATGGAGGGGTAATGCATGGTTGTCGGAGATTTTGCAAATGAAGTAGATACGCTGGTCATTGGTTCAGGTCCTGGAGGTTATGTTGCGGCAATTCGCGCAGCACAACTAGGACAAAAAGTAACAATTGTTGAAAAAGGAGAAATGGGTGGCGTTTGTTTAAACGTTGGTTGTATTCCTTCAAAAGCATTAATTGCTGCTGGTCACCGTTATCATAATGCAAAGCATTCTGAAGATATGGGGATTATTGCAGAAAAAGTTTCGGTTAATTTCGAAAAGGTTCAAGAATGGAAAGCTTCTGTTGTTAAGAAATTAACGGGAGGCGTTGAAGGACTTCTTAAAGGTAACAAAGTGGAAATTGTTCGTGGTGAGGCATACTTTGCTTCTGAAAATTCAGTTCGTATTATGGATGAGAAAAGTGCGCAAACTTATAATTTTAAACATTGTATTATTGCAACAGGTTCTCGCCCAATTGAGATTCCTGCGTTTAAATATACAGATCGTGTTATTAACTCAACGGGTGCTCTTGCTCTTAAAGAAGTGCCAAAGAAATTAGTTGTTATCGGTGGAGGGTACATCGGGATTGAACTCGCTGGTGCTTATTCCAACATGGGAACAGAAGTTGTTGTTCTTGAAGGCAGCAAACAAATCTTGGGCGGTTTCGAAAAGCAAATGGCCAAGCTTGTAGAGCGTCGCCTTAAGAAAAACGGTGTAGACTTCAAAATGGAAGCAATGGCTAAAGGCGTTGAACAGTCTGAAACAGGCGTCAAGGTAACAGCTGAAGTGAAAGGCAAAGAAGAAGTAATTGAGGCTGACTACTGCCTAGTAACAGTAGGCCGTAAACCAAATACGGATGAGCTAGGTCTTGAGCAAATCGGTGTTGAACTTAACGACCGTGGTGTTGTTAAGATTGATAAACAATGCCGTACAAGTGTCTCAAACATATTTGCAATTGGAGACGTTGTTGAAGGTCCGCCACTTGCGCACAAAGCTTCTTATGAAGGCAAAATTGCAGCTGAGGCAATTGCTGGAGAGAAGTCTGAAGTTGATTACCTTGCAATCCCTGCTGTTGTATTTTCTGATCCAGAGCTTGCAAGCGTTGGTTATACAGAAGCAGAAGCGAAAGAAGCAGGATTTGATGTTGTTGCATCGAAATTCCCGTTTGCTGCAAATGGTCGTGCGCTATCTCTAAATGAAACTGATGGCTTTATGAAACTTATCACACGTAAAGACGATGGTTTAGTTGTCGGTGCTCAAATTGCAGGTCCGAACGCATCTGATATGATTGCTGAACTTGGCCTTGCGATTGAAACAGGTATGACTGCTGAGGATATTGCATTAACGATTCATGCGCATCCTTCACTTGGTGAAATTACGATGGAAGCAGCGGAAGTTGCACTTGGTACACCAATTCATATTGTAAAATAAATAAACAAAAAAAGACATCTTACTAAGGTGTCTTTTTTGTGTTTAATTCACACTTAGTACATATAAGTCTGTAAGATAAGATGGCAAGAGAGGAAGTATAGCTTCTTTATCAACATGAAAAATTTCTATTAAATGTGCTAATATTTCGTCTTTTGGCAATGTTCCTTCCATCCTTAAATTTTCCTGGTCACCTGTTAGAACTAGCATAGTTGGGAACTGTTCAATATTAAAATAACGAATGGCATCTCGTTCATTCGCATCAATAATTAAAAAATCTGGCATTTTACTAGGGTAATTCTCTTTCAGTTCGAGTAGTGCATCATAATACGTTTTTTCATCTTGGATTGTGGAGGAATCTGAAAAAAGAACAGTGATCGTTTCTTCAGTATGTTGTTGTAATGGATTTTCTATCGCTGACGCTGCTGAAAAACATGAATTTAATAATAGAATAGAACTTAGGATCATCAATTCGATATACTTGTCCAATCGATTCACTTCCTTAGTTTAATTACATATGTTACTACTTTTATAATGTATCTTATTTTAGCACGCATTGTTTAACTAAGGATATTTGATATAAAATTGTAATCAAATAGAAATATTTAGGACTTTTAAAGTTTTTCTGCAAGAGCAATATAAATGATTGATAATAAGAAAAGATGTGTAATCGACTCGATCACACATCTTGCTAAAGGATATTTATTTTCCTTTTTTAAATTTTATTTTTTCCTTCTTAAATGCATTCTTTTCTTCTTTAAGTCTTTCTCGTTCTTCTCTTAATTCATAACGTTCTTGACGGATTCGCTCTTTTTCAGAAGCTAAAGTCGGTTTCTCTAATTTCAATGACTTCATCAAAGAGAATACCATCATAATCATTATAACCGTAAAAGGAAGGGCTGCAATAATAGCAGCGGTTTGCAATGCACCCAAGCCTTTATCAGTAGATAAAAGTACAGCAGCAGTCGCAGAGATGATCAAACCCCATACAAATTTCACTGAGTTAGGTGGGTTTAAATCTCCGTTTGTTGTTTGCATGCCTAACACTACCGTAGCAGAGTCAGCTGATGTAACAAAGAAAGATGAAATTAAAAATACTGCAATAATAGAAAGGATTATTCCAAGTGGGAATTGTTCAAGTACAGCAAATAAAGCTACTTCCATGCCGCCTGTAGACATCGTATCCATTATATCTGTTGTACCAAGACGTTGCATTTGAATTCCTGTTCCGCCAAAAACGGCAAACCAAAATGCACCGAAGAGAGATGGGACAGCTAAAACACCAATGATAAATTCACGAATGGTACGTCCTTTTGAAACACGTGCTATAAATGTTCCAACAAATGGTGCCCACGAGATCCACCAAGCCCAATAGAAGATTGTCCAGCCTTCAACCCAAGTCGTTTCTGGATTGTATACATCAAGGCGGAAGCTCATTCCTGCAAGGTTTTGAAGGTAACTTCCAATCCCTTGTGTAAACACCCCCATAATGTAACTTGTTGGACCAAATAACAATACAAACAACATGAGAGCAATGGCTAGATAAACGTTTGTTTTACTTAGAATGCGGATTCCTTTATTTAATCCAGTTTGAGCAGAAATCATAAATAAAACTGTAACGACGAGAATAACTAGAAGCTGAAGCAGTATGGCGTTCATATTCTGTAAGCCAGGAATTAAATAGGCAAGTCCTGCAGAGATTTGTGCCGCACCAAAGCCTAAAGAAGTAGCCACTCCAAAAATAGTAGCAAAAACAACGAGCACATTAATAGAGGTTCCAATTCCGCCATTTGACCTCTCGCCAATTAATGGTTGTAATACGGCACTCATTACCGCGGGAGATTCTTTTCTAAATCTAAAATAGGCTAGTGATAATGCGACGATAGAATAAATAGCCCATGGATGCAAGCCCCAATGAAAAAATGCATAACGCATCGCTTGTCCGGCTGCTTGATTGGATCCTGGTTCGGCAGATGGTGGATCAAAGAAATGATACAACGGTTCAGCTACTCCCCAAAAGACAAGACCGATTCCCATCCCTGCTGTAAATAAGAATGAAAACCAAGTTAAGTAATTGTATTCTGGTTTGTCATCCGGTTTTCCTAGCTTAACTTTTCCGTAAGGACTAAAAATAAGATAAAGACAAAAAAATAAAAAGCCTGTTGCAGCTAAAAGATAAAACCATCCTAATTCTTTAGTGATAAAACTTTGAATGGTTGTTGTGACCGTCTCTAAATTTGTTGGAGCAATAAGCCCCCATAAAATAAAGGCAACGGCGATCACAACAGAGATTGTAAAAACGGGTGTAACTTTCTTCATAATCATCTACCTTTCTTCATTAAAACCAAGTTCTAGCCTAACATAAATAAAATAACGATAGCAAAAGCTTTCCTATCTTTTTTGTATACAAAAGTTCCACTATAAAAACAACTCCCCCATCATGTATAGTAAAATGGATATGTCGGATACAAACAAAGCACGCAAATTACGGTTCATAAACGTATGGAATTTAAGTATCATTAAACGTAAGGCTTGTTAGTTACTTAATTCGATTACAGAAATAGTATGATCGTGCCCTGCTAATCATACAGGACCTGCTTTTTGAATATATAAGTAGGATAACTAGTCTCTTGCATTGAAAATCGGCGTTCATCTGTTGTGATTTGTGCTAATTCAGTCGTAACTTCATGAAGAGATAAAAGTTCATGGCAAATTTGGGCTAAGAATAAGTCGTGTTTTTTTTGTTGTTTTTGTAATTGCTTAATTTTTTCAATATTTGTAAAATGAGAGGTCGTGATTTGATGATAATGGTCCTTGTAGATTTTACAAAAAGATTCAATTGTATTACGAATGATAGCTTGGTCATTTTGTGACAATGATTGGTTTAATCGTAAGTGACATATTTTCCCTATGTGGAAAAGAGTAAGATGTAAATAATCTAATTTCTTCTGTAAGTACCCAAAGGAACGTCGTTCGAATTCACTGGATCGTCGATACTGCCATTCATCATGCTGAAATTTCGTTAACTGATAAGCTGTCGTTATTTCTTCATGTAAATGACGATAGTAATGCGTTCGATCTTTCGTATCATCTAAAAAATGTGACTCAATAATGGAAGAGAAGTTAGTTGCTGTTTTTGCATATAGTGCATCGATTTTTTTAACTAAAATCGGTCCAAATTTAGGCGGTAGTATTAGAAAGTTCACGAATGTTGAAACAATGATCCCGATAGAAGTCCCGGATATTCTAATGGAAAAGTCAAAGAGAGCATGATCCGTTGTTCCAGGAATCATTGCTACAGCTGTTAAGGTAGCAACTAACGTTCCTGTATCAAACTTAAGTTTCGAACAGACGATAATTGTAAGCATCGCTACAAGTGCATATGTAAGCGCATTTTGGCCAATTAGAAAATCTACAGCTATTGCAAAAGTGGCTCCCAGTGCAGCCGCAGGTAATCGTATCATCCCCTTTTTAAAGGAGTCAGCTGCTGTTGGTTCAGTTGTCACAATAGCAGTAATAACAGCAAAAGTAGGAGGGAGCTTAATAAGGTGACATAGAAGGGCTGTAATAAAAACGGCCAAGCCTGTTTTAATTACTCTTCTTCCAATCCAGCTTTTCATATCTACATAAACTCCTTATTTATCTTAAATGTTTTGTATGACACACACCTTAGTATGGGGGATATATAGGTATGTTATACTAATGTTTCCGTAATCAGAAGCAATTTGTAATATGATGTAGAAAGGGTGAATTTTTAATGAAACGCATTTGTATTTTCCTGTTTTTCTGTTTGATCCTTAGTGCTTGTCAAGGTCAAGTGGTACCCAGTGAAGAGGTTAATCATGGTATGGAAGCAGACACTGTCGAAAGACAACCTGAAGGAGCAAAGGAAGAGGTCGGTGGAACGGATCCTAAAGAACCTGAAGAACTTGAAGATCCTGAAGATCCTGAAGATCTTGAGGTACCTAAAGAACAGTATGTAATCAACAAAACAAATTGGCTAGTAGAGCCAGTTAATGAAACAAATGACAAAGTAGTCTTATTAACGATCGATGATGCACCTGAAAAGTATAGTGTCAAAATGGCTGAAACGTTAAAAGAATTAAATGCAGGCGCGATTTTCTTTGTTAATGGTCATTTTTTAAAAACAGAGGAAGACAGAGAGAAGTTGAGAGCTATTTACGGGATGGGCTTTGAAATAGGGAACCACACAATGACACATCCTAATATGAGTCAGCTTTCTGCTGAGGAACAACGTAAACAAATCATTGAGCTAAATGACTTAATTGAAGAGATCCTAGGAGAACGTCCGAGATTTTACCGTGCTCCATTCGGTGTCAACACGGAGATATCGAATGAAGTTATAGAAGAAGAAAGCATGACTTCAATGAATTGGACATACGGATATGATTGGGAAAAGGAATATCAAGAAGCTGACTCGTTAGCTGACATTATGGTTAACACATCACTGCTTACAAATGGGGCTAATCTTCTCATGCATGATCGAAAATGGACATCTGAGGCATTAGAAGAAATTGTTGTAGGACTTAGAGAAAAAGAGTATAAAATTGTCAACCCAGCTTTCATTAAAACGAATAACCGTGAGACGACTAATTAGCTAGAGCTTGGCTAATTAGTTTTTCTTTTGTCTTTGTCTAAGTGTAGCATAAGGATTAGAACCGTTTCCAATTTTCTATATTACCATTGGCATGTTCTCTTACTTATCTGTTCGAAAAGCGGCTCAAATTAGATGTTTCGACTCTTGTCAACAACTGCTCTGAAAGGTAAAATAAACGGTATGTCGATTTTAGTAAGTAGTAGGAAGGTTGAAAAAAATGAAAAGAACACACAAATTTATGTATGCTTTATTCTTTGTATTGTTTCTAAGTGGGTGTCAAGGACAAGCTAGCGAAGAAGAAGTCGTAAACGATAATCAATCTCACCAAATTGAGGGTGAAAACAAAGAAAAATTAGCCGTTACGATATCGGAAAATGAAGCTAGGTTTCTATTAGATGATTTAGTTGAGATTGTTGGCGGGGAATGGGAATTTGACCCAATTCACCGTTCATTAACTGTGACGATTAATGATGATCAATATTATCTTATAGACGGGGTTCCGGTGCTAGAGAGAAATGGTGAATATATTCCTTCAGAAGATGTTTATCTTATTGTTGAAGGGAATGAAGGAACAGAAGAAATTTATTTACCTGTTGAATTCTTAGAAGTTGCTCTTGGGACGAACGTAGTTTTTGAAGAAGAACAATTGTCATTCCAATGGTTTGGTCCAACTGAACGTGTAGGAGGTCCACCTGACGCATTTCAATTTGACGATTGGGATGTTGACCAGATGGTTGAGTATTTGTCTTTTTTAGAAAAGCCAATCAAAGGTGCTCAAGTTAGTACAGTTTCAAGCCATTTACCAGGAGCTCCAAGGGCGTATCGAAATGGCTATCATGAAGGCATTGACTGGTATGATTTCGCTTCTGGGAGTGGAATCTCAACAGAAACCCCGATTTATGCTATGGGAGATGGGGTAGTCGTAAGAGCTGATCATGATTTTACTGAATATGAATCTGTTGAAAAACGGAACCAAGACTTAGCATTAACTGCTGAACTTGGTGCTACGCCAGAATATATTTTTGATCGTCTAAGAGGAAGACAAGTTTGGGTGCAATATCAAGGAGGGGTTATGAACCGATTTGCTCACCTTCACGATATTCCAAACGATTTGCAAGTCGGAGATCGAGTGACAGCTGATACGATAATTGGTTATGTCGGGAATTCGGGGACAAGCGATGGAGTAGCAGAAGATTATGAAGCAGGTTTACATTTGCATCAGGACTTATTGATTTATGGGGAACTATTTTGGAAACCATTGTCTCAAACTGAAGTTCAAGAAGTGTTAGAGCGTATTTGGGACTAAAGTTCTAACTGAGCGCCATCGACAATAGCTGTCGAAACCCTACAACTTTTTACAATGGCTTTTATGGTAAGCTATAAAAAAAGATAAGCAGTTTGCACTGATGGAGGTTTGTCTCAATGGATAAGTCGAATTTACTTGATGAGTTACGTCTTGAGATCGGTCTAGTACGCGAACAAGTACAAACTTTATCTAGTTTTTATGTAGGGATTACAAGAACAATTGGCAATCTAATGAAAGGTCGTTTTTCTGTTTCCATCTATGAGTCGACAGATACAACATTTGTTATGAAAGTCTGTTATGGACCTTGTTATTTAGATCGGTCTCTCCCTTTTGGAGATGGCATATTAAGTTTAGTCGCCATAAGAGGAGAATTTGTTTTTCAAGTAGAGGGTGGAATACAGAAACTATTTTTGCCCTTTTACAAAGAGCATCATCTACTTGGTATTATCGTTTTACATGTACCAACAGAGAATTATCAAGCAACCGAAGAAGATTTTATCTTTATTAAAGAGGTAGGGCGTTTCATAGAAGTGCAGCATGAGACGTTCTATCCACGTACATATTAAGTGACTGGTTCAAAAATTGTTAATGGCTTTGCGCATGAACCCCATTGCTCAGAGGATGTCTAAAAAGGTAAGAGGACCTTATTAGACATCCTCTATTTGTTTTAAAAAAATAATGTGACATACAATATAGGGATTGACGTCATGTTTAGTATGTATTATTATATGTATGAGCAATTAAAAACGCTTACAAAAATGCATAAAGGGGATGATTCAAATGGGTATTATCATTTGTCAATCATGTAACAAGACGATCGGTATATTTGAAGGTGAAAAAGTCACTACGCTTTATGCAAAAGGAAATAGTTGTGAGCATTGCAAATCAACGGACCAGAAAAAATAATAAATAAAAAGGGTGAAGGACTTCTTATGAGAAGTTCTTCATCCTTTTTTAAAATGATGAGCCTAAGATAAACCCGGTTCTCCGTTTTTTTTATTGAATTGCTTTATGTTCTTTAATGACCAGTAATGTTCTAAAGGTCTCGTCTTCAGGACCTTGAACCGGTAATCCGCTTTTTACATTTTCTTGAATATACGAGAGGTTATCCTCAGTCACAATTTCACCTGGTATTAAAATCGGAATTCCTGGTGGATACACCATTATGAATTCAGCAATAATCCTTCCAGCCGACTCAGCAAATGGAACAACCTCGGTTTCAGCATAAAAAGCATCACGTGGTGAAAGTGCGAGTGTTGGAATGTCCGGTACATAGACGGATGAAATTTGGCTTTTTTCTGTAAAAGAAGCATGTTCCGCTGCTAATCGAGTTAATGCTTCAATCAGAATATCCATTTTTTCCTGTGTATCGCCAATTGTAACAATACAAAGAATGTTATATAAATCAGACATTTCCACTTCTATCGAATAATTCTCTCGTAACCAGATTTCGACTTCGTGACCATTAATACCTAGCTCTTTCACGGTGATAATAAGCTTAGTGGGATCAAGATCAAATGTTGCTTTCGTTCCAAGGATTTCTTTGCCGATACAAGCTAAACCATCAATTTCGTTAATTCGATATCTAGCTGATTCAGCAAGGTCAATCACTTCTGAAATGAGGCGCTCACCTTTTGTTGCTAGTTGCTTTCTAGCAACATCAAGAGATGAGAGTAACAAATATGACGTTGAAGTCGTTGTGAGCATGCTTATAATAGATTGTACACGTTTTGGAGAAACAAGTCCTTCTTTCACGTTCAGGATTGAGCTTTGGGTCATTGAACCACCTAGTTTGTGAACACTAGTCGCTGCCATATCTGCACCTGCCTGCATAGCGGAGATTGGTAACTGTTCATGAAAATGAATGTGTACACCATGAGCTTCATCCACAAGAACGGGTACATTATACGAATGGGCAATTTCGACAATCTTTTTTAGGTTGCCTGCAACTCCAAAATAAGTTGGATTTATTACGAGAAGTCCTTTGGCATCAGGATGAGAACTTAGAGCTCTTTCAACTGATTCTGTTGTAATTCCATGTGATATACCTAACTCAGGATCGATTTCCGGATGAATAAAGATAGGGGTAGCACCTGAAAAAATAATGGCTGACATAATTGACTTGTGCACATTACGTGGAACTATTATTTTGTCTCCAGGTCCACAAACAGACATGATCATCGTCATAATGGCCCCACTTGTCCCTTGAACTGAGAAGAATGTATAATCAGCTCCAAATGCTTCAGCTGCTAACTCTTGAGCTTCTTTAATAATTCCATGTGGATGATGGAGGTCATCTAAAGGTTCAATATTTATTAAGTCGATAGAAAGAGCATTCTCGCCAATGAACTCTTTAAATTCAGGATCCATCCCTTTTCCTTGTTTATGACCTGGGATGTGAAATTGGATTGGTTGTTTTTCGGCGTGGTTACGAACACCGGTGAACAACGGAGTAAGATGTTGTCGTGACAACAGGTTCACCTCATTTTTTTCTTATTGCTAACATAATGATTGTAAAACAAATTTGAGTATATCAAAAATGAGGATGAAAGCAAAGATTCTTTCTCTAATATAAAAAAATAGACAAGATCATATGGTTCATATGATAGTATATGAATAAAATGGGAGGAGGAAGGAAGTAATGGAATCCAAGTTACCAATTTCACTTGATTGGTCTAAACAAGAGGTTATTGATGTTATTCGTTTTTTTGAAATCGTAGAAAAAGCATATAAAGGTGGTATTGACAGAGAGATTTTGCTGGCTCACTATCAACGATTGAAGGAGATTGTGCCAAGTAAGAGTGAGGAAAAACAGCTTTTTAAACAATATGATGAAGAGTTAGAGATATCAAGTTACCATGTCGTAAAAAAAGCAAGGGAAGCAACGACTAAAACGATAAAAATGGAAAGAGGATAACGATCCTCTTTCCATTTTTATCTTTAAAAGAAAAGAAACTATAAAATTTTGAGTGAATTCAAAGAAGTGTGAGAGCCGAGTCAAGGAAGGACAATGGCTCCACACGTTGCGCGCCTTTCTTAGGATTGTGCCATTGCCTTTTGATAGATAGGAAGCAATTGCTCATACGTCTCTTTCGTGAAGTCTAATAGTGTTTGTCCATTTTTTAAAATAGAACTGTCAGGTTGAAGGTGACGACCAATTAAGAATTCAGCTTTTTTCACATCACGTAGACGTTCTAGAGCAGTAATAACATCACTTTCATTCATTTCACCAATTGACGTAGCCTCTTTTTTCATATGATCTAATGAAATAACGAAGTCACCCGGCAATTCCGTAATTAGGTTGCTGTTCGTTATAAGAGATTCAGCTATATTCGCTTTATTAGGTGCTTCATATATGAACGCGAGCCAGATAAATAAGTGGTCATCGAATAAACCAAGTTGGAAATGTGGGTGCTTTTTGTATCCTCGTTTATCGTGGCAAATAGCCAACCAAGTATCATTTGGAGGATTTACCTTTCTTCTGGCATGTCTAGCAATATGGAGGTACATCTCACTTCCAACTAACATAGATAAGTCATTTGTTAGAAGGTCACCTAACTCTTTGAATTTCGGCTGAATCTTTGACTGGATTCCCTTCATTCTTGCCTCTAGTCCTTCAATAATAAATACGTCAAAATCTGACTTTGTAAAACCATTCAAACTCATACTCGTAACCTCACTTTATCAGTTATAATTGTATTTTATCATATATCCACTAATTAACTCGAATAATTTGCAATAGAAAATGTTCAATAAAAACAAGATAGGTCAAGTTCTCTTCAATTTATTTATTGTTTTTTTTATTCATTTCCTTCTAATATTACATGTGCTATAATAAAATTAGTTTAAATAACAGAAAATTAAGTTTATATTAACTGGTAAGTATTTTAGCTATTATTCGTAAGGAGAGTGAAGCCATATGGAACAAGTTGTGCAAGCTTTTATTCGTGAAGATGGAGAAATGAGAATTCCGGTGTTGCGCCTCGAAATTGACTATGAGCTCGCAACTCTGCATGATGCTTTACTCGATGAAGATTTAGGTGTGATTAGACAAACAAAACAACGACTAGAAAAACTTCGCAAAGAACTGATTTTATTAGAAGTATAATGCAAGTTTTCTTATGGAGGGTGACTTATAAGCGCTGAGTCACCTTCCCTTTTTTGTGTAAAAAAGAAACACCTTCTCATACCTACTTTAGTTATTATTGGGTAGAGCGAGGTGGTTGGGTAGTAAGTAAAACGAAGGAACCGCCTGAGTGCGCTCTTCGGTTGAGTTTCTTTTTTTGTCTGGCGAGAACCAAGTTTTTCTAATATTTTTCTATTTGCAAAATGTATGCCATAATAGATAGGGAAGGTAGTTCGATTTTTAGGAGGTCATGTATATGTCAGTCGACTGGTTAGAGCTTGAAAAAACGGCAAGAACCTGGATATATGAAGCTGCTAGTGTGATTAAACAATCACTTGCAAACCCAATTCAAATTGAATCCAAGTCTAATCCGGATGATTTAGTAACAGAGGTTGACAGAGCAATAGAATCATTCTTTTATCATAAGATTCAAGAAACGTACCCTGAGCACTTTTTTTTAGGGGAGGAAGGGATTGCAGATGAACTGGAGTCATTAGAAGGAACAGTATGGATTATTGATCCAATCGATGGAACGATGAATTTTGTTCATCAAAGGTATAATTTTGCAATTTCAGTTGCGGTTTATCATGAAGGGATTGGAATGGTCGGTCTTATTTATGATGTTATGAATGATGAGTTGTTTCATGCAATACGTGACCGGGGCGCTTACATAAATGATGAGGAACTAGTACCAGTGAAAGAACGACCGCTTCATGAATCAATTATTGGGTTGAATGCAAAGTGGTTAGTTCAAGAAAAAAATCCATATCGCAATCCGCTGAAGGCTCTTGTTCGTGATGTGAGGAGCATCAGGTCTTATGGGTCTGCGGCGATTGAAATAGCTTATGTGGCAGCAGATAGACTTGATGGTTATATTAGTGTCAATCTATCACCATGGGATTATGCAGCTGGGGTTATTTTATTAGAAGAGGTAGGTTGCAGAGCTTCGACGTTTAAGGGAGAACATTTAGATTTTTTACAAAAAAGTACAGTCATTGCGGGCAAGCCAGATCTTCATAAAGAGATGGTTTCATCTTATGTTGGAGAGGAGTTATAAAAAATATGAAAAAAGTAGGTTTTATTGGTCTAGGAACGATGGGGTTACCAATGACAAACCATTTACTAGATGCCGGCTTTGAAACTTACGTAGTCAGTAGAAGTAGGGGACCAGTGGATAAAGCAGTCTCTTACGGTGCACTTGAAGCAAACTCGCCTAAGGAGTTAATGGAAACAGTTGATATAGTGATGACGTGTTTACCTGTTCCCCAATCAATTCTCGATGTTTACGAAGGACCGAATGGTCTGATTGCAGGTGCAAGTGATGGGAAAATTGTCATTGACCATTCGACCGTTAATCGAGAAACCAACATGCATGTTTCAAAGTTATTAGCTGATAAAGGGGCATTATTTTTAGACGCTCCTGTTAGTGGTGGTCCAATGGGTGCAAATGCAGGGACCCTTACAATTATGTGTGGGGGTGAACAAGCAGCATTTGAACAAGCGAAGCAAGTGATGGAAGCGTTTGGTGAATATATTGTTCATGTTGGTTCAACAGGTAGCGGTACAGTTGTAAAATTATTAAATAATATGTTGATCGGGGTGCATCAATCCGCGTTGGCAGAGTGTTACATAATGGCTGAAAAAGCTGGAGTTGACCCTGCGGTTGCTTATGACTTAATTAAGCGCAGTGCAGGTTTTTCAAAAAGTATGGATTGGTCAGTCGATGCTATTCTTGACCGTCAATTCGATCCACGCTTTTCCATTAATCTTCTACACAAAGACATTCGCTTAGCTTTAGAACTTGCTGAGCAAATTGATATGCCACTAGATATGATTAAACTAGGGGAACGAAAAGTAGCTGAAGCGAAAGAAGAGTTCGGAAATCAAGACGTTTGTGCGATCGTACGTCCACTAGAAGAAAAAACAGGAATAATGTTAAAGAGAAGACAATAAAAAGAGGGTGACTTTTTGAAAGACACCCTCTTAAGACTGTTGAGAACATCATCTCAGCAGTTTTTTTTTTACGTTAATTCTCAAAAAAGAAATGATTTAAAAAGTTTCTAACTAATAACAGGGTCTAGCACTCATAAATCACTTGAGTTGCATAATAAAAGTAAAGCGAATTTCATTCTAGAACAGGTTATTCAGGCGAAAGTGTTTACAGTTCATTTGACTCTCTTACTTTTTTACGCAAAGTAAATCCAAGGCCTGTTGCAACAAAAACACCGGCGATGGCTAATATAGCTATAAGAATACTTCTTTCAGCGACGGCAACACCAATACTCATAATGCAAATAACTGTAATGGCTGCAAGCAATAGAAACAATACATTCTCTTTTTTCATATGAGACCCCCCTCAAAACGAACATTCTCTATAACTAAGTGTAACTCGAATTATAAAAAAGAAAAACCCCAACAATGTGACAAATACGTTAAACATGTTCCTAATAGTGAAAATCCGTTGTTTAATAAGGAGAAATAAGTCAATAATAGTCGATATAAAATAACATTTTCCCACCAAAAGGCAAGCTTGTAGAAGTTGGCCTCATAATCAAATTGTCGATAATTGTTCCATTAAAAAGAATTTGTGATATACTTGTACAGTTAATGAACAAATAAGGAGAGAAAAAAATGACTATTCGTAACGATATACGTAACATTGCAATTATTGCCCACGTTGACCACGGAAAAACGACCCTAGTTGACCAATTATTAAAACAATCAGGTACATTCCGTGAAAACGAACAAGTTGATGAACGCGCAATGGACTCTAATGCACTTGAGAAAGAGCGTGGAATCACGATTCTTGCTAAAAATACAGCAATTAATTATAAAGATAAACGAATTAATATTATGGATACACCGGGACATGCTGACTTCGGTGGAGAAGTTGAACGTATTATGAAAATGGTTGACGGAGTATTATTAGTCGTTGATGCCTATGAAGGGTGTATGCCACAAACTCGATTTGTATTAAAAAAGGCTCTTGAGCAAAACCTTATTCCTATCGTTGTAGTAAATAAAATTGACCGTGACTTTGCGCGTCCGGCAGAAGTAGTTGATGAAGTCATTGATTTATTTATTGACTTAGGTGCAAATGAAGATCAATTAGAATTCCCAGTTGTATATGCTTCTGCCATTAATGGTACTGCTAGCATGGATGCAGATAAGCAAGATGAGAATATGACTTCTTTGTTTGAAACAATTATAGAAACAATTCCAGCTCCGATTGACAATAGTGATGAGCCATTACAATTCCAAGTTACAATGCTTGATTACAATGACTATGTTGGTCGTATTGGGATTGGACGTGTATTTAGAGGGACGATCACAGTTGGCCAACAAGTAGCTTTAATGAAGCTTGATGGGTCTGTTAAGCAGTATCGTGTAACAAAAATGTTTGGTTTCTTAGGTCTTAAACGTACAGAAATTCAAGAAGCGAAAGCTGGAGATTTAATTGCTATTTCTGGTATGGAAGAGATTAATGTTGGTGAAACAGTTTGTCCGGTAGATCATCAAGAAGCTCTGCCAATTTTACGTATAGACGAGCCGACTCTTCAAATGACGTTCCTTGTGAATAATAGTCCTTTTGCTGGTCGTGAAGGGAAATTTGTTACGAGTAGAAAGCTAGAAGAACGTTTGAAGTCTGAACTTGAAACAGATGTAAGTTTACGTGTTGAAAATACTGAATCCCCAGATGTATGGGTCGTGTCAGGACGCGGGGAATTGCATTTATCTATTCTAATTGAAAACATGCGCCGTGAAGGTTATGAACTTCAAGTATCTAAGCCAGAGGTTATCATCCGTGTTATTGATGGAGTGAAATCAGAGCCGATGGAGCGCGTTCAAATTGATGTTCCTGAGGAATATACTGGTTCTGTTATGGAATCTGTCGGAGAACGCAAAGGTGAAATGCTTAATATGACGAACAATGGCAGTGGACAAGTTCGGCTTGAGTTTTTAGTACCAGCACGTGGATTAATTGGTTACACAACTGAATTTCTATCACAAACTCGTGGTTATGGAATTATTAATCACTCGTTCGATAGCTATGCACCAATGACTCCTGGACAAGTAGGTGGTCGACGTCAAGGTGTTCTTGTATCGATGGAAACTGGCAAGACTAGTCAATATGGAATTATGCAAGTGGAAGACCGTGGAACGATCTTTGTTGAACCAAGTACTGAAATTTACGAAGGCCAAATTGTTGGGGAGCATACTCGTGACAATGATCTTGCTGTAAACATTACGAAGATGAAGCAACAGACGAATGTGCGTTCAGCAAACAAAGATAATACTGTTACGATGAAAAAGCCTCGTATTATGAGTCTAGAAGAAGCACTTGAATACCTGAATGAAGATGAGTATTGTGAATTAACACCTGAATCAATCCGTCTTCGCAAGAAAATTTTAAACAAATCAGAGCGTGAGCGTGAAGAAAAACGTAGAAAGCTTGCGGCAAAGTAAGGAATAAAGTTAGGTGATGGTATGGACAGCCAGTTTACTGAACAAGAATTAGAAGCGTTAACTTGGATGATGAGGTTAACGGCGGAAAATCCATGGTATGGTTTTTTGACTTATCTCGTTGTCGTCTTATTAACAATTATTGTGTTTAATTTAGGGTTTGCTAGAGAATTGCCAATTCTAAAAAAAGTTATTGTTTATGTGGTGTTAATAATCGGAAGTTTTGTTATGTGGTTTTTGGAGTTTGCTTTTGGTGCTCCAATTATCGCTGTCTTATTTATTTCTGGTATTATTCTAGGGATGTACCGTTTCCGATTACATAAGCATCGGAAAGAAAAAGAGCAAGCATAGAGAAAGAGAGCGAATGGATTTAAATCCATTCGTTCTCTTCTTTTTTCTTAAACGATAATTGAAATGAGCCCGTGTCTTTTCTAGCTTCTGTCCGTTCTCTAATGCGTTCATAACACTCATCACACATATAGGTATGAATTGGGCGGTTACGTAAACGCTTTGCTAACGGCAAATGATCATCTAATTTATCGATTTTATCACAAAGAACACATTTAACGCGCATGGGTACAATCACTCCATTCTCCTTACATTTTAAGCAATTTTCTTAGAAAAAGCTATCTTCATCGTAATATTTGAGCAATTTTTATAAAAATGCTATATAATCGTTGTAACATAATTGAAATGTATAAAAAAGCAGGGCAATGTTTTTACTCGCTAGGCGTCCTAGAGAAACCCATTCATAGCACTCAAAACCATGTAGCAGCTTCACTCATTGCTTCGAGTTTGTTCAAAAAGGAAAAATCACTCCTTTTTGAACAAACTCTTAAAATAATGGTATGATGGTTATAGAATATAAAAATGATTTCTGAAACATTGGAGGGGTAAAAATGACGAATCAAGTAGAGCAAGGTTTAACCGAAGAAATGTTACCACTACTTCAGAAAGAACGATATGTAACGATTGCGACAGTTGATTTTGAAAAGGGGACACCTAATGTAAATGCGATTTCCTGGGTGTATGCTCTTACTTTACAAAAAATACGATTTTCGATCGATAATCGTTCTCGCATCATCGATAATATTAAAACGAATGATGGTGTAGTTATCACTTTGATCGCAAATGGATCTACATATTCGATCGCAGGTTCAGCACGAATTGTAACTGAAAAGATGGAAGGCGTTCCATTAAAATTAGCACTTGTTGAACTTGAAGTAAATGAAGTTCGTGATGTCATGTTTTACGGGGCGAAGATGATGGTAGAACCTAGCTATGAAAAGACATATGATGTAGAAGCAGCTGCCAAATTAGATCGTCAAGTAATGGAAGCATTAAAAAAAGGATAGTCTGTTTTTAAAAACTCAAGTAATGGAGACATAATAATGTCCATTATTTGAGTTTTTTTATTCATAATAAGGAGGAATCGTGATTCGTTCGTCTAACTTTAACAGCTTGATCATACATTTAATAATAAGAAGTAAGGTTGAACAGTCTTGGTCTTTCTAATTGACCATCTTGTTGAATCTGCATAACTTGATTAGTAAGAAGTAGTTGTTAAACGATTCTTTAGTCAGGAGGCGGAATGTTGAAAAAAATCTACGTATTGGACACGAACGTACTCTTACAGGATCCTTACTCCATCTTTTCATTTCAGGATAATGAAGTGGTCATACCAGCGGTTGTACTAGAAGAGGTAGATTCTAAAAAACGTTATATGGACGAGATTGGACGAAATGCGCGTCAATTTTCAAAATTAATAGATAACCTTAGAGGAATGGGGAAGTTACATGAAGGAGTCCCGATCGAATCTGGAGGGAAATTAAGAGTTGAATTAAATCATAGGTCATTTCTTAGACTGAAAGATTCTTTTGCTGAAATGACAAACGATAATCGCATTATTGCAGTGGCTCTTAATTTAATGATTGAGGAACAAGAAAGAGTTGAAGGCAAAGACGTCTTTCTCGTTAGTAAGGATGCTCTTGTAAGGGTGAAGGCTGATGCATTAGGTTTACCTGCGGAAGATTTTTTAAGTGATCGTGTTGTTGAATTTGATCATGTTTATCCTGGTTATGTAGAAATATATGTTGATGCAGATGTGATGAAAACTTTTTATTCAAACGGAGAAATAGCAATATCAGAATTAACAAAGCACCCATTTTACCCACATCAATTTATTATTATGAAAGATGCACTAGGAAGTTCGAGTTCCGCACTTGGGAAAGTTGAGCCTGATGGCAAGAAAGTAAAACCGTTTGTTAGTGATCCAGATCATGTGTGGGGCATTCGCTCTCGCAATGTGCAACAGCGAATGGCGTTTGAATTATTGCTTAGGGATGATATCAATCTAGTTACGATGATTGGAAAAGCTGGTACAGGAAAGACACTGCTATCACTAGCAGCAGGGCTAATGCAAACCGAGGATTTAGGGAAATATAAAAAACTAGTTGTTGCAAGGCCAGTTGTCCCTCTAGGCAAGGATATAGGATATTTACCTGGGGAGAAGGAAGAGAAACTTAGACCGTGGATGCAACCGATTTATGATAATTTAGAGTTTCTATTTGGTACAAAAAAACCAGGAGAGCTTGATCAAATTTTAGCGGGGATGGGTACCATTCAAGTAGAGGCTTTAACTTATATTCGCGGACGGAGTATACCAGATCAGTTTATTATTATTGACGAGGCACAAAATTTAACAAAGCATGAGGTGAAGACAATCTTAACTCGAGTAGGAGAACGAAGTAAGATTGTCTTAATGGGAGATCCACAACAAATTGATCATCCATATTTGGATGAGTATAACAACGGATTAACGTATGTAGTAGAGAAATTTAAAGATCAAACCGTAAGTGGGCATGTAAAGTTAGTGAAAGGTGAACGATCAGGATTAGCACAATTAGCAGCTGATCTATTATAGAGTTTGTTCAAAAAGGCGATCTTCCCTTTTTGAACAAACTCGAAGCATTGAGCGTAGCCGCTGCGAGGTTTTAAGCCCTCTCTGAGTGGGTTTCTCAGAGAGGGAGTGCAGCGAGTGAGCCAATGCCTTCTTTGAGATAACCTAAAACTTCAAAAAAGACAAAAAGGCGATCTTCCCTTTTTGAACAAACTCTTCTAAAATGTAAAAAAGGATCTGTCTTCCGAATACGCTACCTACCCGGGGACAGATCCTTTGGTACTAAACTAGTTTTTGGCTTATGAACAATGAAGTGCGGGCTACGTTTAGCCAGAAGCAAACTCTGTAAGAAATCATTTTGATTAGGCTAAGGGTGCTCGATAAATAGGAAAGAATCGCTCATCTTTGTATAACTCCTATGATTGATGCAGTGTGAATTTACATACATTTTTTATCGGTTCTTCCTGATTAGACCCGTCTCCAAAGTAGAAATGAATGGGACCATCTTCTCTTAAAGGTTGTCCTTTATGAGAAAACCCAACGATTCCAGCTTGAATGACGGAATACGCGAAGCTTTGGACCGTTCCGTCCTCTTGAACGATTTCGACTTTTGTTGCTCCTTCTTTCGGTTTTGCATTGTCCAGAAAAGGCTTTATTGGCATGCCAAAAGAACCATTGATAAGCTTTTGTTTTTCATATTTAATCTCATTGCCATTCTTATTGGGGTTAGGTGGTTCAGAACCTTCCGTAATCTCTCTATCCCATTGGGCAGAAATGGCTTTTTTATATGCAGTCTCCTCATCGTCTTTCGTTTCCAATTCCTCAAAGTATGTATTGAGGTCAACCTTTCGCTCATCAAAAATCCAAACGGTTGGATCAACAGTTAGTGGATGGTTAACATCGCCCTCAATAAAAAAAACAAATTCTTGCATGATGTCGCCTCCTAAACAAAAAAGTGTGTTCAAAGCGCTACAATGACTCCGCTTATTTCTTCTAGTTGCTCAAAAGAGGTTTAATTTAATTTTTTTGGGCAACTTCCAAAGTGTGTCTGAACGTGATGAAATTCAAGACGTTAGAAAACGGTCTTTTTAAACTCCATCTAAAAGTATAAAGGGTTTCGTAGTTTTTGTCACTTTTGGTAAAACTAATAAGTACAATTTACTAAACAGTTGGAGTGATTATAATGGTTTGTCGATATGAAGAAGATTTAAAAGTAATGATTGAAAAGGTGAGGAAATATACAGGATCAGGGAATGTCGCTGATTATATACCAGCACTTTCGAAAGCGAATCCTCACGATGTTGCAGTAGCCATTTTTGATGGGAGTGATACATGCTTTAGTGAAGGTGAATACCGTAAGTTGTTTACGTTACAAAGTATATCTAAAGTATTAACATTAGCGTTAGCATTAATGGATTATGGAGAAGAAGTTGTTTTTAATAAGGTTGGGATGGAACCAACCGGGGATCCATTTAATTCAATTGCAAAATTAGAATCTCACATTCCTTCTAAGCCTCTTAACCCAATGATTAATGCAGGAGCTTTAGCAGTAAGCTCCCTCATAAAAGGTGGGACTAATGAGGAGAAACTAGCTAGACTCCTTCAATTTGTGCGCGAATTGAGTGGGAACGAAAAGATTAATTTTAACAAAGAGGTCGCAAAATCTGAATTTGAAACAGCGGATTTAAATCGGTCTTTAGCTTACTTCATGAAACAACATCATGTTCTTTCTGGTGATGTAGATGAACTATTAGATTTTTATACAAAGCAGTGTGCGATTGAAGTAGACTGTGAGGATTTAGCGAAAATAGGTTATGCGTTAGCACATCATGGAGAGCACCCTAACGATAGTTATTCAATCATCCCGACTGAAATTGCACGTTTAGTAAAAACATTTATGGTTACATGTGGAATGTATAATGCATCTGGTGAATTTGCTATACGTGTTGGAATTCCTGCAAAAAGTGGAGTTTCAGGTGGAATCGTCGGTGCTGTGCCGTGCGGTATTGGAATTGGAATATATGGACCTGCATTGGATGAAAAAGGAAACAGCGTTGCGGGAATGAAGCTATTAGAATTGTTATCAACTCAATATCACTTAAGTATATTCTAAGTAGGTGACATCATTGTATCCGTAAGTGTGAAAATCATTGCAATTCTTAGATGAAAAAGATACTATTAAGACAAGGGAAATTCACATAAAGGAGGGGATCAACATGTCAGCAGAAATGGTGACTGGAGATAAAGAAAAAGCATTTGCCCTTCTGAAATCAGATGCGGATAAAATTCGTCAACTTATTGAAGTCCAGTTGGAGAATTTAACAATGCCACAGTGTCCTCTCTATGAAGAGGTTCTTGATACACAAATGTTTGGGTTGTCCAGAGAGATAGACTTTGCAGTTCGCCTCGGCTTAATAAACGAAGATATTGGAAAGCGAATTATAGGTGAATTACAACGAAAACTAGATGATCTCCATGAAGCGTCGGTGCGAAAATAAAAATCAAGCTATTAAAAATAGCTTGATTTTTATTTTTTTATGTTTCCAACAAAGTTAGAACTATTATTGAATTTAAAAATTAGAACACTTTTAAAAACTCATTGCAATATAGTCACTGTTCTAGCTATACTAGAGTATAGCGATAGCTCAGTTCTTTCAATGTGTGAAGCTGCTTTTCGGAAAAGGAACTATATACAAACGTACAATGAGAAAAGACAATTTATCTGAGGATTGAGGAGGCAGATTATGAACGGACTGTCAAATATTAAGAAGGTTTTGGTAGCAAATCGAGGGGAAATTGCAATTCGAATCTTTCGAGCGTGTACAGAATTACATATCCGAACAGTAGCAATTTATTCTAAAGAAGATTCCGGTGCCTATCATCGTTACAAAGCAGATGAAGCTTATTTAATCGGTGAAGGGAAAAAACCAATTGAAGCATACTTAGATATTGAAGGAATTATTGAAACAGCTAAATTACATAATGTTGACGCCATTCACCCTGGATACGGTTTTTTGTCAGAAAATATTGATTTCGCAAAAAGATGTCATGATGAAGGCATTATTTTTATAGGTCCTGAGTTAGAGCATCTTGTCATGTTTGGTGATAAGGTTCAAGCTCGTCAACAGGCGCTAAAGGCCAATCTGCCTGTTATTCCAGGTAGTGATGGACCGGTTCCTAGTTTAGAAGCTGTTCAGGCATTTGCCGATAAGCATGGATTTCCTTTTATCATTAAAGCCGCTCTTGGCGGAGGTGGGCGAGGGATGCGGATTGTCCGTACGGCAGAAGATCTAAAAGAATCCTATAACCGTGCAAAATCAGAAGCGAAATCGGCATTTGGAAATGATGTCGTATATGTTGAGAAGTTCATTGAAAATCCTAAGCATATTGAAGTTCAGATTTTAGCCGACAAGCACGGAAACATCGTTCATCTATATGAACGTGATTGTTCTGTACAGCGCAGACATCAAAAAGTTGTAGAAATCGCTCCAAGTATTTCTCTTGCTGACGATGTTCGAGAAAAAATCTGCCAAGCTGCTGTTCAGTTTATGGAAAACATTCGTTATGTAAATGCAGGAACAGTTGAATTCCTTGTGACGGATACAGGTCAATTTTATTTTATTGAAGTAAATCCGCGTATACAAGTCGAACATACGATTACGGAAATGGTCACAGGTGTTGACATCGTTCAGTCACAACTATTCATTGCAGACGGTGAGCAGTTACATGGAGAAAAACTCGGCATACCCTTTCAGAAAAACGTAATGTGCAATGGTTTTGCGATTCAATCTCGTGTGACAACAGAAGATCCAAGTAATGGGTTTATGCCAGATACAGGGCGAATTAATGCTTACCGCTCTGGTGGGGGTTTTGGTGTTAGGCTTGATGCGGGTAATGGATTTCAAGGTGCAGTTATTACCCCGTATTATGACTCTTTGCTCGTAAAGGTGTCGACTTGGGCACTGACATTTGAGAGCGCAGCATCAAAAATGTTACGAAATTTACGAGAATTCCGAATTCGTGGAATTAAGACGAATATCGCTTTTCTAGAGAATGTTGTTCAACATCACCAGTTCTTAAGTGGAGAGTATAATACATCGTTCATTGATAATTCGCCTGAACTTTTTGTGTTTCCAAAGCGAAAAGACCGGGGGACTAAAATGCTTTCCTTTATTGGGGAAACAATCGTAAATGGCTACCCTGGACTAGAACAAACAAAGAAGCCTGTTTTTGATAAAGCTCCTATTCCTAAATTAAAATATACCGATCCGATTCCAAATGGTACAAAACAAATTTTAGATGAAAAAGGAGCAGAGGGATTAGCCAATTGGGTAAAGGGACAAAAGGAAATTCTGTTAACAGATACAACGTTCCGTGATGCTCATCAATCCTTACTCGCAACAAGAATTCGTACGCATGAGTTAAAACAAATTGCGGAACCAACTGCTAGGATGCTACCGAACTTATTCTCAATGGAGATGTGGGGAGGAGCAACATTTGATGTCACTATGCGTTTCTTACACGAAGATCCTTGGGAGCGCTTGTTAACATTACGAAAGCAAGCTCCAAACGTGCTCTTCCAAATGCTACTACGAGCTTCTAATGCAGTAGGCTATACGAATTACCCTGATAATGTGATTGAAGAATTTGTTGAAAAGTCAGCAGATGCAGGTGTTGATGTATTCCGGATTTTTGATAGTTTGAACTGGGTTAAAGGAATGACGTTAGCTATTGATTCAGTGAGAAAGAGTGGAAAAGTTGCGGAAGCCTCAATGTGTTACACGGGTGATATTTTAGATCCTTCAAGGTCAAAATATGATTTACAGTATTATAAGAACTTAGCAATAGAGTTAGAACGATCAGGTGCCCATATTCTCGGAATTAAAGATATGGCAGGTTTACTTAAGCCAGAAGCTGCTTATCAGCTTGTATCTGAACTAAAGAGTTCAATTGATATTCCAATTCATTTACATACACATGATACGAGTGGAAATGGTCTGTTCACTTATGCTCGAGCGATCGAAGCTGGAGTAGATATTGTCGATGTGGCTGTTAGTTCAATGGCAGGACTTACATCTCAACCTAGTGCAAATAGTTTATTCTATGCACTAAGTGGGTCTAGTCGACAACCGAATGTTACTATTCAGTCACTCGAACAATTAAGTCAATTCTGGGATCACACACGGAAATATTATGCTGGCTTTGAAAGCGGAATGAATGCACCGCATACGGAAGTGTACGAGCATGAAATGCCTGGTGGTCAATATAGCAATCTTCAGCAGCAAGCAAAAGCAGTTGGGCTTGGTGCAAGGTGGAACGAAGTCAAGAAGATGTACAGAACAGTAAATGATATGTTTGGTGACGTTGTAAAGGTTACTCCTTCTTCTAAAGTAGTTGGGGATATGGCTTTGTATATGATTCAAAATGATTTAACAGAAATGGATATTTATGAAAAAGGACAGGTTTTAGATTTTCCTGATTCTGTTGTTGAATTATTTCAAGGGCAACTTGGACAGCCTTATCAAGGCTTCCCTAAAAAACTACAAGACATTGTGTTAAAAGGAAGAAAACCAATCGAAGGAAGGCCTGGGGAGTCAATGGAACCTTTCGACTTCCAAGGGATAAAAGAATTTCTTTTCAAAGAGATCGATAGGCAAGTAACAAGTCATGATATGCTTTCCTATGCAATGTATCCAAAAGTTTTTATGGAATTTGAACAGTTCCGTCAACAATTCGGCGATGTATCTGTACTTGATACTCCTACATTCTTCTATGGTTTACGCTTAGGTGAAGAGATTGAAGTAGAGATTGAACAAGGTAAGACATTGATTGTTAAGCTGGTCTCTATTTCCAAACCAAAAGAAGATGGAACGCGCATTGTTTATTTTGAACTTAATGGACAGCCTCGTGAAGTTATTATAAAAGATTTGAATGTTCAATCGTCGGCTGTTACTCGTCCAAAAATAGATAAGGGTAATCCAAATCAGATTGGGGCTTCTATGCCTGGAACTGTCGTGAAAACTCTTGTTGTAAAAGGTGATAAAGTGAAAAAGGGAGACCATTTAATGATTACAGAAGCAATGAAAATGGAAACAACAGTTCAAGCACAATTTGATAGTGTTGTGAAAGAAGTATTTGTTTCGGATGGAGACCCGATATTAACAGGGGATTTATTAATTGAATTAAAGTGATAAAAACAGGCTGATCCAAGAAGGGCGTAGTTTTCTACTTCTTGAGATCGGCTTTTCCTATTTGGGTTTAGAAAAAATCTTAGCAGGGGGGAAGAAGTATGGAATAACAAATAGTGGGCAATAACTGGAAAAAATGACAGCAAGATGCTGTCATTTTTCAAGCTACATTTTGTTTGGTTTGCGGAGTAAGATCATCGCCATATAGGTCAAATTTGAAAATAAGATTGAGATAATTAGTGCGTGCATCAGACCGATTGATAATAGTTCATTTTGGGTGAAGACAACGGAAATACCACTAATCATTTGAAGAATGACAAGGAAAAAGGCAATAACACTTGTCCAAACGAGTACTAACTCATTCTTCAAGCGGCTAATTGTCCACAGCATAAGAATAAATAAAAATACAACAAGTGAGGTTGCAGCAACTCTGTGCAAAAATTGAACTCCCATTGGTCCTACAAACCCAGGGAATAGCTGCCCATTACATAACGGAAATCCAGCACAAGCTAATGTTGACTCGGTATGCTTCACATAAGCCCCAGTATAGATAACCGCGTAACAGTATGTGATAACAAAAAAGAAATAAGTCTTATAAGCATTTGTTACTCTAGGGGCAATTCGATAAGGTTTTCCACCTTCAAATGCTAAGATCGTTAAAAGTACAACAGATGCAAGGGACATAGCTGAAATCCCAAAGTGTAGAGCTAATATAGCTTTTGATTGACCAAACACAACGGCTCCTGCACCAAGTAAACCTTGGAAAATAATCAAAAGTACAGCAGCAATGGACATAAACTTAGCTTCTTTGACATGTTTAAGCTGTTTCCATGACCAAATAGCAAGAATAATGATCATCACTCCGACTAGACCGGAAACAATACGATGACTATATTCGATGATCGTTTCAATAGCAGGGTTTACTGGAATAACTTCTCCAAAACACAATGGCCATGTGGCACCGCACCCTTCTCCAGAACCAGTTTTTGTAACGAGTGCACCTTGCAAGAGGACAATGAGCAGGCCGATGGAGGACAGAATGCCGTAGATTTTTAATCTTTTATGCATTCAATTCACCTTTCCTTCTATAAAATTGGTAAGATATATGCTAGAGTAAGCAATGGAAATCTTCTTTGCTACTCATTGATCTTAAAAACAAACGGTAGAAATGTCAATTTTACTTAGGTGAAATTTTTATGGACAACTGTAAATGTGAAGATAATGTGAAACTCATGATTTTAATGAAACGAAGTAGATTTTAAGATATAATGTGATTTGTAGCACATTAGGTGGATACAGCTGTCTAATTTATTTTTTGTAGGAGTGCTCGAATTGGTTGACTCTACAAAGGGGGTGAAGAATTGATGAATAAGACTAATACAGTGCTGAAAGCATCAGAGGTTATGCCTAGTCCTGATTCATCAGTCGCTGCTAGTCAGCAAAAGTCATGGAAGGACTATTTGGTTCTTGCTAAACAAGGAATTGTTACATCTAATTTGATTACGACATTTGCCGGTATTTATTTAGCGGCCGTTTATACAGGTATAGGACTAGGGGCACATTTAGCAACGATGTTCTTTGCATTAATAGGCGCAGCGCTTGTTATGGCAGGTGGATGTACGTTAAATAATTACATTGATCGAGATATTGACCATATTATGGAACGAACAAAAGATCGACCAACTGTAACTGGCCGTTTTACAGCGAACCATGTCTTGTTTGTTGGGTTATTGCAGGCCGCTGTAGGGATTGGCTTTTTGGCGCTCACAACAGCAACAGCAGCGGTTATTGGGTTAATTGGATTATTTATTTATGTTGTGCTATACACGATGTGGACAAAACGTACGACAACTTTAAACACAATCGTTGGTAGCTTTTCCGGTGCCGTCCCACCATTAATTGGTTGGGCAGCAATAGATGGAGGCTTACACACGTTTGCTTGGATTTTATTTTTTATAATGTTCTTTTGGCAACCACCACATTTCCTTGCTCTTGCAATGAAACGTGTTGAAGAATATCGTGCAGCAGGCATTCCAATGTTACCAGTTGTCGCTGGCTTTGAAGTGACTAAACGTCAAATGGTTGTATATGTCATTGCTTTATTACCAGTTTCATTAATGCTCTATCCTTTTGGTATCGTTTATACGGTGATAGCAGCTATACTAGGTTTAGGATGGATTATTCTAGGCTTTGCTGGTTTTAAAATGAAAGATGACATTAAATGGGCAAGGTTAATGTTTGTTTACTCGCTCAACTATTTAACAATTCTATTTGTTCTTATGGTTATTGTTCATATTTAATAATATTGATATCTCTATGTTTCTTATCTAAAGATATTAAAATGAATAATGACTGTAGATATATATCCTAATTGTAGTTTTAACTACTTAATGAAAGTGAGGTTGGATTGTCAGATGAAACTTTGGAAAACTGCTTGGCGTTTTCTACCTCTTTCATTGCTCGTGTTTGTATTAACGGGTTGTTTGGGAGAGACGAACTTAACTGCCCTTGATCCAAAGGGACCACAATCACAATGGATATTCGACAACATGCTTTTATCGTTGTATGTAATGGCCTTCGTGAGTATTGTCGTATTTGCTATCTTTTTCATTATTCTTGCTAAATACCGTCGAGCTCCTGGAGACGACGAGATTCCTAAGCAAGTACACGGAAATACGGCACTTGAAATTACATGGACTGTTATCCCAATTATCTTGTTAACAATTTTAGCTGTTCCAACAATTACAGGACAATTTATGTTAGCTGATACAGAGCCAGACCCTGAGGTTGGGGAAGATACGGTCTATATTAAAGTTACGGGTCACCAGTTCTGGTGGCAATTTGATTATGAAGAAGAAGGATTTACTGCTGGACAAGAAGTATACATGCCAGTCGGTGAAAAAGTAATTTTCGAATTACATGCTCAAGATGTATTGCACTCTTTTTGGGTACCAGCTTTAGGTGGTAAGCTCGATACGGTTCCTGGACTTACAAATCATATTTGGTTAGAGGCTGATGAACCAGGAGTTTATAAAGGTAAGTGTGCAGAGCTTTGTGGTCCTTCACATGCTCTAATGGATTTTAAACTAATTGCACTTGAGCGTGATGATTATGATGCTTGGGTTGCAGGAATGCAAGCGGAAGTTGAAGAACCAACTGAAACTCTTGCACAACAAGGTCGCGAAATCTTTGGTTCTGATGGTTTAGGTTGTATTGGCTGTCATGCTATTGGTGGCGTGGGAACAGCAGCTGGTCCAGCATTATCAGACTTTGCAAATCGTGAAGTGATTGCAGGATATTTAGATAATACAGATGAAAATCTTGAAGCTTGGATTCGTGACCCAGAGTCACTAAAACAAGGAAATAATATGCCAGCATTTCCACAAATCAGCGATGAGGATATGGAAGCGCTTATTGCTTATTTACGTTCGTTAGACGTACAAAATAATTAAAAATTGACTCAAAAGGAGGTTAACCCCTTGGCTGCACAAAAACAGGAAAAAAGCGTTATCTGGGATTGGTTAACAACGGTTGATCATAAAAAGCTTGGAATCATGTATTTGATTGCAGGAACGCTTTTCTTTGTAAAAGCTGGTGTAATGGCGTTATTCATGCGTATCCAGCTCATGTATCCGGAAATGAATTTCTTAAGTGGTCAAACATTTAACGAGTTCATTACGATGCATGGTACGATTATGCTATTCTTAGCTGCCACACCTTTATTATTTGCATTTATGAACTATGTCATACCACTACAGATTGGAGCTCGTGATGTTGCGTTTCCATTCGTTAACGCATTAGGTTTTTGGATCTTCCTTTCAGGTGGTCTGTTACTTAGCATGAGTTGGTTCTTTGGTGGTGGGCCAGATGCTGGTTGGACAGCATATGTACCATTATCTAGTCGTGATTATGCTGGAGTTGGTCTTGACTTTTATGTCCTAGGCTTACAGGTATCAGGTATTGGTACACTTATTTCAGCTATTAACTTCCTAGTAACAATCATAAACATGCGTGCACCTGGAATGACAATGATGCGCCTTCCATTATTTGTTTGGTCGTCATTTATTTCTTCTACATTAATTTTATTTGCATTTACACCGCTTGCTGCTGGTCTTGCTCTTCTTATGTTAGACCGTATATTCGGCGCACAGTTCTTTATTCCGAATATGGGTGGTAATGTTGTTTTATGGCAACATATTTTCTGGATTTTTGGTCATCCTGAAGTTTATATCCTTGTCTTACCTGCTTTCGGTATTATTTCTGAGGTTATTCCAGCCTTTTCTAGAAAGCGTCTATTTGGTTATACAGCAATGGTTTTTGCAACGATTCTAATTGCGTTCTTAGGATTCATGGTATGGGCTCACCACATGTTTACTGTAGGTATGGGTCCAGTAGCAAACTCCATTTTTGCGATTGCGACAATGACAATTGCGGTTCCAACCGGTATTAAAATATTTAACTGGCTCTTTACAATGTGGGGTGGGAAAATAACATTTAATACGTCAATGTTATTTGCATCATCATTTGTACCAACATTCGTACTTGGTGGGGTAACAGGCGTAATGCTTGCAATGGCACCGGTTGATTATCTTTATCATGATACGTACTTTGTTGTAGCTCATTTCCATTACATTATTGTTGGTGGTATTGTATTAGCATTATTTGCTGGTCTTTTCTATTGGTATCCAAAAATGTTTGGTCATATGTTAAATGAAACACTTGGAAAACTCTTTTTCTGGATTTTCTATATTGGTTTCCATTTAACATTCTTTGTACAGCATTTACTAGGTCTTATGGGTATGCCACGTCGTGTCTACACGTACCTTGGCGACCAAGGATTAGATACATTTAACTTTATTAGTACAATTGGGACATTCTTCATGTCAGCAGGGGTTATCCTTCTCGTGATTAATGTTTTCTATTCTGCCTTTAAAGGTGAGCGTGTGACAGTTGCAGATCCTTGGGATGCTCGTACACTTGAGTGGGCAATACCAACTCCAGTGCCTGAGTATAACTTTGCACAAACACCACAAGTTCGTTCATTGGATCCGTTATTCTATGAAAAAGTTCATGGTGATGGAACAATGAAGCCAGCTGAGCCAGTTCAAGCTATTCACATGCCAAACGGTTCAATTCTGCCATTAATTATCTCTGTAGGTCTATTCTTTGCAGGCTTTGGGTTTATCATGATGAACATGGAAAATCCAATTATGAATCCTTGGATTGTGGCAATTGGCGGTTTAGCAATCACTTTTGGTGCTATGTTCGTTCGCTCAGTGAAAGAAGATCATGGATATTATGTTCCAATTGAGCAAGTAAAAGCAGATATTAAGAAAGGAGGCAACTAAGAAATGGCGGGTCATGTAGATACTTCAAAAGGGCTTCCTTCTCATCCTGAGAGAGCCACGTTAGAAGGAAAAAACAAGTTTCTCGGTTTCTGGTTCTTCCTTGGCGGTGAAACAATTTTATTTGCAACTTTCTTTGGGACGTTTTTAGGTCTTCGTAATGGTATTGCTGATGGACCTTCTTCTCAAGAAATGTTCCATCTACCACTTGTTTTTATTATGACAATGCTTCTTTTAACTAGTAGCTTAACAAGTGTGTTAGCAATGTTTGCAATGAAGAAAAATAAGTTTGGTACATTTAAAATTTGGATGTGGATTACCGTTTTACTAGGTCTAGGATTCTTAGGATTTGAGATTTATGAATTCTATGAGTATGTACATCATGGCCTAGGCTTCACAACAAGTGCATTTGCATCATCATTCTTTTCACTTGTTGGATTGCACGGGGCACACGTTGCTTTTGGATTGTGCTGGATTACTGTCCTACTTATTCGCTACAATAAGAGTGGTATTACATTAACGAATGCTCCTAAATTTTATTTAGCTAGTTTATACTGGCACTTCATTGATGTTGTGTGGGTATTTATCTTCACGGTTGTGTATCTTATGGGAGTATTATAGGGGGTTTTAGTCATGGCAGATAACTTAAGTACACCATTTGAGAAAAGTGCAATGACTGAAGAAGAAAAACGTCATACGAGTAAGGAAATTCGTAAGCAGGTTATTGTTTTTGCTTTAATGATCTTCCTAACAATCTTATCGTTTTTAGCTGTTGGAGCAGATATTATTCCACGGTCATTTGCTATTCCATTTATACTGATCTTAGCAATGATACAACTTGCTCTTCAGTTGATTTTCTTCATGCATTTGAAAGATAAGGATCACGGTTGGGCAACAGCATTTATGATTTCTGGTATCTTTGTTACGATGCCTACAATTGCAGCTTTAATGTTGCTACTTGGTATCACAAAATACTAAAGAATAGGTAAAGGGTGACTCTTATAGTAGAGTCACCCTTTGTTATTAATCGTTCAACAGATTGTAAAGAGCTGCGTCGGTTTTCTTATAGGTTATTAGTGTATAATGAAACGGTATGAATTCAATAAAAAGGTGTGATCAAATGAACCGACAAAATAATCAAAGTGTTTTAGGTCAATCACATAGAAAGCGTAATTATAAACCTGCTATCATTATTATTACAATTTTGATAAATGGTTTGGTAGCTCTCCTTGCTGGTTTACCTGGTGTAGAGAATTTTACAGCTTTTGATGTGACAATTCTCCCAATGCTGAATGCGATTTTTAATAGTTTTACATTTTTATTTTTAATTGGAGCTCTTATGGCAATTTTAAAGAAAAATATAACGGTTCATCGGCGTTTTATTTATGCAGCATTTATCACAACAACTCTGTTCCTAGTAACATATGTCGCACACCATTTTCTATCTGCTTCAACGCCGTATGGAGGGACGGGCCTTATGGCGGGATTATACTATTTTATTCTCATTACACATATTATTTTAGCAGCTGTGATCGTCCCACTTGCGTTAACATCTGTTGCTCGTGCATGGAATATGGAAAATAAACGTCATAAAAAAATTGCCAGATGGACGATGCCAATTTGGTTATATGTTAGTCTAACAGGCGTTATCGTGTATATTATGATTTCTCCTTATTATTAAAGAAAAGAGCTTGGTCATTGACCAAGCTCTTTTCCATTTCATATTTTTATGTTTAGTTTAATGATTCCTGCTTCTTTAGCTGAAGTAAAGGCGATTACTAAAAGAGGTCCGATGACAAAGCCCATCACTCCAAATAACATAAGCCCTAAATACATCGCTATTAATGTAGCAAGTGGAGATAACCCGATTTGTTGGCCCATAACTTTTGGTTCTACTGTACGGCGAATGATAAGCAAGACTGCTGCCAAAATAAGCAATTGAGTTCCTGTAGTAGAGTTGCCGGCAATTAATTGAAAAATTGCCCACGGTGCTAATATCGCAATTGAACCGATTAAAGGAACAAAATCAATTATCCATATTATAAAAGCCATTAACAGTGCTACTTCAGGTGCGATCAGCAACAATCCGATTAACGATACGATAAAAATAATAATACTAACTAAAAACTGAGCTTTAAAAAATCCCCAAATCACAAAAGTAAGGCGGGATGTCATGAAATTCACTTTGTCTTTTGTACGATCTGATAAATAAGTAAAAGCCTTATTTCTTAGTGCAGGTAGTTCAAGCATAAAAAGAAACAATGCGATTAAGTAAACGATAAAGGTAACTAAATACTTTGGAATACTTGTAATAATCGATGCAATATCATTAATTAAGTTTCGTTCCCCAATGGTTGTTCTAATAGTGCTCAGTGTATGGGTTACGTGAGTATTAATTTCTTGGACAAGGTCTGGCGGAAGATTTTCATATTCTTCTTCTAAATTACGATTGAATTTATGCCAAGCTCGATTAATATCGTTTATATATTGAGGCAGATTCTCAACTATTTGTGTTCCCTGAGTTACAGCTTGGGTTGTAATGTAATACCCTGCTAATCCAATAAAAAAAACAAACAAGGTGAATACAATCATAACGGCAATATTACGTTTGATTTTTGCTCGTTTATGTAGTGCTGTTACAGCAGGTGTCAAGAAAATTGCTGTTATAAAAGCCGAAATAAGTGGTACAGAAACTGGTAATATAAAGTATCCTGCAACTACAATTGCTAAAATGGTAAGTAAAATTATAAAGGTTCGCTTTGTCATAAGTGCTGCCAATTTGAGACTCCTCTCATAAAACAGAAATGCTCCTTTCATTATATTACGAACGAAACTAGATGAACAGGATAACGACTTAATTTCCTTAAGTCGTTTACAATATAGTGAATATTATAGTTTTTTGTAATGGGTATGGTATAATGATGCTTGGTCAAAAACCATTAACTTTAAAGCAAGGGGCGTTAGCGTGCGGATAATAAGTTTTATTATAATGATTGTACTGTTTCTTACTGCATGTTCATCAGAGGCTGAGAATTTGACTATAATGCAAGGGCAAGAAGCAGAAGAGGTAGCTACTTTCTTACGAGATTATAAAGAAAATATGATTCAATCAGTTAATACAGGAGATTTTAACAATCTTGAACCGTATTTAATTACGAATAATAGCTTCTATCACTCATTAAGGCGCTATACGAGTGATTTGCATAGTGAAGGCACTACAAAGGAACTTGATAAGTTTGATGTTAAAGCAGTATATGAAGATGAAATAGGAGAACTCCATGTTGATGTAGATGAAGGCGTCACATTGTACGAGCATGGACAAGAGAAGAAGATAGAAAGATCTCTGCGATTTGAATTGGTACGTGGAGCTTATGATTCGATTAGGATCGTAACAATAAAAGAAAGAAAATAAGACAACAAGGATCACTACCTTGTTGTCTTATTTGTCTCTAGATTTAATTCGTTTCAAGGTTTTTCTTTAATAGCTCAAGCTTTTTACTACACTTATCAATAATCGGTTGAGGGAAAGTCTCTCCTTCATATTCAACACCATGAGGATAATAATGTTTCCCTAGCATAGGTGTCATAAGCTTGACAATTGTATCATCTTTAGGAATGTCACCCTTAATAGCATAAGCTGGTACACGTAGGTAGTAGACATCGCCTTGGTTAATAATTTTGTAATCAAATGTTACACGACGATAATCCCATTGACCAGCGTGGATAAAGCCAATTGATTCTGCAGCGTAACGAAGTGTTTCAAATTTCGATTCTTTATCTGCTAGTTCAATATGTTCAAATTTCACTACGAATCCGCCTCCAATTTCATCAAATATGTACTCTACTTATGATAGTATGAAAACCCCTAGGTTGCAACGCCTTAATCGTGAATGTTTTATGGATGTTGTTCAAAAAGGGTGGTTTTCCCTTTTTGAACAACATCCAAGCAGTGAGCGGAGCCGGTGCTATCATTTGAGCGGAGCTATGAGTGACTTTCTCATAGCATTGCGTGCACCGAGAGGAACCAATGCTACTTTAATACAAAAAGGGTGGTTTTCCCTTTTTGAACAACATCCAAGCAGTGAGCGGAGCCGGTGCTATCATTTGAGCGGAGCTAT
>NZ_JAWRVL010000009.1:0-149161 GCF_036663595.1 Halalkalibacter lacteus
CGCCCTTAGCTCAGCTGGATAGAGTGTTTGACTACGAATCAAAAGGTCGGGAGTTCGAATCTCTCAGGGCGCACCATCATTTTGCCGGTGTGGCGGAATTGGCAGACGCGCACGACTCAAAATCGTGTTCCTTCTGGAGTGTCGGTTCGACCCCGACCACCGGTATTTAAAAGCTACTATAATAACTTTAATATCAACGCTTTTCGCATTTCGCGGGAGGCGTTTTTTGTATTTATATCGTTAGATTCGTCCTTAATAATCGTACGCGATGAGTCATGTGCGCTGTCGAAAGGAGCGAATTTTTTTATGCGAAAAAGTAAGCGAAGAGATAACCATATAACTGCCGCTGAATTTTACGAAGTGGGGATGCGTTAGAAGTATTTCTGCGCGAGCTGAGCTGAAAAATCTAAGCAGTGATACTCACAATTATTAGGAAAGAGAACTCCTTACGTTTAAGAAGAAGATATCGAAATACAAGAAATCGATACAACGCCGATAAACATTACGACAACGAATAAAGAGGATAACTTGATCCGATATATGGCGAATGAACAGAAGTTAAAGACAACGACCATTAATGCAAGATTACGAGCCATTCGCGCGACAGATACAGCATCGCTTAAAAGCTTATGGAAAGCAAGCTAACATTACGGGGGAGGGTGAATCCGCACACGCCTTTGCAAAAATGTACGTACAGGGCGGAGCAAACATTTTGAGCTGCAGCAGATACTACGCCATTCTTCGATGGACATGGTTCGAACGTATGTAAATTTAGTTAGCGATGAAGTAAAAGAAAGGCATAAAGAATTCAGCCCTTTATGTCAGTTAAGAAGTCGAAATTAAGACATAAAAAAAGAGCGCTCCACCTACGAATGTACTCGCCATTCACCGGTAAAGAACTCCTCGCCTAAGGCCATTTTACCGCGAAAAAGAGGTGCAAGTCAAGATGCAATCCATCTGTCTATCAGACACCATTCCGCAGACTTTTATGCGTAGTGGCTCCGACACCTGAATCCTTTATTCTTGAAAACTCAAACGCCGAAGACATCGAGTGGGTCCGTATTTTAATAAACGCATCTCATGACGCGGACTGGAATGACGTAGGAAAAGCGCTTGATTTCCAAGTAGAACTATAAAACAAGAATGAAGACCACCGCTAAATGAGTGGTCTTTTTGTATTTATTCGCCCTCGAACCGCCTAGACGGAATCAACGCCTTCACTCGCTCAATTAATGCGTCATGCCGGGCGGCAGTCAATCGATCCCTTTTACCGCGATATTTAAGATATCTAGCGTAGCCTTGATGCCCTTTCGCTCGGAAGAGTTTGCTTCGTGATAATATAGACAGAGCTTCTCTTCCGGTGAGGCATCCACTTTATATCCAACATAGGTCGCTGCTTGTAGCGTCTCGTATCCACTTTCGTTAACTTTGATGTAATCGACTAATACTTTTAAATCTCGGTTACTCTTTGCAGCATTTGAGACAGCGGGCAGATTCTGCGCCCAACTTTTACCGCGTTCTCCTATCACACTCTCCAAAGCTATCGCGACTTTCTTCGGTAATAATACTTTTACAGCACTCATTATATCGCCTCCGTAGGTTTTATTATTATAAAACTTATTCGAAGACAGCTCGCCATAGTATTAATTGTTCGTGCAGAACCGTAGTAATACGAAATACTTCGATTGTACTACTGCGGTAATACTTGAAAAGTTGACGTGCATTACGCGAAATAACTACAAAAAATGCTATAACCGCGGTAATATTGTATCTATGATTGCGGTAAGAATGCTGGTATTACCAACGTTAGATGTTCGCTTCATACCTTCCGTCATACCCATTACGCGCCTTTATTGCGGAAAGGTACCGATAAATCAACGTTTCTAGTGATGGTGAATGCTAACTTTAATCAAATGTTTAAATTCGATATACATACACGGACCGCTTTAGTCCGGTGAAGGAGGACGATCGAGCGCAATTTCAGTCGCCAGGCACATTCAATTTACGAGCAACTTTTTTTCACTTAGGGGGTTAGGTACAAGGGGAGATTAAAAGTCAGTCGTTTTTTGTTGGATGAATATAAACAATATTTGTAAATAAATAAATCGTTGTTATGAACGAAATAAAACAAATGATTAACAATACAAATTTGTTAGGGAAACCTTGTAAAGGAGAAACTAACAATGTCATAAATATCAAGAAAGTAATAATAATCATACAGAACAGGACATGAGCTGAAAAAAGAGCAGTTGTATATTTAAATTTATCCAATAATCAACTTCCTTCCTATTTATTATGAAAGTTGTACCTTTAATATATTACTAGTAAAATGGATTTTTCCCTTACCTGAGTTTTTACTTAAGGTGGCTTCTCTTGTTTTTTGAATATGCCATATGTTTTTTATAAGTAAAAGAACATATTAAAAAAATGAATAGTGAAACATACATAATGGTGAATATAAACAATAATAAAAAATTCTAAAGGGGGTATCTGATGATAGTAAAAAGTCACAAGTTTAATTTTATAATAGTTGGACTATTATTGATGATCTTGCTTTTACTCATTGCTTGTGTCTCCCAATCAGAACAAGCAATTGAAGAGGATGAAGTTGAGATTTTATCATTAAAAGTTCTCCATTTAAATGATATACATGCATCAATTGGTGACTTTCCCTATATTGCCTCCTACATTGATTCTCAAAAAAACAAAAATGACTATTTTCTTCATCTAAATGCTGGAGATATGTTTAGTGGCGACCCTGTTGTTGATCTTCAGCAAGGGACTCCAATAATTGAGTTATTAAATAAGCTTGAATTAGATGCAGTTACGATGGGGAACCACGATTTTGATTATGGGCAGGAGTATACAGCTGCTGCTGAAGAGTTATCAGATTTTCCATGGTTAAGTGCTAATACAATTGTAATGGACGAGACAAATGTGATTCAACAGCCTAAGCCATATGTAGTTTTTGATATGGGAGAAATCACTGTGGGAGTTCTTGGTTTGACACAATCCCCTCCATCAACAGCTCCGGCTGGCATTAAAGGGTTGGATTTTCTAGACCTTAAGGAAACAATTGAGAAATACACATTCTTACGAGATGAAGTTGATGTGTTCATTGGGTTAACGCATGTGGGAATTCAGGCAGATCGAATGATTGCTCAACAATTTGATCTGTTTGATCTCATCATCGGTGGGCATTCACACACGGTAATAGAGAAACCAGAAACTGTAAATCAGACAGCTGTTGCCCAAGCTGGAGCAAATGGATTATATATTGGAGATGTTACAATTGATTTCGATCGTAAATCCCGAGAAGTTGTGAACGTTGATGGAATATTGCAATCTGTGGAGGAACTGCAAGAAAGAGATGAAAAGGTTCAAACCATGGTAAAACAATACATTGATGAGATGGCTACTACATTACAGAAAGTGATTGGGGTTACTAAAACAGGGCTGACACGGGCAGGGCGAAATGAAAGAGATGTGCCATTAGGAAATTTTTGGACAGATGCGATGCGTCATATGACAGGAGCGGACATTGCCCTAACGAATAATGGGGGAATCCGTGATAGCATTGAACCTGGGGAGATAACGAGTGGTGACATTTATACGGTAGAGCCTTTTCAAAATGATTCAGTCGAATTTAAGATGACAGGTCAAGCAATTAAAGATGTAATTGAATTTTCCTTTAAACGAGGTAACCAAATTGATTTGCAAACGTCAGGCTTGCATTACACGATTTTTACAAATGATAAGGGCCAGTATGTCGGTGCTGAGTTAGAGGTTGATAATAAAGTAATTGATTTAGATGAGACGTATCGTGTTATAACGAATAGTTATATTGCTAGTGGGGGAGACGGCTATCACTTTGAAGGAAAGGTCATGTTACCTGCAGCTGGAAATCTTGCAAATGCATTAATTATCTATGCTGAACAAGTTATGCAAGAAAAAGGTTCTATTGATTATGAAGATGAAGGGCGTATCTTGATTAGAATGGCTGAATAAACAAATGACGCGAAAGTAGGTATCTTTGAAGTCCGCCCAAGGGCCACTAGAAAGGAAACGAACCGTTTTAGAAGGAGAATTTCCAAGTCAGATTAATCGACCAAGTAGCTGTTTTTTTTTGGGCAATTTCCTCAATTTGCTATTCAGAAAAGTATTTATGTAATTCTTTTACTATCCAATCAAAAACTTGATGCTATTGTTTCAAAAGAAAATCCCCCCTTTATTAAATCAAAGGAAGGATATCTCTTAATGACCAAAATCTACTGTAATTTGTTTAACTTGATGGCATGCGGTTTGCCCCCTATAATTATTTCACGGCAATATAATCGCCGTTTTTCCCTCCTGTTTTTTTTGCTAAAAAGGTCTCTTTAATGACCATGCTTTTATCAACTGCTTTACACATATCATAAAAAGTTAAGGCAGCAGCTGTTACCGCGGTTAGAGCTTCCATCTCAACTCCAGTATTTCCTTTACATGAAACCTCAGCTTGAATAATCAGTTCGTAAGCATTGTTCACTTCTTTGTATTCAAAATGAAAGTCAACCCCTGTAATTTGAATAGGGTGACACATTGGAATAATGTCAGATGTCTTTTTCGCAGCCATGATTCCAGCAATTTGTGCAACCTGAAGGGGATCACCTTTTTTGATTTGGGCGTTTTGTATCGCATCATATAATTCTTGTTTTAACAAGATGGAACTTTGGGCGACAGCTGTTCGTTTTGTACTATCCTTTTGAGAAATATCAACCATTTTTGGTCGTCCTTTTTCATTCCAATGTGAAAATTTACTCATAGTTCTTCTTCTCCTTTTCCTTTATAAGGTTTCCAGTCTGTCTCATAGTTAATGTTTGTGAAGTCTTTATATTCATTTGAATAGTGAACATATTTTGTGTTGACTGCTTTTAGTAGTGGTCGCACACTTCTTTTGTTGTTTACGAGGAGTTCGTTGGCATACGGCAAACAACGACGGTGATAGATCGCTAGCAATGGTTGTTCGTTTTCTTCTGTGACGGGAATAATCGCATCAATTGATTGAGTATTAGTATGTTCCAATAATGATGTGATGAATGCTGAGGTGACAAAAGGTATGTCAGCCGCTAAAATGAAAAACCACTCATAATCAGGAATAGAATGCATTGCAAAAGTTATCGCATACAATGGACCATTATGAGGCTTAGTTTCTATTAGGATATTGGCACTTGTTTGAATAAACTGCGTTGAGAACTCGTTATTGGTTATAACATAGGTTGACTTTATACCAGCGTCAATTAGAGCGTTAACACTATGTTGAAAAAATGGGATATCATTATATTCCTCAAACATTTTAGGCTTTCCGAAGCGCGATGACTTTCCCCCAGCTAAGACAACTCCTGCGATCGTCATTTTTTTACTAATTCATCTGCAAAATGAGACATAGTAGGTAAAATTAATTTCTCCATGGCTAATCGGACAGCGTTTGTCGATCCAGGTAAAGCATAAATGGCAGTAGATCCTTTACTTCCTGCAACTGCTCTACTAAATAAAGCTTTAGGTCCGATCTCTTCATAACTTAGCATTCGAAAAAGCTCGCCAAATCCATCCATTTGTTTATCCAATAGAGTAGCTACAGCTTCATATGTAATATCCCGTGGGGAGAAACCAGTTCCTCCGTTTAAAATAATTGCTTGTATGTCAGCTAGTTCTGACCATGTCTTTATCTTATCCTGAATCATAGATTTCTCATCTTTAACGATTTCGTATTCAAGAATCGCATGGTTTTTTGATTGCAAAAGCGTCTCAATCGTCTGCCCACTACGGTCATCTTCTTTGTTTCTCGTGTCAGAAATCGTTAAGATAGCAACATTAACACTTTTGGAAGTATTTAAATTATGCATTCTAGTCATTCACCCTCTTTTTTTATGTTAGAATGATTAATTATATCTTACTAATAGTAACAGTTTTTTACGTAACAACCAATCATTCGCCGATGTACTTGAAAGGACTCATTAATTTAGAGGAGGAATATGCATGGAAATCAACTCAGTTAGCGATAAATACTTGCGACCTTTGCAAGATTTGCGTATATCAATTATGGACAAGTGTAATTTTCGCTGTTCCTACTGTATGCCTGCAGAAGTTTTCGGCGAAGATTATGTGTTTATGAGAGAAGAAGAATTGCTTTCATTTGATGAAATCGAAAGGTTAGTAAAGCAATTTACAAAATTAGGAGTAAAGAAAATACGTTTAACAGGTGGAGAACCTTTGCTAAGGAAAAATGTTCCGCAGCTAGTAAAAAGGTTATCCTCACTTATTGGGATAGAAGATATTGCCTTAACGACGAATGGAGTTCATTTAGTAAAACAGGCAAAAGCATTAAAAGAAGCTGGACTTATACGTGTGAATGTTAGTCTTGATGCACTTGATACAGATATTTTTCAAAAAATGAATGGAAGAAAAGTGACGTCGTCTGTCGTGTTAAAGGGAATAGAGGCTGCAAGAGCAGCGGGACTTCAAGTGAAAATTAACATGGTTGTGAGAAAAGGTGTAAATGAAGGAGAAGTCGTAAAATTAGCTAAGTATTGCAAAGAACAAAACATCACATTACGGTTTATTGAGTTTATGGATGTTGGACAAACAAATGGATGGGACTTCTCTCAAGTTGTGACGAAAAAGGAGCTACTTGAAAAAGTATCAGCCATTGCACCAATTGAAGCAGTTGAGAGAGATTATTTAGGAGAAGTAGCTTCAAGGTATCGATACAAAGGGACGAATACAGAGATCGGAATTATCTCATCAGTGTCTGATACGTTTTGTGGGAATTGTACTCGTGCTAGAATATCAGCAGATGGAAAGCTTTTTACTTGTTTGTTTGCTGAAGATGGGTATGATTTACGTGATTTCATTCGATCGGGTGCATCAGATGATGAAGTCGAAAAGAAAATAACGGGGATTTGGAGTAACCGTGTTGATAAGTATTCAGAAGAACGGACCGAAGAGACAGTTAAGAATAGAAAAAAAATTGAAATGTCATATATAGGTGGGTAGAATAATGCAAGGGGCTATCCCTTGCATTATTTCGTTATTATATGGAATGATAGAATAAGTATTGTCGAAATATTAAAAAACGGAGTGAGAGCTATGGTAGAAAAGCGAAAGCCAATCCCGGTTGAAGAAGCTGTTAGGAAAGTAATTGATAATGATGTTTATCCAAATACGGAGACGGTCCCTATTGAAGAGGCATACGGAAGATTTCTAGCGGAAGATTTACTAGCGTCTCACGATGTTCCTTCTTTTAATCGGTCACCATACGATGGGTTTGCTATTCGCTCTGAGGATACAAGAGAAGCAAGTTCAGATCACCCTGTGCGCTTTGAAGTAGTGGGGGAAATTGGAGCGGGATCTGTCTTTACCGAGGGTGTCGAACCATTTCAAGTGGTAAGAATCATGACAGGGGCTCCGATCCCAGACGGTTGCGATGCGGTTGTGATGCTTGAATTAACAAAGGAAATAAGTAAGAAAGAGATTTTAATTAAACGTATGTTTAAAAAAGGGGATAACATTTCATATCAAGGCGAGGACACGCAAAAAGGGTCTGTATTAGTTAAAAAAGGGACTCAAATCAACCCTGGAATTGTAGCGCTACTCGCAACATTTGGTTATCATGAAGTCCCAGTCGCAAAAAAGCCAATTATTGGTGTAATTGCAACAGGGAGCGAATTATTAAATGTCGATGAGCCACTTGTACCAGGGAAAATACGCAATTCAAATGCTTATATGATTATGGCACAAATAGAGAGAGCTGGTGGGCAAGCTAAGTACTTTGGTAAATTGGATGATGATTTTGACGCTTGTCTGAATGCAACAAAAGAGGCGTTGGCCCAAGTTGATATCTTACTTACAACAGGTGGAGTATCTGTTGGCGATTATGATTATGTTCCAACTATTTTAAAGGAATTAGGTGCCACTGTTTTCTTTAACAAAGTAGCGATGAGACCAGGGAGTGTAACGACGGTTGCAAAATGCGATGATAAAATGATCTATGGATTATCAGGCAATCCATCTGCTTGCTATGTTGGATTTGAGCTATTTGTCCGACCAATGGTACGTCGTACTCTATACAATCAGTATCCTCATCTTCAAAAAGTTAAAGCAACACTAGGAATTGATTTCCCTAAGCCTAATCCATTTATGAGATTGGTACGAGCTAGACTAGATTATGTAGATAGTCAGCTTGTCGTTTTTCCTTCAGGTGTTGATAAATCTGGTATCGTAAGTTCTTTAGGTGGAGCAGATTGTTTCCTGTTGTTGCCTGGAGGAACAAGAGGGTATGAAAAAGGGATGTCGGTTGATGTGTTGTTGTTAGAAGATCATCAAGGAAGTGAATGGCCTTGGAACGATATTGTCCCATCTTACAGGTAGTAGGATATCAAAATAGCGGGAAGACGACGTTGATGGAAAAATTGATTACGAAAAGCGCTGATCAAGGACTGCATGTTGCGTCGATTAAACACCATGGTCATCAGGTTGCACAAAAAAACGAGATTAGGGTAAAAGATAGTCAGCGTCACCAACAGGCAGGAGCAACAATTACAGCTGTAGAGGGTGGAGGCTCTTTGCAAATACATAGTAAAAACCAATCATGGTCTCTTGAAAAACTGCTAAAACTATATGAACATTTTTCTCCAGATCTTATTTTTGTAGAAGGATATAAAAAAGAACAGTATCCAAAAGTTGTCTTATTACGAGGGGAAAAAGATGTTGTTCTTTTACATGAGGTAACTAATATTCTATGTGCCATTACATGGAAGCCCTTATCAGTTACAGAGGTAGAATTCCCTATTTTTGATCTGGAGGATTCATCTAGTTACGTTGAATTTATTTTACAGAAATTGAGTGATGAATATGAAACATCTATTTGATATACAAGACACACCATTATCAATCGAGGAAATGGTAGCAAAAGTTACGAGAAGAGACTGTGGTGCAATTGCCACCTTCATCGGAACGGTAAGAGAGTTAACCCACGGGAAGCGAACGCTTAAGTTGGAATATCAGGCATATAAACCGATGGCGATTAAAATGCTAGAACAAATTGGAAAAGAAGTTGAGGAAAAATGGCCAGGAACTATGATTGCCATTACTCATAGAGTAGGGATCTTAGATATATCAGAAATAGCCGTCATCATTAGTGTTTCAACTCCCCATCGAAAAGCAGCCTATGAGGCAAATGAATATGCAATGGAGAGAATCAAGCAAATTGTTCCGATTTGGAAAAAAGAATTTTGGGAAGACGGGACAAAATGGATTGGTGATCAACTTGAAACGACTTCTTATCCAAAAGGAAAGCCTGAAATAGGGGAGGAAACAGATGATTAAAATATTGTTATTTGCTGAACTCCAAGAAGAGGCCGGGGTTGACCAAATTGAAGTTGATAAAGCTGGATCAACCGTTACTGAATTGAAAGAATGGTTACTACAAGAATACAAACTATCATCGCTTTCGAATACAATGATCGCGATAAATGAAAGCTATGCTACAGAAGAAGAACGGGTCAAAGACGGCGATACGGTTGCTTTTATTCCTCCTGTTAGTGGGGGGTAAGGTTTTCATTTCATGAAGATAGGATATATCATTTCTCTTTAGAGGCACACCAATCAAAATGAATGGTGTGCTTTTTTCTTGCTGCTATGCCTGTAATAAGTTCAGTTTTTAAACTTATAATAAGTCTTCCATTGATTGGACCTTACTTGTTTTATTTACTTACGAGTTCACTTAATTTTTCATTGCGACTTAGCTGTTCTTCTTCAGAAGCCAAATCATATTTTTTTAGCAGGTGGAATAGTTCATTTAATTCTAGTTGGGTAGGACTGTTTTCAAGGAACTGTTGGCATTTTGAATAAATGTTTGCTGATAGGAATGATTTTTGAGATTCTAATTTGTTTACTACGTCCTCTACTGGATGATCTAATTTACATGAGCTCATGGTATACCTCCTTGAAATTGACTACTTTTATTATAGTATAAAATGAATGCCGTTTGGCTATTCTAGGATGATTCTCTCAGGTTTTGAGTAAATATTAAATGAAGATCCACGTATAAAACCAACTGCTGTAATATTCAAATCTTCAGCTAATTGAATTGCTAGATCAGTAGGGGCTGATTTGGACAAAACGATTCCAACACCGATTTTGGCTGCTTTTGTTATAATTTCAGACGAAATACGTCCACTAAATACGAGAACTTTATCTTTAACGGGTATACCGTTTAATAATGAGTACCCATAAAGCTTATCTAGGGCGTTGTGCCTACCAATATCGGAACGACTAACTATCAATTCATTAGAAGTACAAAGCGCTGCATTGTGAACGCCACCAGTATTTATAAACACAAGGCTTGTTTCTTGCATTTTTTTCATTAAGTGAATGCATTGTTCAGCCGTTATTGTTGATGTAATCATGGATGTTTTTGCTGTTCGAACATCATTTTGGAAATAAAACTGTCTGCTTTTCCCGCAACAGGAACCAATAAATCTTTTCGAAAAATATTGCTGGTTTTTTATCTCTTTTGTATATAATTCTACATAAGCGAAACCACGGTCAGGATCTAGGGTCAATTGTTTAATCTCTTTTTTAAAGCGAATAACTCCTTCTGACGCTAAAAAACCAATCACCATTTCTTCAAGGTCTCTTGGACTACAAACCATTGTGGCGAACTCCTCTTGATTTATATAAATAGTTAATGGAAACTCAATTGCAACTTCATCATATAGCATAGTGAATTTGTTTTTGTTGTATTTGACGATGGATTTTATAGAACTTAAAGGTTCTGTCATATTGGTCCCCCTTTTTTTGAATTGATCAAGTTTCTCTAATGCTTATCATATAAACACATTCTATTACGAGTGACAAGTGTAACGAAATAGCAAAACTCAAGTCCTTTACCGACCTAACATATTGAAAAGTAAGTTAAAACAAGGTAGTATTTAGTTGTATTCATAATTTTGCGACTTTTAAGAATGGAGATGGCGAACCTGTTGTCGATTTTCAATGTTGCTTTATTGTAAGCGTTTACCTTTAGGGCGGGAGATCAATGAAATAATTGGTATGGCACTTAGTAGCAACCATGCAGAAGACTTAACCACTGTTATGATCTCAATATTTGAGGAAGAACGGTGGTTTTTTTATAAGTTAAATCATAACTATTAGATAGTAAGATTAAGGGAGTGAACAACATGGGTAAAACAAAACACACGGGACCGATTAAGTTACCTAGTACACCCTCTCCTAAACTTTGGGCAAGTAAAGTTCCATTTGGTTTAGGGAAAGTAAAGCCGAAGCATATTCGCGATACGATGAAGGTCGTTTGGGATAATAAAGATAATTTAAATTATGCAAAAAACATCATTACAAAAGGTGTTTGTGATGGATGTGCGTTAGGGGTTTCTGGCTTGTATGATCAAACATTAGCTGGTCCGCACGTCTGTACGACCAGGTTGAATGTATTACGTCTTAACACAATGCCTGCGATGAAAGAAGAAATGGTTCACGCTGATATAGCTGAGTTACGGAAATATTCAAGTGCAGAATTACGTGAATTAGGACGTGTTCCCTATCCATTAATTCGTAGACCTGGAGAAAGAAAATTTTCACGTATTGAATGGGATCAAGCAATGGAAATGATTTCAAATAAAATGAAGAAGTTAGATTCAAAAAATTACGGATTTTTCTTAACATCAAGAGGAATTACGAACGAATCGTATTATGTAGCGGCAAAGGTTGCAAGATTTTTAGGAACAAATAATATAGATAATGCATCTCGTATTTGTCACTCACCGTCTAAAACGGCCTTGAAGCGCTCAGTGGGGATTGGGGCATCAAGCTGTAACTACAAAGACTGGATTGGTTCAGATGTCATTATCTTTTGGGGTTCTGTGGCAGCAAATAACCAGCCTGTTTCAACAAAGTATATGTATGCAGCGAAACGCAAAGGAACGAAAATTATTTGTATTAATCCATATCGTGAACCAGCAATGGAGAAATATTGGATTCCTTCTGTTGGAGAGTCAGCTTTATTTGGGACAAAGCTTGCGGATGATTTCTACCAAGTCAACATTGGTGGAGACATTGCCTTTATGCACGGAATTATGAAGCACTGGTTTGAAATGGAGGAAATTAAGCCTGGATCAGCAGTTGATCATAACTTTGTTCAAGAGCATGTAAACGGCTATAGGGATTTAAAAGCAAAAGTTCAAGAGCAATCTTGGGATGCAATTATTGAGTCTGCTGGTGTATCAAAAGAAAGAATTGGGGAGTTAGCTGAGTTACTAGCCCATAGTAAATCAGGTGTATTTATTTGGTCACTAGGCCTAACGATGCATACTTTTGCCTCTGATAATATCTCTCAAGTTGCGAATCTAGCATTGCTTCGCGGTTTCTTAGGAAGAGAAAACTGTGGTGTGATGCCAATTCGTGGTCACTCAAGTGTACAAGGGAGTGGTGAAATGGGAGCAGATCCATTTGTCCTTCCTGGAGGAGATTTTGAACCGAATAATATCGAGCGAATGGAGAAGATTTGGAACTTTGACATTCCGAAGTGGCAAGGGGACGTACTAGGGGTAACTCTTGAAAATTGCTTATTGCCAGATAATCATGAGCGTAAAATTAAAATGTACTATTTATCTGGTGGGAACTTCCTTGAAACGATGCCAGATCCTACCTTTATCGAAAAAGCGTTATCTGAACTCGAGATTCGTGTCCATCAAGATATAATTTTCAATACATCGACACTTGTTGATGCGAAAGAAGCTGTTATTGTTCTTCCTGCAAAAACGCGATATGAGCAAGATGGTGGTGGAACATCAACATCTACTGAGCGGATGGTTTATTTTTCTCCACAAATTGAAGGCAATAAGCAAATCGTTGAAGAAGCTCGTTCAGAATGGGAAATTTATATTGATCTTGCAAAACGTGTGAACCCCAAGGAAGCTCACTTAGTAGATTTTAAAGATGGCCAAGCAATTCGTGATGAAATTGCATTAGCAAATCCGAACTATGATGGTGTACAATATTTGAAAACACAAGGCGATGTGTTCCAGTGGGGTGGAGCCTGGTTATGTGAGGATGGGATTTGTCCAACTCCTGATGGCAAAGGCAACTTAATTCCGGTTGATATACCAGATCTAAACAAAGTAGCTGGAGATTTCTATGTGACGACTAGACGCGGAAAGCAATTTAACTCCATGGTTTACAGTGAGCATGATCCATTTAATGAGGCTAGCCGGTATGATGTACTTATGAATTCAGATGATGCTAAGGATCTTTGTATTACAGAACGTGAGTCGGTTGTCGTCTACAACCAACATGGTGTGTTTACAGGAAACGCTAAATTCGTAGATATTGCACGTGGAAATTTAGAAATGCATTTCCCAGAAGGAAACTTCTTACTTCCTAAGGGGGTATATGAGAAATTAGCAAAAATACCAAGTTATAATGTCGCTGTTAAAATGGAGAAAACAGAGCGTTTTAATGCCCGAAAAGACATGCGCTATGTAGAAAAACGAATTGATGACTTAGAAATGACAGGTGAAGGCTAAGTAGTTCAAAGAAAAGAGAGTGTAAAGAGACTAACGGCTTCGGAACAGAGGGAGAAAATTCTAATCATCGCAATAAATGGAGACGTAAATCACATTGATTTTTGTCTCTTCTTTTTTGTTGTTATATCAAGCGTGGTTGTTTCAGTAGGTTACTCAATAATAAATAAATTTTCAGCTGGACGTTCTTTTACTAATCTGATGCAACACGTATAGTCATTGGCATTTAGTCGTCTAATTATTGTAATCGCCTCCAAATGTTTCATTATCTATCATAAGGGGAATAAAATAACCGTCGAATTTTGGAGGAGAAAAAACAACGAAAAGGAAATATTGCTTTGCACCGATACAAAGAATAGAAATAGTTATTTCAAGACATCGTAAATAAGGGAATGCTATAATATGGATGTACAGAAAGTGAGGAATTTCTATGGTTAAAGAAAAGTTGTTGAATGCTTTAAATGAACAAATGAATTTTGAATTTTATGCAGCGCATTCTTATTTGGCAATGGCTGCTTATTGTTCAGAAGAAAGTTTAGATGGATTTGCTAACTTTTTTCTCGTTCAAGCAGAGGAAGAACGGTTTCATGCAATGAAGTTTTACAACTTTATTAATGCACTTGGAGAAAGAGCAACGATCAAGTCAGTAGATGAGCCTAACAATACGTTCTCGTCGGTTCTAAATGCATTTGAAAAAGCATTAGAACAAGAGAAAGAAGTGACGAAGAGAATCTACCATTTATCAGATTTGGCTTTAGATGACCGGGAACATGCTACGATGTCTTTCTTAAAATGGTTCATTGAAGAACAAGTGGAAGAAGAAGACATGTTTGATAGCATTATTCAAAAGTTGAAACGGATTAAAGATGACAGCAATGCATTCTTTATGTTAGATGAAGAATTTGCTAAAAGGAGCTTCACTCCTGAGGGAGAATAAAGATGAAAAGAGGGTGAAGGCGTGTCTATTACGTTTTCATCCTCTTTTTTTCACTAATTGAAACTAAACAGAGAGGGATGATCATATACATCTTTATGAGAGGAGGATAAAGATGAATACAACACAATTACCGGTTGGTATTATCTCACGTCATATTATTCAACCTCGTTTAGATATATATTACCCTGAGTTGGCAGGTCTTGAAAATCCTCAAATTGAGCAACACTTGAATGCACGAATTATGAAGCAAGTGAAGATGATGATTCGAAAGCAAGGTTACGAGGAAAATCTGCAAACGACGATTACTGGTGGTTTTGAGATGAAAAACAATCAGAGGGATATAGTTAGTTTAACCAATAGTCATTACTCTTTCTCTGGAGGGGCTCATGGAATAACGATTCAACGTTCCTTAACGATGGATGTGAAAACAGGTCAAGTCTATTCATTAAAGGAACTGTTTAAACCAAATAGTCATTATCAACAACGACTAAATGAGTTAATAAAAGAGCAAATTACGTCACGCGATCTGCCTTTATTATCGGATTTTACAGGAATAGCACCAAATCAATATTATTATATTGCCGACAAAGCTCTGATCATCTATTTTCAACTGTACGAATTGCTCCCCTATGTATATGGGTTCCCTTATTTTCCGATTTCAGTATATGATGTTCAAGATATCGTGATTGAGGACGGTCCGTTTGGTCGGATGATGTATTAAAGAGGTTGATCAAAAAGGGATGCTTTTCCCCTTTTTGATCAACCTCTGTTTTAATTATTTAAGAAAAGACCGTAACATCCAGTTGTGTTTCTCTAGGGATTGGTGAATGGCAAGTAACATATCTGCTGTTGTTTCGTCACCAAGAGAATCAGCCGCTTCCATTCCTTCTTTTAACTCATCTATTAAAGTAGTGAAATCTTCGACAAGTTCACCTACCATTGATTCTGCATCCTGGTTCCCGCTTGCTTCTTTTACTGATGCTGTTTCAAGAAATTCTTTCATTGTTGCAACAGGGTGACCTTTTAAAGCAAGAAGACGTTCTGCTAATTCGTCAATATGAGTTGCTGCCTCGTTATACAATTCTTCAAACTTATCATGAAGTGTGAAAAATGCAGGCCCTTTTACATACCAATGGTAATTGTGTAATTTAGTAAACAAAACACTCCAGTTAGCTATTTGCTTATTTAAGATTAACGATACTTTATCTTGACTCATAATGTGGTGACCTCCTTGGATTATCTGCAGTTTACTATTTCCCAATTCACCAATATTATAAACTAAATTTTTCTTTTAAGAAGTGACAACTTTATGGATAAAACTTCCACCATGGATTTGTGTAAACATCGTTCCTGCCGCTTTGATTAGCTCATTCGCTTCTTCTGTGTTCATAGAAGGACGTATGTAGTATAGGTGGAGAGCTGAAGTTGTATTAGTTGTCACGTTTGACCTAATGGAATCGACAATAGGACTGCCAAAAGCACCTTGATAATCTGCACTTACTAGCTTACCGCTCATATCATTTACACGTCCATTCACCCCTTCATATGACTCGTTTTCTTGACCAAGTCTGAAGGTAATATCACCTGTTAATGAAGCTAAATCGTAAATACCTAGCGGGATCACATATTCTAATGAGAAGAACGTATTTAAGTCAACCGCAGACTGCACAAGTGGTAGAGGGTGTCCCTTTTTCACACGGCAAAATAGAGCCTCATGAGATGGCCGGTATCTTCCGGGATTCATTTGAAGAGATTTAAATGTTTGGCGCCACTCAGAAATCCCTTTATAATCGGTCAATTCCTTCGATTCTAATTCAACTCTTAACGTTTCTTGAAAAAATTGTAATCTGCCTTTTAACATTTGAGGTGAATCACTAATCACGATATCATGGTAGAGGATAACCCCTACTTTAAATGCAGGCACACGAGATGAAATGGATTTATCAATTAATATATTGACCATCGTTAGATCCTCCTGTTATAATCTGTCATTTTATTGTAGCACATAAGTAGGAAAAGAAAGAAGAAAGGTGATCGACCATGACACTAGCCCAATTAAAAGATGAGCTCATTGCATACAGTAAAACAATAGGAGTCGATAAAATTGGTTTTGCCTCAGCAGACCCATTTTTACAATTAAAAGATCGGCTTCTTACTCAACAAGAACTAGGGTTTCAGTCTGGTTTCGAGGAGCCTGATATAGAGAAGCGAGTACAACCTGATAAGTTGTTACAAGGAGCAAGAACGATTATTTCGATTGCTCTTGCATATCCATCGAAGATGACCAATCCTCCTAAAAACACCCGCGAAGAACGAAGAGGGATCTTCTGTCGGGCATCATGGGGAAAGGATTATCACGATGTTTTGCGAGATCGACTTAAGAATTTAGAACAGTTTTTACAGGAGAGAGTACCAGAAGCTAGAACGATTTCAATGGTCGACACTGGGGAACTATCGGATCGGGCTGTGGCTGAACGCGCGGGGATAGGTTGGAGTGGGAAGAATTGCGCGATCATTACGCCTGAATTTGGAAGTTATGTTTACTTAGGAGAACTGGTAACTACGATCTCTTTTGAACCAGATAGCAAAGTAACTGAACAGTGTGGAACGTGCAACAAGTGTGTGGATGCTTGCCCAACTGGTGCTTTAATCCAAGGGGGACAATTAGACTCTTCAAAATGTATAGCTTTTTTAACACAGACAAAGGATTTTCTTCCTGATCAGTATCGAAAAAAGCTAGGGAATCGATTATATGGCTGTGATACGTGCCAACAAGTTTGTCCAGAAAATAAAGGGAAAGACTTCCATAATCATTTAGAAATGGAACCTGATCCAGAGATCGCGAAACCAAAATTAATTCCACTTTTGACGATGAGTAATCGTGAATTTAAAGAGCGATTTAGTCATGTGTCTGGCTCTTGGCGAGGAAAAAAGCCTATTCAACGCAATGCAATTATAGCGTTAGCACACTTTAAAGATCAAAAGGCATTACCAGAGTTAATAACTCTTTTAAGGAAAGATCCACGACCGGTTATTAGAGGGACAGCAGCTTGGGCGATTGGAGTAATTGGGAGTAAAGAAGAGGAAAACCTACTGATTCAAGTGAAAAATACAGAAACAGACGCGAAAGTTCTTCGAGAGATCGATAAAGGACTGGATTTACTTAAAAACAAGGATTGAGAAATGAGCGAATCTTGTTTCTGTCATGTAAGATAAGGAAAAGATTGGACAATCGGAAGGAAGGGATTATATGACAACGCATTTAACCCATTATGTCGATGAAATGAATAGTCCCCTAGGCACTCTTACCGTCGTTGCAACTGAAAAAGGCGTTTGTCACATTCATTTTGGAGAATTAACTAAGTGTATGGCTTCATTAAAAGCTTGGTTAAAAAAGCAAGGACGAAAAGGTGAAGTGATTCGTTGTAAAGATACGTTGCAGCCAATTTGTAAACAGTTAGAAGATTATTTTTCTGGAGAAAGAAGCATGTTTGATGTTCCACTTGATTTATGTGGAACTGAATTTCAGAAAAAAGTGTGGAATACGTTGAAAGAGATTGAATATGGAGAAACAAAGTCTTATAAAGAAATAGCACAAAAGATAGGAGCTCCAAAAGCGGTTCGAGCAATTGGTGGAGCTAATAACCAAAATCCGATTCCTATCATTATTCCGTGCCATCGTGTGATTGGAAGTAATGGGAGTATGGTAGGATATGGCGGAGGATTAGATAAAAAAGAGATCCTTCTAAGTTTAGAAGGGGCAATTGAAAAAATTTCCTAAGGGAATAACTTAAGAGAGTGTCCAAAGGGTTGTGTTTTACCTTTTTGGATGCTCTCTTTCTTATTATTTCATGTCATACAAGCTGATTGGCATATGTTGATATAGGAGAAAGGAGAATGTAGAATGGATGAAAAAATTGTAAAGAAATTGCATCAACGTATTGAAGAAAGAAACGGTCAGTTTGTTCAAGATCAAAGAGGAGAGAATAAGGTAGATTCATCAGTTGAAAAAAAATTGAACATGCATAAAGCTAGAGGAGCTGAAATTGTCCGTTCATTTGTTGTAGGCGATGTTATGCGTACGTCCACCTTTAGGAATCAGCAGTATATCGATTATCGCCAGCGAAGTGAATACTTAATTCATCTTAAAGATCAATTGTACATCGAAGAAGAGGTTGAGAACAGGAGAGCCATTTTCCTAAAAGGAGCACTAGTTGATGATATGATTTGTGAGCCCAAAGAGATAGAACGAGGTGCTACAATTGAATTAAGTATGAAAGATATAGAGAGTAACAGAAGTATACGTGCTTACAATAGACGAGAGGCGGTGCGGTATGCCGAAAGGTGGTGGGACGACTACAATCCAGTATACCGGAAGTTTACCAATAATTGTACGAATTTTATTTCTCAATGTTTACATGCAGGTGGAGCACAAATGACAGGGCATCATGATCGTTCGAAAGGTTGGTGGTTTCGCTCCAATAATTGGAGTTACAGCTGGTCAGTGGCGAACGCTATGCGTTGGTATTTGAGTGGTGCGCAAAGTGGCTTGCGAGGCGAAGAGATGGAGAGCGCATCAGACCTGGAGCCAGGTGATGTTATTTGCTATGACTTTGATGGAGATGGCACGTGGCAACATACAACGATTGTAGTCGCCAAAGATGCAAATGGTGAACCACTAGTTAATGCACAAACAGCCAACAGCCGAATGCGTTATTGGAAGTACGAGGACTCAACGGCATATACTCCAAATATTAAGTATAAATTTTTTCATATTGTACTATAAAGAGTTTGTTTAAAGGGGATGTCTAATTATGGTCATCCTCTTTTAACGTTTCTTCTTTTAAAAGTAGGTGGTATAATGATTTTTGTCGTAGAATTAATAAGAAATAGAGGTGTGTGCACGTGGGATTACATATCGTGCTTTATCAGCCAGAGATTCCAGCCAATACTGGTAATATAGCTAGAACATGTGCCGGAACTAACACAACGCTGCATTTAATTCGTCCACTCGGCTTCTCGACAGACGATAAGATGCTAAAGCGAGCTGGTTGCGATTACTGGCCAAGTGTAGCTATTCATTATTATGACTCCATTGATGAGTTATTTGAAACGTATAGCGAAGGTGCTTTTTATTTTATAGAGACTGTCGGAACGAAAAACTATAGTGATTTTGATTACTCAAATAATGAAATCGATCATTTTTTTGTTTTTGGTAGGGAAACAACAGGTTTGCCACAAGAAATTATTGAAAAGAATGTAGAGCAATGTTTTCGGATTCCACAAACAGATAAGATTCGTTCACTTAATTTATCAAATACGGCAGCTATTGTGATTTATGAAGCAATCCGTCAACAAAGATTTCCAGGTTTAACTTAAAAGGTTGATCAAAAAAGGGAACTTCTTGGGACAACCATTGAAGCAATGGAGAAAAAATCGACCACCTCCGGAGAGAATGGTCGATTTTTAAGTAATAAAAGAGGCTCTTAATTAGTTCTTGTGTGGATTGTCTTCGTAACCTGCTGTGAAAATAGCAACAAAGAAAACAATACTAACACCAAGGATGAGCAAAGTACCCATATTTATTCCTCCTTGTCAAAGCATAATCCCATTATAAAACAAACTGAGTAAGAAAGAAATGAAAGTTACGTGAATGTAGAAAGAAATAAAACGTTATCGTTGAAGAGATAGGAGACGTTTAAGTTGTCAAATCGGTATATTACAAGTCATTTCCCACTTATATCAATATTATTGTTCAGTCTCGCTTTTGCTATTTTTGTTCAAGGGTTTATTCTTGGGAAATTAGTCGACTTAGGTATTTATAGTGGGATGAGAGAATTTATTTCCGAAAGTGAAATCAAGCTGACTTTACTTTTTTTATTGCTATTATTTTTCTTTATGGTGTTCTCAGCGTTAAAGTTAATAGCTGATACAACGATTGAGCTTTCCATGCTCTTCTTCTCAAAAGATGAAGAAGGAAATGAATTAAATAAAGTTAGAATAGGCACTTGGATTTATTTAGTTGCGAGTGTCCTAACAATTCTCTTAGCTCAATACATTTTGTTCGTTGTCGTGCTATTTCTTGTTGCGAGTTTAAGTTATTTTGTATTTCTAGTTTATAAAGTAAGGACAACGTTTAGCCTCTCAGGGTTAATCGGCCTTATCCTTTTCCAGGTGATCTTTTGGAGTGCATTTCTATTAGCTATTGTACTTGCCCTCGTCAAGCTCTACAACAGCTTCATGGCAAGCTTACCACTTTAAAATCAAAAGAACCTGCCCGGTTTTGGCAGGTCCTTTTGGTTTTTTAGAAATGTAAAAATTGAGTGAATTCAATGAAGTATGAAATACTACTCAAGGGTGGCAATGGCTCCACACGTTGCGCGTCGGACTACTGTTACCTACTTGTCGTTACACTTTTTAAAAAAAGCTCTACTCATTGCAAATAAGAAAGACGGCGCAGCCGTCTTTCTTATTTCATCAATTCCTGCCAAATGAGTAAATGTGGAGCTTTGTCATTGAGGTGAGCAATACTTGATTGCTTGTCTCTTCCTACCCATACACCTGTTGTATATTCATCCGTTAGTCCAACAAACCATAAATCATAATAATTATTGGTTGTGCCTGTTTTTCCTCCTGAATAGGGTGCTGATACTTGAGCCCTTCTAGCAGTACCGCCTTTCATTACTTCTGATAAGAGGGAACGCATTTGGTCATTAGTTCCTTTACTCCATACGTCAACTTGATTCTTTTCCCAACTATAAAGAATAGTTCCATCTTGATCAGTAACGTTGCGGATACCATAAGACGGACTATATGTGCCATCATTTGCAAAAGTTGTATAAGCGCTCGTTAGTTCTAGTGGCGTCACCCCATACGTTAATCCGCCAAGAGCTGATGGTAAACGATAATCTCTTGAATCTAAAGAAGAAAATGAGAATTTCTCTACATATTGAAATGCTGTGTCCACTCCAACCTGATCCAAGATGCGAACAGCAGGAGTATTATAAGAATGTTTCAACGCTGTTGTTAAAGAAACCATTCCGTACTGACTGCCACCATAGTTCCGGGGACAATATTCACCAAAACAGACATTATCAGCATTTATCGTACTTTGAGTAGAGAGATCGAACTCTTCAAGGTACGGTGCATATACAAGCAATGGTTTAATGGCAGAGCCTGGTTGCCTAGGGCTTTGAAAACCCCTATGAAAATCAAACTTATTATGACCTTTTCCACCAGTAATAGCTACGATCTCGTTGTTAGTGTGATTGAGAATGACTGCAGAAGCTTGCACATCTGAGTCAGGTACTTGTCTATGAATAGCTTTAACTGCTAAATTCTGTAAAAAAGGATCGAGAGATGTTTCAATGTGGATTCCGGAAGACAGTAATTGACGCACTCTCTCTTGTAAAGATTGTTCAATGCTTGACCTCGCTTCATCTGATGTGGCTTGAACTAACTTTTCGTTAAATCCTTCACTTTCAGCTACTAATTCTGTAAATTCGTGGTGGATATAGGTAACGTAGTCTGGATATAGATCAGATTTCTGTTTCACGTTTAACGTAATCGGTTCTTCTAGTGCTTGTTCAAATTGCTCTTCTGTTACGTAGGAGGATTCTAACATTTTGTTTAAAATCCACTCTTGTCGGAGCTTCGTTTGTTCACTGTTTTTTAATGGATCATAATGGCTAGGGTTATTTGGAACGGCACTTAAAAATGCTGCTTCAGCAATTGTCAGTCTCTCGCTTGGTTTATTAAAGTAGTAACGACTGGCAGCCTCGATTCCATACAATCCGTTGCTAAAGTAAATGGTATTTATATAAAGTTCAATTATTTCTTCTTTTGAGTAGTTTTTTTCGAGCTCATGAGCGTATAAAATTTCACTCATCTTACGGTTATATGTTTGGTCATGCGTTAAAAAGAGGTTTCGTACGAGTTGTTGTGTCATCGTACTTCCACCTTCTCCGATGCTATCTTGTCTAGCATTTTGCAAAAGTGCGCGTGCAATGCCAATTGCATCATAGCCCTTATGTTCATAAAAACGTTGGTCTTCTGTTGCAATAAACGCATCAATGATGACAGTTGGAATCTCTTCATAGGGTAAATAAATACGATTCGCATCGCGAAAAACTTCACTGACTACGTCACCGTTACGGTCGTAAATCATACTATTTTTCGAAACTACTATTTCCTCTAAATCTACACGCTCGTTTAAAACCTCTGATAACGTTCTAACTTCTTGTACTTCTGCTGTAACCTCCATTAATAAAAACGTAAAAGCAATGAAGGTGAAAATGATAAAAATCCAACCGGTACTTGATCTTAACATAGATACACACACTCATTTCAGTTTATTCATTTGTTATTGTACCACCAAATTTGTTTTTGTGGTGATGGAAACAGCAGGGAAGCGATTTTAAAAAGAGTTAGCAAAAGTGTGTTTCAAAAAAGAATTGTGCAATGGCTCCTTAGCTAGAAAAGTTCTAAGTGAAACCGTCACTAAGTAGGGGAGAACCATGGCAATCATTATTTGCTACTTTCATTGCTTAAAGGTTGTTACAAAAGGAGGAAAGGACCTTTTGTAACAATTTCTAAAAGAAGAAAATAGAAATCGGATGCATGTTCACTTCCTGTTTTGCATATGTTTTACTAATCTCGCTCTTGAACACGAGGATGGAGGTACAGTAAATGACGATACTAAAAAAAATCGAAAATTTCAGAGAAGAAGAAGAACGTTTGAAATGGGAAGGAACTTTTGCTGACTATTTGGAAATGTTGAAAGAGAAACCCCTGGTTGCACAAACCGCTCACTCCCGTGTTTATAATATGATTAAAGATGCTGGGGTGGAGGAAGTGAACGGGAACAAGGAATATTCCTTTTTCAAGGATCAACTGTATGGTGTAGAAGAATCACTTGAAAAACTAGTTGAGGAATATTTTCACTCAGCTGCGAAAAGGCTCGATGTAAGAAAGAGAATATTATTGTTAATGGGTCCTGTTAGCGGGGGGAAATCAACTTTAGTAACGATGTTAAAGAGGGGATTAGAACAATACTCAAAAACGGATAATGGGGCTGTTTTTGCTATTAAAGGCTGTCCAATGCATGAGGATCCACTTCATTTAATTCCTAATCACTTGCGCAAGGATTTCCAAGATGAATATGGCATTAAAATTGAAGGCAATCTATCGCCATTAAATATGATGCGTGTGGAAGAAGAGTATGGTGGTCGAATTGAAGATGTGTTAGTAGAAAGAATTTTCTTCTCAGAAGATAAACGTACTGGGATTGGGACATTTAGTCCATCAGATCCAAAGTCACAAGACATTGCCGATTTAACAGGAAGTATTGATTTCTCGACAATTGCTGAATATGGTTCGGAGTCAGATCCTAGAGCGTACCGATTTGATGGGGAATTAAACAAAGCAAACCGAGGGATGATGGAGTTTCAAGAAATGTTGAAATGCGATGAGAAATTTCTATGGCATTTGCTTTCTCTTACACAAGAAGGAAACTTTAAAGCTGGTAGATTTGCTTTAATTAGTGCTGATGAGCTCATTGTAGCCCATACAAATGAATCTGAATATAAATCATTTATCTCCAATAAAAAGAATGAAGCCTTGCACTCACGTATTATTGTCATGAAAGTTCCATACAACTTAAAAGTGAGTGAAGAAGAGAGAATCTATAAGAAAATGATTCAAGATAGTGATCTTCCCAATGTTCATATTGCACCACATGCATTAAAAGTGGCAGCTATCTTTACCATTTTAACGCGCTTGAAAGAGCCTGCAAAACAGGGAGTAGATCTACTGAAGAAAATGCGTCTTTATGACGGAGAGAGTGTTGAAGGGTTTAATTCTCAAGATGTAGTAGAATTGAAAAATGAAGACCCAGATGAGGGCATGAGCGGGATTGATCCGCGTTACGTAATTAACCGTATTTCTTCTGCAATCATACGTAAACAGTTAACATCGATTAATGCGCTTGATGTCTTGCGTTCGATTAAAGAAGGGTTAAGCGAACATGCTTCTATCTCAAAAGATGATCGTGAACGTTACATGGACTTTATTTCGATTGCACGAAAAGAATATGATTCGATTGCAAAGAAAGAAGTACAGAAAGCTTTTGTTTATTCATATGATGAATCTGCTAAGACGTTAATGGATAACTATCTTGATAATGTTGAAGCATATTGCAACAAAAATAAGCTTCGTGATCCTCTAACTGGTGAGGAGATGACACCAGATGAAAAACTTATGCGTTCCATTGAGGAGCAGATAGGGATTTCAGAAAACGCTAAAAAAGCGTTCCGTGAAGAGATCTTAATTCGAATCTCTGCATATGCACGTAAAGGAAAGAAGTTTGATTATAATTCTCATGAACGTTTACGTGAAGCGATTCAAAAGAAGCTATTTGCTGATCTAAAGGATATTGTGAAAATTACAACGTCCTCAAAAACTCCAGATGAGTCGCAACTCAAGAAAGTCAATGAAGTCATTGCTAGATTAATTGATGAACATGGATATAATTCAGTATCGGCTAATGAACTTCTTCGGTATGTAGGAAGTCTCTTAAATAGATAAGAAAAACTGCAAAGCGGTCTTTTTCTTAGAAGCAATGAACAGAACCGCTGCCTTTTTTAAGTCAGACGCCAAGTGGGGAATAATCGTCTGACGCGCAACGTGTGAGCCATTGCCACCCTTGAGTAGACTTTCATTTATACATTCAGAATCCATAAGCAAGAGTGGCAGCCTTTCTTTCAAAGGAAGGCTGCTTCTTTTCGTTTAGTCAAACCATCGTTTTATCACATAACAGACTTGTCGTTGTTACAAATCTTTGGTAAATTGAAGGAAAGGGTAGCCGGAGGAAAAAATGTGGAAACGAAAAACGATGAATGGATGGAATGGGGAAAGGCATTTATAATAGCTATTATTTTTGCGGTCTTAATTCGCACGTTTTTATTTACGAGCTATGAAGTCCAAGGTGAGTCAATGACACCTAATGTTTATGATGGTGAACGATTTATCGTCAACAAGATTGGTTATGGCTTCTCAGAACCAGATCGATTTGATTTAGTTGTGTTTCATGCAAATGAAGAAGAAGATTATATAAAGAGGGTAATCGGTCTCCCTGGAGAAACCGTTTTTTACAAGGATGATATTTTGTATATCAATGATAAACCAGTTGAAGAACCATTTTTAGAACAAAGAGTTGCAGACCATGAATGGGGTCTATATACGAATGATTTTGCGATTCCAGAAGTTGTTCCACCAGGTAATGTTTTGGTCCTAGGTGACAACCGTCCGAATAGTTTAGATAGCCGTAGACTTGGTTTTATTGCGAATGAGCAAATAGTTGGCAAAGTAGATTGGCGTTTCTGGCCAATTCAAGAAGCGGGTTTAATGAGATGAAAATAGAAGGATGACGAATTTGAAGGATTTGTCCACTAGCACACAAAACATAGCGTTTGTAAGCTTGTTTTGTGTTACCTAGTCTAGGACAGATCCTTCTTTATTTTTGTATAAAAATCAATTTTGCCCATATAATTAGTCTAATATAAATAGCTAGTTATAAAATGTAACTAGCTTTTCATTTTCCATAGATATTATATATTTAGCGTTAGCGGTAATAAATCATCTGTTTTTCTAAGCGTAACACCGTTCATATGGACATTCCCTAATGAGTGAGAGCAATAAATAGCTTTTCTATTTTGCTTGTCCATTTTTAAAATAAAAGATTTGTCAGAATTTATTAGCAACTCTCCTCCCTGTCTGCATAGGATAAAGTAAGCCATTTTTATTAGAGGCTCAAAATCAACACATGACTCGAGACCATAGTATGCAAAGTTCTTACAAAGTGTGAAAAAGAAAAGATCGATGAACTTTTTACATGTGAAAATACGAATGATGTTATAAGAATACAAAGGGAGGGGAATCACATGACGAAAAACAATCAACGTCAATTTGTCGTGTCACAGGAAAACTGGTCTCTTCACCGAAAAGGTTATCAAGACCAGAGACGCCATCAGGAAAAAGTACAAGAAGCGATAAAAAAGAATTTACCTGATCTTGTTAGTGAAGAAAATATTGTCATGTCAAACGGTCGAGATGTGATTCGTATTCCGATTCGTTCTCTAGATGAATACAAAATCCGTTATAATTATGATAAAAATAAACATGTCGGCCAGGGTGAAGGAGAGAGTAAGGTAGGGGATGTTGTAGCGAGAGATCCCAATGCTCAGAAGCAACAAGGTCCTGGAAAGGGAAAAGGGCCTGGTGATCAAGCTGGAGAGGATTATTCAGAAGCAGAAGTATCCATTATGGAATTACAAGAAATGCTTTTTTCAGAGTTGGAGTTACCTAATCTACAAAAGAAAGAAGAAAATGAGATTCTGATCGAAGACATTGATTTTAATGATATTCGTAAAAAAGGGTTAATGGGAAATATTGATAAACGAAGAACCATTCTTTCCGCTATAAAAAGAAATGCTTTAGAAGGTAGACCGGGTTTAATCCCAATCTATAACGATGATCTTCGTTTTAAAACGTGGAATGAAGTAACGAAACCAGAATCAAAAGCAGTAGTAATCGCGATGATGGATACAAGTGGCAGTATGGGAAGATGGGAAAAATACATGGCACGAAGTTTCTTCTTTTGGATGACTCGTTTCTTACGAACAAAATATGAAACCGTTGATATTGAATTTATTGCTCATCATACGGAAGCAAAAGTTGTTTCTGAAGAAGATTTCTTCTCGAAAGGGGAAAGTGGCGGAACGATTTGTTCATCTGCTTATCGTAAGGCACTAGAAGTCATTGATGGAAAATATGATCCGAAACGTTACAACATTTATCCGTTCCATTTTTCTGATGGTGATAACCTTACATCTGACAATGCTCGCTGTTTAAAACTCGTTGAACAACTTATGAATGTTTCAAGTATGTTTGGATATGGAGAAGTGAATCAATATAGCCGTCATTCGACCCTTATGAGTGCTTATAAAAATATTGATGATATTCGCTTTCGCCATCATATACTAAAAGAAAAAGGCGATGTGTATCATGCAATGAAGACATTCTTTAAGAAAGAAGAAGAGGAAGCGATGGTATAAAGAAACATATTCAGTTTTATTTTGAGGATAGCTACAAAGGTCAAGGTTGACCTTTGTAGCTATCCTTTTTTGTGGGAATGACAATCATAATAAGTACAGTAAGAAAACTCACATGAAATAAGCAGGAACGTGCATTAAGTGTCACAATGAAGGGGATTTAGAAGAAGTTTGCTTATGATCAAACACAGTTGTTAAAATAATGAGCAAATCATTTAACACTTTGTATAGTGCATTTATTCCGAAATGAAAGTATTATAGTTTTAATATTTAGATAAATCAGGTTATTAGTGTTGGTGATCATGGAGGTGACTACTAGATCACCAAAGTAGCTGAAAATAGTAGCGTAGAAGGTGACTGACATTTAAAAGTCGAAAGGGGATCCTAATGAGTAACAAAAATCAATTTTTGAAGTCTCCTGATCTGTTGCCAATTACTCAAAACGGTAAGAAAGTAGGTTCATTAGGTTTTGCATTTATCTGGGTCGGTATGGCGGTCGTATTGGCGGCATTTGCAATTGGTGGCTCTGGTGTACAAAGTTTATCCTTAGGATGGGTAATTTTAGCAACAGTGATCGCATGCGTCGCGCTTGGGCTCTTAATGACCTTAACAGGTGATATAGGTGTAGAGCATGGTCTATCATTTCCAGTTTATATGAGAGCTCCATTTGGTACGGTTGGTACTCATATGCCTTCTGTCGTACGTGGCTTAGTGGCATCTTGTTGGTTTGGAGTGAATACGTTCTTTGGGGCAACTGCAATGAATGCCATTTTAGCGACAATTTCCGGTTTTGATAATTGGTTTGTTTGTTTTCTCATTTTTGCTTCTCTTCAAGTATTGAACACAGCTCTTGGGATCAAGGCAGTTGAGCGGTTTGCCGATTTAGCAGCGCCTGTAATAATCATTATTTCTGGTTGGATGTACATGACTCTTTCTGATCAAGCCCTACAAAATGGTCGTGAAGTCTGGACCTGGGTGGAAAATCCAGCTACTGGTGGAGCTGCATTCACAGCCTTCATGGTTGTCGTTATGGCGAATATGGGATTTTGGGGTACACTAGCTTCTGATATGCCTTCAATTTCTAGGTTTGTAAAAGCTCCAAAGCTTGAAAGAAATTGGTTTAAACGAAACAAAGCACAAGTTGCAGGGAACTTAATTGCGTACCCAATTGTTCAAACGTTTATGGTGGTGATTGGTGCCGTTTCCTATATTGCTGTATCAGATTATGATCCAGTTGTTGCGTTGCAACAATCAGCAAGTGGGGTGATATTAGGAGTTCTATTATTGATGATAGTACTCGCGCAGTGGTCAACGAATATATCTGCTAATCTTATTCCAGCTGCAGTTGTATTTTCAAATGTCGGAGGACCAAAGGTACCTTTTGGGGTCGGGGTAATCGGTGCAGGTGTTATTGGAATTGCAGTTCAACCATGGAGTTTATTTGGCATTATTATTGATATGTTATTGATTATTGCTGCAGTACTTTCAGCTATTGTTGGCATCTTAATTTCTGACTATTATTTACTTCGAAAGCGCAGAGTTAATGTCCCAGATTTATACGAAAGCGAAGGGCAATATAAATACATGAATGGTGTGAATCTCGCTGGGTATTTCTCTTGGGTTATTGGTGGGGGAATTGCATTATTTTTCCCAACTTATTCGTTTATCGTTGGCTTCATAATAGGTGGAGTAAGTTATTATGTGTTGGCTAAATATTGGTGGTTTGAAAAATATAAGCAAGCGGAATTGATTGATCCTAGTGACGAGAAGTACTTAGGATTAACCGTTGGAAGAGACTGGAAGATTGAATTAGAAAAAGGACGTAGTGATGTAGAAATAGAAATTGCTGCAGCAACATCGAAATAAAAGAGTGGCTCCGTAACAGTTTATGAGATCTGTACGGGGCTTTTTGTCTGGAGTTAATAATAACAAATGATCAAGCGAGAACTACTTAACGTAGTTGAAAATGGACTTACAAATAGATTTGCAAAAAGTAGTTTTACCTAGAACAACCTCTAAAAGTAAATGCTATAATAGTATAGATAGTCGAAAAATTATTAGTCACATATAGGCTCATTACATATCAAAAGTGTACCGAATTTGGAACTCTATGACGATTTTGTTACCAGTTAAAGTTGAAGAAACAGCACCACAAAAGTTGGAGGGATTTAGAATGATACGGTTTGGAATAATCGGAACAAATTGGATTACAGAAAGTTTTATTGAAGCGGCAAGAAATGTAGATAGCTTTTCTTTAACAGCTGTGTACTCGCGGACAGAAAAACAGGCAAAGGATTTTGCTGAAAAGTTTGAAGTCGATGTTACATTTACAAACTTAGAGGAAATGGCTAAAAGTAAGGAGTTTGATGCAGTATATATTGCCAGTCCTAATTCGTTTCACGCAAGTCAAGCTATTCTAATGATGAAAAAGGGCAAACATGTTCTTTGCGAAAAACCATTTGCATCAAATACTCTAGAAGTAGAAGCAATGGTCAAATGTGCGCGCGAAAATAATGTTTTATTAATGGAAGCTCTAAAAACAACTTTCCTTCCGAATTTTAAAACAATCCAAGATCACCTACATAAAATCGGCAAAGTTCGTCGTTATTTTGCGAGTTATTGTCAATATTCGTCTAGGTATGATCGTTATAAACAAGGGGAAGTTTTAAATGCTTTTGATCCACAATTTTCAAATGGTTCGTTATTGGATATTGGTATTTATGCTGTCCATCCACTTGTTGTTTTGTTTGGTGAACCAAACAATGTAGCGGGACGTTGTTACAAGTTAGATTCTGGTGTAGATGGCGAAGGCAGCATGATCTTACAATATGAAGAGATGGATGCAGTTATCATGTATTCTAAAATTACCAATTCGTACGTTCCTTCTGAAATCCAAGGAGAAAATGGGAGCATTCTAATTGATAAAATTCATAGTCCTGAAAAAGTTGAAATAAGGTATAAGGATGGATCGGTTGAAGATATTAGCCAGTCTCAAGAGAGTAATTCCATGTACTATGAGGTCAAGGAGTTTATTACCTTACTTACTAATAATCAATTTGAATCATCAATTAATTCATATGAGAGATCGTTAATCACTGCAAATATTCTAGAGGAAGCTCGAAAAGAGATGGGCATTGTCTATCCTGCTGATGCAGGCAAGAATTCATAATATAACTTGGAAGTTTCGCATATATAATAGTAAGTGATCAAATGAGAGTGACGTAACAGGGTCTGATTGCGACTAGTTTCTAACAATATATGGAGGTCGATTTTATTACACGCCATAAATTGTATACTAGCGGTCAGACCCTTTTGTTTTGAGACCATTCATTACAAGTTCTGTCATTTGGGAAGGATAATTTGAAATTTGCGCAGACGCTATTGTAAACATTGCCTGCTTATTCCTAAGCCTGTAATAAAAATTATTGATTAAAAAATCATGGAATGAATCTGGAAATTAGGAAAGTGTAGACGATATGGATAAAAAGGAGTCGATTGCTATGTCAGTACCGTACAAACATGAGCCTTTTACAGATTTCACTCTTGAGGAGAATGTTCGAGATTTTAAGAAAGCATTAAATCAAGTGAAAAGTGAGTTAGGAAAAGAGTACGACTTAGTTATCGGAAATGAAAAAATATCAACGGAAGAGAAAATTATTTCGGTTAATCCAGCGCATATTTCCGAGGTAGTTGGAACAGTTTCTAAGGCAAGCAAAGATTTAGCAGAAAAAGCTATGCAAGTGGCAGTTAAGACTTTTCAAACATGGAAAAAGTGGGATCCAGAGGTGCGTGCAGATATATTATTTAAAGTCGCAGCAATTGTGAGACGACGTAAACATGAGTTCTCTGCTTATCTTGTTTATGAAGCGGGAAAGCCATGGAATGAAGCTGATGCAGACACTGCTGAAGCGATTGACTTCTTAGAATACTATGGACGTCAAATGATTGAACTCACAAAAGGGTATCCAATTGAAAGTCGGAAGATCGAGAACAATCGTCTTTCCTATATTCCTCTTGGAGTAGGTGTTGTTATCTCTCCTTGGAACTTTGCGTTTGCAATTATGGCTGGAATGACATCAGCGGCACTTGTCGCAGGAAATACAGTTCTTTTAAAACCGGCAAGTACAACACCTGTTGTTGCTGCAAAGTTTATGGAAGTATTAGAAGAAGCTGGTCTTCCAGCTGGTGTGGTTAATTTCATCCCTGGTAGTGGCAGTGAAGTAGGAGATTATTTAGTTGACCATCCAAAAACACGTTTTATTAGTTTCACAGGTTCAAAAGATGTAGGCGTACGAATTTATGAAAGAGCAGCAAAAGTACAGGAAGGGCAAATTTGGTTGAAACGAGTCGTAGCTGAAATGGGAGGAAAGGATACGATTGTTGTTGATAACGAAGCTGACCTTGACTTAGCAGCTGAATCAATTGTGCAATCTGCATTTGGCTTCTCAGGTCAAAAATGTTCAGCTTGTTCAAGAGCAGTCATTCACGAAGAAGTCTATGATGACGTGCTAGAAAAAGCCATTGCACTTACGAAAAAGTTAACAGTAGGAGATCCAACGGAAAGAACGTCTATGGGACCCGTAAATGATCAGGCTGCGTTTGATAAGGTGATGAGTTACATTGAAATTGGCAAAGAGGAAGGCACATTAGTTGCAGGTGGGAAAGGTGATCATTCAAAAGGTTATTTCATCCAACCAACAATTTTTGCGGATGTCGATGAAAATGCTAGATTAATGAAAGAGGAAATCTTTGGACCTGTTGTTGCATTTTGCAAGGCTAAAGACTTTGATCACGCATTAGAGATTGCTAATAATACAGATTATGGTTTAACAGGAGCAGTGATCACCAATAATCGTGCCCATATCGAGAAAGCAAAAGAGGAATTTTATGTTGGAAACCTCTACTTTAACCGTGGATGTACGGGAGCCATTGTCGGATATCATCCATTTGGAGGTTTTAATATGTCAGGGACGGACTCAAAGGCAGGAGGACCTGATTATCTGCTTCTGTTTACACAGGCTAAGTTACTATCAGAGCAGCTATAATAGGTAGTTCAAAGAGGGTAGTTTTTCCTTTTGAATTATCGAAAAAAAGGAGGTCAAAGGTACAAGGGGGGGAATATTGTGTTAGTTGAAAAATTATCAAAAAACTTCTTTCTCTATTTATCAAAGAATAAGGTGCTGAACAAAAGTGCAAAAAGATGGGGGCTAAAGCTTGGTGCAGCACAAGTGGTGGCTGGAGTGTCGATCGTTAGTGTGATGAAGGTCGTGAAAACGCTTAATGACAAAGGGTTGGTATGTACAGTCGATCATTTAGGAGAATTTGTATTAAATAGGGAAGAGGCTATTGAATCGACTAATATATGTGTTGAAACATTAGAAACGATTGCAGCAACGGGTGTGATTTGCAATTTGTCTCTTAAGTTAACCCAACTTGGACTCGATATTGATAGGAAACTATGTTTAGATAATATGCTGCAAATTTTAGACGTCGCAAAAAAGAATAATAACTTTGTCAGAATTGATATGGAAGACTATGCACATTATCATCAAACGTTAGAAATTTTAACCGAGCTCAGGAGGAATTATAACAATGTTGGGACGGTTATTCAAGCCTATTTGCATTGTGCACAAAAAGACTTAGAAAGTTTGAGCGGTGTTCCGTTGCGTCTTGTGAAAGGGGCATATAAAGAAGCACCTGAAGTAGCTTATCAAAAAAAAGAAAGAATTGATGAGAATTATATTGAATTAATAAAGCAACACTTGCTAACGGGTAGTTATACGGCAATAGCAAGTCATGATCATGAGATTATTGCAAAAATAAAGAGGTTTTGCATTGAACAGCAAATTCCAAAATCTCAATTTGAATTCCAAATGCTTTATGGTTTTCGGAAAGACATGCAGGAACGAATTGTAAAAGAAGGTTATACAATGAGGGTTTATGTCCCTTTTGGAAAAGATTGGTATGCGTACTTTATGCGAAGGTTAGCAGAAAGACCGCAGAATGTATCATTTGCGTTAAAGGGTTTCTTTTCAAAATAATAACATAAAAGTCGTAACCAAATACGTTACGGCTTTTTCAAAAAGGTAAATGGGTACAAGATTGGTCATTTCAATATAGTAGTAAAACTGTATAGCAGACTAACGAAATGAATCGTTAAAAAGATAGAATGAAGACCGATCTTTCGTTAAGGAGTTTGAATACAATGAAATAATTATTTAGATCTCCATTAATGAAAGGGGTTATATTGTATTATGAGGGAGCATAAGCAAATTTCTATCGTAGGTGTACCAATGGATCTAGGTCAAATTCGTCGTGGAGTTGATATGGGACCGAGTGCAATGAGATATGCTGGTTTAATTGAAGAAATCAAAGGTTTAGGATTCAATGTCAAAGATTATGGGGATATAAAAATTAACCGTTTTTCAAATGGTACAACACGTGAACAAAACTTAAAAAATTTACAAGAGGTTATAAAAACAAGTGAAGAACTTTGTAGAGAATTAGATGAGATTCTGTCAGAGGGAGGATTTCCTTTAGTGTTGGGTGGCGATCACAGTATTAGTATTGGCTCGATTGCGGGAATAAGTAAACATTATAAGGAGTTAGGTGTTATTTGGTACGATGCCCATGCAGACCTAAATACAGCTGAAACCTCACCATCTGGAAACATTCATGGGATGCCATTAGCAATAAATCTAGGCTTAGGCCACCCATTACTAACAGAAATAGGCGGATATGCGCCTAAAATTAAACCAGAAAACATTGTTATTATAGGGGCAAGATCGATTGATGAAGGGGAACGCGAGTTAATAAGGAAAAAAGGATTAAAAGTCTTTACGATGCATGAAATTGATCGTAAAGGGATGACTCGAGTTATGGAAGAAACGATTCATTATTTAGAGACTAATACCGATGGCGTTCACTTAAGTCTTGATTTAGATGCAATTGACCCATTGGATGCTCCGGGAGTTGGAACGCCAGTACTTGGAGGTATTACGTATCGTGAGAGCCATTTAGCAATGGAAATGTTAGCAGAAGCGGCAATCATCACGTCAGCAGAGTTTGTTGAGGTGAATCCAATATTAGATAATAAGAACAAAACAGCTGATGTGGCAACAGAATTAGTTGCATCATTACTTGGGAAAAAACTCATCTAACAATTGATAACGGAAACGTGTATAATATAATCTTTGTAAGATAAGGAGGAGAATAATTTTGGCAATTGAAGATAGAAAAATAAGAAAGAAAGAAGAAATCCAAAGTCGATTATTAGTTGACTATATACGGTTTATTCTTCCTTCATTACTTGGGATTTTTATATTTATGGTTCCGTTAACGTACAATGATGAGATAACGATTCCTGTTGCATTATTGGCAAAGGGAGTCGAAGGGTTGTTCATAGATGTCTTACCACTGGTTACGACTATTCTTTTGTTAATTGTTGCATTATTATCTGCTTGGATTACATTGGCAAAGCCTAAAACAATGATAGAAAACGAGTTAATGAGAGGTTTATTTCTCGTGCATCCTGCATGGCTTATAGTCAGATTGTTAGGTTTCGTTTTCGCAATTCTGACATTATTTGAGTTAGGTCCGTCGTGGGTGTTCTCTGAATATACAGGTGGGTTAGTATTGTATGAGCTTATTCCTTTATTATTTTCAATCTTTTTATTTGCAGGCTTGTTTTTGCCATTACTATTAAACTTTGGGTTATTGGAGTTAGTCGGTGCATTGTTAAACAAAGTAATGAGACCAATCTTTACACTTCCTGGCCGATCATCAATTGATTGCATGGCTTCTTGGATGGGAGATGGGACAATTGGTGTCTTGTTAACAAACAAGCAGTATGAAGAAGGGCATTATACTAAGCGTGAAGCCGCAGTGATAGGAACTACATTTTCCGTTGTTTCCATCACATTTAGTATCGTAATTCTTGCATATATGGAATTAGAGCATTTATTTGTTCCTTATTACGTAACGATTATGATAGCAGGCTTTATAGCTGCCATTATTTGCCCACGGATTCCACCACTTTCACGTAAACCTGATACGTATATAAAAGCAAGTCTCGAGAAGGAAGAGACGAACACAACGGAAAGGGTGAATGTTTTCCAATACGGAATGAATAAAGCCCTGCAGCGTGCAAATGAAAACAATGGATTTTCTATCAATGCAAAAGGCGGAATGAAAAACGTTTTAGATATGTGGTTTGGTGTCCTCCCGGTAGTCATGGCATTTGGGACAATTGCATTAATAATAGCGGAATATACTCCTGTATTTGCCGTATTAGGAGCTCCGTTTGTTCCAATTTTATCAATTATGCAGGTGCCTGAGGCTGCTCAAGCTGCCCAAACGATGGTTGTTGGATTTGCTGATATGTTTTTACCAGCAGTTATTGGAAGTGGGATTGAAAGTGAATTGACCAAGTTTGTTATCGCCTGTGTTTCCGTCACCCAGTTAATCTATATGTCAGAAGTAGGTGGATTGCTGTTAGCATCAAAGCTGCCAGTTACATTCACTGATTTGGTTGTTATTTTTCTAGAGAGAACACTTATTACTTTACCGGTTATAGTAGTTATCGCACACATTATTTTTTAAATATTGTTAAGGTAATGATGAAAGGTTTTAAAACCCGACCTTTTGTTATTACCTAAAAATGAATTTGCTATAAAACGAGATTTTCTTGAAGGTAGTTGAATGGTCTTTAGGTGAACGTTGGCATCAAACTCGCATCTTATGAAGAGAGAACATGAACGAGAGCAAGAATGTTGAGTAACCGCGTTGAAGATTCATGGAGGAGGAAAAGTTATGACTGACACTAAAACGATTATTGCAAGGACAGAACAATATGGTGCAAAGAACTATCAGCCATTGCCAATTGTGATTTCTGAAGCAAAAGGGGTGTGGGTGAGGGACCCAGAGGGCAATCGTTACTTAGACATGTTAAGCTCATACTCAGCAGTGAATCAAGGGCATTGTCATCCGAAGATTGTTGCAGCATTAAAACAACAAGCAGACAAAGTAACGTTGACATCTAGAGCATTTCACAATGACAAACTTGCCCCTTTTTACGAAAAGGTTTCAAATCTCACGGGAAAAAATATGATTCTCCCAATGAATACAGGAGCTGAAGCGGTTGAAACAGCAGTAAAAGCAGCGCGTCGCTGGGCTTATGATTGTAAGGGAGTACCAGCTAATGAGGCTGAAATTATCGTCTGTGAAGATAATTTTCATGGGCGTACGTTGACCGCTGTTTCTCTATCTTCAAATGAGGAGTATAAACGCGGGTTTGGTCCAATGTTGCCTGGTATAAAGATTATTCCATATGGGGATATAGAAGCATTGAAAGCTGCGATTACACCGAAGACAGCAGCATTTTTAGTTGAACCAATTCAGGGAGAAGCTGGGATTATTATTCCACCTGAAGGGTTTTTAAAAGCAGCTTATGATGTGTGTCAACTAGAAAATGTCTTGTTTATAGCTGATGAAATTCAAGTTGGTTTAGGGCGCTCGGGTAAAATGTTCGCTTGTGACTGGGAAAAGGTCGAACCAGATATGTATATTTTAGGAAAAGCATTGGGTGGAGGAGTGTTTCCAATCTCAGTTGTTGCTGCAGACAAAAATATTCTTAGTGTGTTCGAACCTGGGTCACACGGTTCTACATTCGGTGGAAATCCGTTAGCATGTGCTGTTGCGATCGCAGCACTAGAAGTAATCAAAGATGAGAAATTAGTAGAACGTTCACTTGAATTAGGCGATTATTTCATACGTCAATTAAAAAAAATCGATAACCCGAAAATAAAAGAGGTTAGAGGAAGAGGATTATTTATCGGAATCGAGTTGACAGAACCAGCCAGGTCATATTGTGAGCAGTTAAAAGAAGAAGGGTTGTTATGTAAAGAAACACATCTTCATGTCATTCGCTTTGCACCACCACTCGTGATCAAAAAGGTCGAATTGGACTGGGCTATTGAAAAAATAAGAACCGTTCTACAGCCTAGTTCTTAAACGCTTATGATTGATACTTACCTAAAACCATTCGTTATAAAGCAATATTTTATGTAAAAAGAAAAGAAAACGTGATAGAATGTGGAAAAGATAAAAAAGTTGGAAAGGCTTCGAGCCAATCCAGCTTTTTTGTGTGCTTTTTTAAAATATGTAACGTCAAAAGCTCGTAAGGGTGGTTTGTAAGAGTGTTATTTACAGAATGTATACATAAGAGAAATAAGCTTTTTGAAGGGTCAGTCAGGTGTGAAAATCTACCGTCAACGGGGTACGGGTCATAATAATCTTTCCTTTAAATCAAAGAAACAATTGTAACTAGAAAAGAGGGTATCTCAAAAATCACACCCAGATGACAGAGCACCATTGTGATAATGAGTATGAGCTCCCCTCTTTTTCTCTCGTTTATCTGCGCAATTTAGGTAAGGTTAAGTATGTTCCAGCACGCCACATCCATTCAAATAATCCTAGATGATAACGAGAGAGCCACCATCTACTTGCAATAATCTGAAGGAAGAAGAAGACAATAACAAGAACGACTCCACTAACGATTCCAATTTTGTTAAAAAGACCAAATCCATACCCATAAAATAAAGTAGTAAAGACAAGAGATTGCAGCAAATAATTCGTTAACGATAAACGTCCTACATAAGCAAGTGGTTGTAGTCGTTTTCCCCATTTAGGATTAGAAGTGAGAAGAGCAATGCTAGATGCATAAAACATCGCAACAAGCGGACCACCAATTGTTGTATGAAGCATTTCAAATGCGTACGTGTCATTAAATAGAAAAGCGATTTTACATGGAAAGCCGACTAGCAACGTAATCCACCATATCCTCACGAAAAGGTTTCGGTGTTTAGAAACATTTAGAAGCCACTTCTTTCGAGCAACAAAGGCACCTAATAAAAACATGCCGAGAACACTAACCATACCTGTTGCATTAATGATAACATCTCCTGCTATCCCTAAGCCAAGCGGATCTGCAAGCAAGCGAAAAGAGACAACGTCAAAATAGCTACCAGAAGTTAGGACTTCTTTTTCCTCAAGTGAGTAATTTACAAGCTGCTCATCAAGAGCTAACGTTGATTCATCCTCAGGGCTTGCAATGGAAAGAGCCATGAGAAACAGAAAAAGAAATGCCCAGGTAAGTAACCCTCTTTCTTTTAATTTTAAAAAGAAAAAAAGGATAAACGCGGTAAGTGCATAGATGAATAAAATGTCCCCATCCCAAATGAAAGTGCCGTGAATGAAGCCAACAAGGAGTAAAATAAGTGTCCGCCGAAAGTAAAGTGAGCTAAATGGCTTATTTTGCTGTTCGAGTCGTTCCTTTAAAAAGGCCATCCCATAGCCAAAAAGAAAAGAGAAAAGTGTATAAAAACTAGCTGTGGCAAAGGTACGTATAAACCCTTCTGCAATGTGATCTATCCATCCTAGAGGGTAATAATTATGAATATCAGGGATGAGAAATAAACCATATTGAAAATGTAAACTATTAGCTAATAAAATACCAAGCAAGGCAAGACCCCTCATAAGATCAAGTGAGAGAATTCGATTTTCCTCATTTAGTGGAGTGGAGCGTTTATTCATAGGTAACCTCCTAGTAAGGTTTTTCTTTTGTAATTGTAAGTGATTTCCAGTTGAATCACAAGACTATTTTTCAAAGGAATCAAAGCGTTGTACTTACGAGGAAAACTTTTGTAAACTAAAAAGAAATGGAAAATGGGGGAGGAACAATTATGAAGAACAATGACTTGATTGATTTGTTAAAAAGTCACAGGTCTATTCGAACTTTCACGAATCAACAGGTAACGGATCTAGTGGTTGATGAAATTATTGAGTCAGGTAGATGGGCACCGACGTCTCATCATGTCCAAGCATATAGTATTATTGTGATTAAAGATAAAGAAAAGAAAAAAGAGCTGGCTACATTGGCCGGTAATCAAAGCTATGTTGCAACTTGTCCGGTCTTCTTTGTCATTTGTGCCGATTTTTATCGTTTAAAACAGGCTAGTGATAAACACGGACAAGCGTTTGAAATTGGGGAACAAGAACAGGCTCTTGTTGGAGCGGTAGATGCTGCTCTTGTTGCACAAAATATGTTGATAGCAGCTAGATCATATGATCTTGGTGGAGTGATGATAGGTGGAATTAGAAATGACCCGGATGCGGTTTCTAAAGTGCTTGGGTTGCCCCAGTTGACATTTCCTGTTATGGGTTTATGTATTGGCTATCCAGCACAAAACCCTGAACAAAAGCCACGTTTGCCTCAAAGGGCTGTTGTCCACAAGGAGAAATACAATCAAACAAAAATTAAAGAGGCGATTGATGAATACGATCAAGTGATGAAATCGTATTATTATGAAAGAACAAAAGGTAAGCGATCGGATACATGGTCACAGTTAATGGCTCAATTTCTGTCCACTCCGAAAAGACCTCAAGTAGGTGATTTTCTAAAGAAGCAAGGCTTCTTGAGTAAATAAGAAATAGGCAGAAGAAAAAAAGTTTATTTTGGTGTGCCGCCACTTTTAAATAGAAAAAGTGGTCTTTATATAGAGAGGTGACATAAATGAAAACATTTCCACAATCCAATGCTTTGCAGCGTTTGCCAGAGCAATTTTTCTCAAAGCTTGTCAAAAAGGTTCAAAATGTAAAAGAACAGCATGATGACGTCATAAATTTAGGACAAGGAAACCCAGATCAACCAACGCCTCGCCCAATCGTTCAAACATTACAAGAGGCAGCAGATAATCCTCTTTATCACAAATACCCGCCGTTTGATGGCTATGCGTTCTTAAAAGAAGCGGTTGCTGATTATTATAAGCGAGAATATAACGTTGAAATTGACCCGATTACAGAAGTGGCTGTGCTTGCTGGAACGAAAACAGGTCTCGTTGAAATTAGTCAATGCTTGTTAAACAAAGGAGACACTGCATTAGTTCCAGATCCTGGTTATCCTGATTATTGGTCAGGGATTGCACTGACTGGTGCGACCATGCATGAAATGCCTTTACGAGCAGAATTAGGCTTTCATCCGAACTTTGCTGAAATTGAGGATCCCACATGGGAAAAAGCAAAGCTAATGTTTCTAAATTACCCAAACAATCCTACAGGGGCTGTGGCCACGCCTGAGTTATTTGAAGAGGCAATCCAATTAGGAAATAAACATGATGTATGTGTGGTCCATGATTTTGCATATGGTTCCATTGGTTTTGACGGACAAAAGCCGCTTAGTTTCTTACAAATGCCAGGGGCAAAAGATGTTGGTGTTGAAATGCTGACATTATCTAAAACATATAATATGGCAGGTTGGAGAGTTGGTTTTGTTGTTGGAAACCACAGTGTAATTGAAGCCGTTGAACTTATTCAAGATCATTATTATTGTAGCTTGTTTGGAGGGATCCAAGAAGCCGCTGCTTTTGCCCTCACGTCAGATCAATCGAGTGTTGAGCAGTTAGTTGGTATGTATGAAAAACGTAGAAAGGCACTGGTTGAAGCCGCTCGTAGAATTGGCTGGCAAGTTGAAGCTCCTAAAGGATCCTTTTTTGCTTGGTTTCCTGTGCCAGTTGGGTATACTTCTGAATCATTTGCTGATTTATTATTAGAAGAAGCGAGGGTTGTTGTAGCGCCTGGTATCGGGTTTGGAAAGCACGGAGAGGGATATATTCGCATTGGTTTATTAAGTGACGAATCCTTATTACGTGAGGCAATGGAGAGAATAGATGCTCTCCATGTATTTTCTCATCTAGTAAAATAATAAAGGGCATAGGACAGCCGCAATCCCTCATAAAAACATAATGAATCTTATTTTGTTGAATTGGGGGGATGGCTTGTGATAAAACGTCTTGATAAGCTATTAATTGACTTACCTAGCTATGCAAAAGCACTTGAAATTGCAACGGGTGTTGTTATGACAAAAATGTTTCCAATACCAAATCTCTCGAACAGAGCTTTCGATTATGCACGAAAATATGAAGATCAAGGTGTGCACTTAAAGTTGTATACGTTCAGCGATACAGATTACCAAGATATTGATAAGATATGGAAGGGAACTCATCCTGAAGATAAATCCAGTTGAAGTGATAAGGGGAGCGCCACAAGGAGCACCGGTTCCTGATTTTCCAGAGATTACCAAAGAATTTGCCCCTGGGATTTCTCATGATGATTTCTTGGAAATTGCTATACGATTACAAGATCGACGGGGATATAAAATCGTGTTCAACAGTTGAAGGCAAAAGGTAAAAGTGAAGCAATCAAAGCTTCACTTTTTTTGAGATGAGAGCTTTCAGATGGTCATAGTAAATTACCGAAATTAAAATTAATTAAATTAAAACAAGTACAATTAAAGAGAGGAGTAAGACTGTTATGAAAATAATATAGAGCTTATTCTCTCCTTCCGATTAGATTTGAAAAGAGGATGAAGACTATGAATATTTATTGTATAGGACGGAATTATGCCAATCATGCTAGAGAACTAGGTAATGCAGTACCAGATCAACCGATATTATTTTCGAAACCGAGTCCTGCACTCGTTGAAACGAATGGACAAGTGATCTCCTTACCTAAAGACCAAGGTGAAATTCATCATGAGATCGAGATTGTCTTGAAAATTGACAAAGACGTTAAAGAAGGAGATAAAGTAAGTGATGTTGTTAGTAAAATGGCATTAGGTGTAGATTTAACACTAAGAGATGTACAATCAGTATTGAAGGAACAGGGGCATCCTTGGTTACGTGCAAAAGGATTTAAAAATTCTGCGATCGTCACACCGTTCTGGCCATGTGAAGGAAAAGAAGTTTGTGAAAAGACAGACTTTTCATTTGTCATTAACAGTGAGACAATTCAAAAAGGAAATATTCAAGAGATGATGTTTGATTTTCAAGCGATCATTGATGAATGTGTAAATTGCTTTGGACTAGGTGAGGGAGACCTTATTTATACAGGTACACCAGAAGGAGTTGGGCCATTGCAAAGTGGCGATCAATGCCAACTTTACTGGGGGAAAGAAGAAAAGGGGAGATTTGTAGTAGGCTAAATCAAGTATGAGACCTCGCAATTCTATTTAAAAGAACGAGAGGGGAAGCGAACGTGAGTCAAACGAAGATTTTTGCACATCGTGGTTTTTCAAGTCAATATCCTGAAAATACAATGATTGCTTTTCAGGCTGCTCTTGAGATAGGAGCTGATGGTATTGAGTTTGATGTTCAATTAAGTAAAGATCATGTACCAGTTATTATTCATGATCAAACTCTGGATCGAACATCAACAGGATCAGGTGTCGTTGGGCATTACTCCTTGCTTGAACTAAAACAATTTAGCGCTGGATCATGGTTTCACGAAAAATTTAAGGCGGAACAAATTCCTACACTTGAGGAAGTTTTCTTATGGTCAAAGAATAATGCATTACAATTAAACCTAGAATTAAAAGGATATGTATGGGAAAGGCAAAAAATGATTACGATTGTGTTTCCATTAATTAAAAAGTATGGGCTGGAAAATCGGGTGATCGTTTCTTCATTTGATCATAAAATGGTCCGCTTATGGAACGAGCAATACCCAATGATAGAGACGGGAATAATTGTTAAGTCGGCTCTATATAATCCAGAATCATACGTACGACAATTAGCTGCATTAGGGTATCATTTCTCTTTTATGAGTTTGACAATGGAAGAGGCAGAACAGTTAATTAAAAGCGGGATTCTTCTGAGGCCGTATACGGTAAATCAGGAAAAGTGGATTCAGATATTTATTAACTTGAAATGTGATGCGATTATTACTGATTATCCAGATCTTGCTTTAACGTTACGATGAACAAGGTACAGCATGATTAGTCAGCTCCATTTAAGGTAATAAGAAAAGGGGGATTACGCAATAAATAGCGTGAGTCCCCCTAATTCATTTAAATTATTAGTATATTTTTAAGGGCGATGCAACCTTTGTAGGCCGAATATTCCAAATATCTTGAGCGTATTCTTGAATCGTACGATCGCTTGAAAAAGCTCCAGAATGTCCAATATTCACAATACTCTTGCTTAGCCATTCACTTTGATTTTGGTACGTTTGATCAACAAGATTCTGGGTTTCTATATAACTATCAAAGTCTTTTAATACGAAATATTCGTCATTGTTGTACAAGAGTGAGTAGAAAATATCTTTGAAGTCCACATCATCTCCTGAAAAATGTTGATTAACAAGAAGGTCCATAACATTTCTTAATCTTCTATCATTGTTGTAGTAATCACGTGCATTGTACTCTCCACTTTGCTGATAGGCAAATACTTCTTCAGATGTAAGACCGAACGTGAAAATATTGTCATTTCCTACAAAGTCTCCAATTTCCACATTTGCTCCATCTTGTGTTCCAATCGTTAAAGCTCCGTTCATCATTAGCTTCATATTTCCAGTGCCTGAAGCCTCTTTACTTGCCGTTGAAATTTGCTCACTCACATCGGCTGCAGGGATGATTCTCTCAGCAAGGCTTACTTGATAATTTTCTAAAAAGATGACTTTAAGATGCTTACTTACTTGAGGGTGATTATTGATCTTTTCAGCGACGGCGTTAATTAATTTGATTACTTGTTTAGCGAACGTATAACCTGGCGCTGCTTTCGCTCCAAAAATAAATGTACGTGGTGTCATTTCGAGTGCTGGGTTCTCTTTGTACATATTATATAGATGGATAATATGAAATAGATTTAGAAGCTGACGTTTATATCCATGAAGTCGTTTAATATGGACATCAACAATCGATTGATCATCAATGATTAGATTGTAGTGCTCTTTGATATAACTAGCTAATTTTATTTTATTCTCGTGTTTCACTTTATAAATCGCTTCTTGAAAACTGGAGTCAGTTGAGAATGGTATAATTTTTGAGAGCTGTTCAGGTTGATGAATCCATTCAGTTCCAATTGCGTTTGATATAACAGTGGCTAGGTTAGGATTGACATTTAAAAGCCAGCGTCTGTGAGTGATCCCATTTGTTTTATTGTTGAACTTCTTAGGGAAAACAGTGTAAAATGGCTGCATGACTCGGTCCTTTAAAATTTCTGTATGTAACTTTGCAACACCATTTATGCTGAAGCTTCCTACCATAGCAAGGTGGGCCATATGAATCTGTCCGTACGATAGAATCGCCATCTCAGGTATTTTCTCGCGAAGTTCAGGGTAATCAAACCAAAGCATTTTACAAAAACGTTCATTGATTTCTTCAATAATTTGATAAAGGCGTGGAAATAGTGTTGTTATCATATCTTCAGGCCATTTTTCTAAAGCTTCACTTAATGTAGTGTGGTTTGTGTAAGCAACGGTTTCTTGCGTAATTGACCATGCTTCATTCCAACTTAATCTTTCTTCATCGAGTAATAAGCGCATCAATTCCGGAACAACGAGACTTGGATGTGTATCGTTAATTTGAATCACGACATGTTTTGATAATTGATACAACGGTTTATTCTGTTTTTTGTATCGTCGAAGGATACTTTGTAAGCCAGCAGAAACCAAGAAATACTGCTGTTTTAAACGTAAAACTTTCCCCTCGTAATAAGAGTCATCTGGATAAAGAAATTCTGAGATTTTTTCAATTGAACGTTTGTAATCAAGGTAATGATAATAATCATGACCACGGCTAGAATGGAAGTGAAAGTGGTTTGTTGTTGATTCAGCACTCCATAACCTAAGAGTGTTAACAGTATTATTATCGTACCCGACTATCGGAACATCATATGGAATCGCAAGAACACGTTCATAATCATGATGTTGAAACTGGAGCTGTCCATTGACAGCAGTGGTCTCTACGGTTCCTCCAAATCTAACTTCTATTGCTTTATCATCACGTTTTGTTTCCCACATATATTCATCTTCTAACCAATAATCAGGAAGTTCAACTTGATAGCCATTTACAACTTTTTGCTGAAATAAACCGTACTTATAACGAATACCCATCCCGTATCCAGGGAGTTCAAGAGAGGCAAGGGAGTCAAGAAAGCAAGCCGCAAGTCGTCCAAGACCGCCGTTTCCAAGTCCAGCGTCATACTCTTCTCTGAATACATTTTCAGGATTGAAACCTAGTGAAGTCAATGTTTCTTTATAAATATCAAGTAACCCCATGTTTAGCAAATTTGTCTCAATCATTCTCCCTAAAAGAAACTCCATCGAAAAATAATAGACTTGTTTGCTTTCATTTTGATCATACGTTTGTTGCGTCATTTGCCAGTTTGGGTGAATGGAATCTTTCATAATAAGACAAATTGATTGAAACACTTCTTTTGTTGTAGCCTCTTCGAGGCTTTTACCGAATGATGAGGTGAGTTTTTCTTTCAGCAGTTGACTGAGAGTCTCGACAGTTATGGGCATATTGTTCCTCCTCATGAATGTACTTCGTTAATCTGTAATAAATTTCTTCATACTTCGTGGCGGAATGTTCCCAGTTCAATTTGCTTTTGTACACATTTTTAAGAATTCGATTCCAATGAGCTGGTTGATAATAAAGATGGATAGCATAACGGATGGTGTGTAAAAAGTCATAGACATTATAATTCGTGAAAGAAAAGCCATTTCCTTCTCCAGTGAATTCATTATATGGAATTATTGTATCTTTTAAGCCACCAGTCTCCCTAACGATGGGCACACTTTCATAACGTAGGGCGATTAATTGGCTTAATCCACATGGTTCAAACCTTGATGGCATGAGAAAGAAATCAGACGCTGCATAAAGTCTATGAGCTAGCCCCTCGTGAAATACATTAATAAAGCGGCAAGAATCTGTGTAATTATTTGAGATAGATTGGAATGCTTCCTCAAAATGTGCTTCGCCTGTACCCATAATGATAACTTGGATGGACTCCGTGCTAAGTAGTTCATCAAGGATCTCGGTAAGAAGAGGAAGACCTTTATCTTCTACAAGGCGGCTAATTAAGGCAAACATCGGAATGTCCTTAGAAACAGTTAAGTCTAGCTCTTGTTGCATAATCCGTTTATTTTCTTTTTTTCCAGCGTAGTTTCGATAGTACGGGACAGACACGTTTAGATCGGACGATGGATTATATAATTCTTCATCAATGCCGTTGACAATTCCCGAAACACTTGTTTGACGTTCAAGCAAGAATGTCTCTAGGCCTTCTCCAAAATAGGGATTTAATATTTCTTGTGCATACGTTGGACTAACGGTTGTAACCCAATCTGCATGAACGAGAGCGCCCTTCATGAAGTTTATCGTACCGTTTAGTTCTAATCCACCAATGTGAACAGGATCCAAATGTAGTAATTCATGAAAGATGGAAGCTGGGAAGATACCTTGATACTTTAAATTGTGAATCGTAAAGACAGTTTTCACTGGCTTCTTATAAACGCCAGCTTTTATATAGGCAGGGATAAGACCAGTTTGCCAATCATGACAATGAATGATATCAGGAACTAAGTTCAGATGTTTAAGCGTTTGAAAGAAGGCATGAGTAAAGAAAGCATAGCGTTCAGCGTCGTCTACCTCACCATATAAATGAGCACGATTGAAATAGTACTCATTATCTATGAAGTAAAAAGTTACATTTTCAGTTTCATAAGAAAATAGCCCGCAATATTGTTTTCTCCATTTAACCCAGACATCAAAGGTGCCTTCTAGTTGTAGTTGTGATGCAATGTCAGCCGTGAGAAAACGGTGCTTAGGAAGAATAACCGTTAGTGTATGGTCTTTCTTTGAGAGTGCTTTTGGGAGAGAAGCTACCACATCAGCTAACCCCCCTGTTTTGAAAAAAGGTGCACATTCAGATGCTGCCATGACGATATTCATAAACCGATCTCCTTTCAACAATAGTAAGTAAAATGAGGATTCATTACAGTATTTTACGTTTAGCTACGATGTATGGGTTTTCAGGTGCTCCAATAAATGTTCGATTTGGAGACAGGATGATATCTTTATCTAATACGACATTCTCTATGAGAGTTCCTTCTTTTATTTCACAACGTTGCATCACGATAGAGTTTCGAATGACAGCGCCTTTATGTACATGAACGCCACGAAACAAGATACTATTTTCGACTGTACCTTCAATTACACAACCATTGGCTAATAGAGAATTAAATGCACGTGCTTCTTTTGTATATTTGGTAGGTGGTTCATCTTTTGGCTTTGTAAAAATCGGTTTTCGGTTTAAAAAAAGTTGCGTATATACATCAATATCTAGGAGGGACATACTATTTTTATAATAGCTCTCTATTGAATTAATAACAGAAAGGTAGCCTCTATATTCGTAAGAACGAACTGTAAGCCTATTCAAATTTGCAATAATCCCATCTAACAATAAGTTCTCTTTTTGTCTAGCAATACAAAAATCAATAAGTTCTAACAATAATGATTTTTTTAGGATGTACATACCCATAAATAAATTATGATTGCTAGCATCTGTCGTAATATTGCTTATGTTGCCATTCGCATCTATTTCAAGCTTCTTTTCAATGGCATGTTCATCCTCTAACTGTTTCATTGATTTGAAGATAGCCGTTACATCTGCTCCTGATACAAGGTGTTCTTGGAATACTTTCTGATAGTCGATATTACAAATATGACGTGTACCAGTTATAAGTACATATTCAGCTAAACCTCGAGCAAAGAAATCTCGATTGTTGTGAAAATGTTGTAGATCGCCCTTCGATAAATCAGTAGGATCGTTCCAATCGGGAGGGAGAATAAAAAGCCCGCCTCTTTTTCGATCTAAATCCCAAGGTTTCCCTGTTCCGAGGTGATCCATAAGGGAGCGATATTTTCGTCTAGTAAAAACGGCAATGTCGTAAACCTGCGAATTAACCATATTAGAAAGAACAAAATCGATAAGTCGATAGCGACTGCCAAATGGAACGGCAGCCCCACACCGAAAATAAGTAAGCTCTTTAAGTAAATCTTGTTCACTATCTAAGTGAATCACGCCCATTAGTTTTTCCATTCATTTCTTCCTTCCCTTATAGGATTCACCTGAAAATAGTAGTTCGACTTTTAATGGCAGTATCTTTATCAATAACGAGAATATCATCACTTGGAGACTCGATTTCTGTATAGTCTGGAATAGTTACGTCTTCGGCAACGATGACCTTTTTAAGCTTTACATGTTGCCCAATTTTCACATTAGGCATAATAACTGATTCCTCGATTTTGCTATTACTGCCGACTCCCACTTGATGAAACAGGATCGATTTGTCAATTGTTCCATAAATAAGACACCCTTCATTTATTAGAGAGTCCGTAATGTGTGCAAGTGGTGAGATATACTGAGGCGATTGGCAAGCATTAACTGAGTAAATCCGCCAATTGTATTCATGGAGTTTCAGAGAAGGTTGATTTGCTAGTAGATCCATATTTGCTTCCCAAAAACTTTGAACAGTCCCGACATCTTTCCAATATCCTGAAAAAGGATATGCAAACAGATTACGGTTATCACGAAGCATTGTTGGAATAATATCTTTGCCAAAGTCGTGATTAGATGTAAGTGAGTTTGCATCTTCGGTTAAATAGGATTTTAATACAGGCCAATTAAATATATAAATGCCCATAGAGGCAAGATTGCTTTGGGGATGTGCTGGTTTTTCTTCAAATTCGGTAATGTCACCGTTATCAGTGGCATTCATAATACCGAAGCGACTTGCTTCCTCCCAAGGAACTTCTATGACGGAGATCGTCGCATCAGCACCGCGTTCAATATGGTAGTCTAGCATGAGGCTATAGTCCATTTTATAAATATGATCTCCAGATAGAATTAATACATATTCAGGATCATATTGTTCGATAAAATCGCAGTTCTGATAGATTGCATCGGCAGTACCTAAATACCAGGAACCACCCTTTTTTTCAACAAAAGGGGGGAGACAAGTTAATCCTCCGTTATGGCGGTCTAGATCCCAAGGAGTTCCAATACCTAAGTGGGAATTAAGAGCTAGAGGTTCATACTGAGTCAGTACACCTACTGTTTCAATACCAGAATTAATACAATTACTTAATGGGAAATCAATTATTCTGTATTTTCCACCAAAATATACTGCAGGCTTGGCTAACTTTTTCGTAAGGTTTCCTAATCGTTTTCCTTCTCCGCCTGCAAGGAGCATTGCAACGCAATCTTTACCACTATTCATAATTACCGCCCCAGTCTAATTTTGTTTTGTTATATTCGAAGGGACACCTTTTAGATCATCATATGCTTTATGAATGTTGGGTTTCCCTCCTTAAGTTGGTATGACCACTGTAGATATTTCTATGTTTATGCTAGGAGAAGCCCTTAACATTCCAATCAAATAAAAAAAATAACCTTGTTCTGCTCTGAGAGGAAATACAGAAAAATTTTTTTGAACTTTCGAGAAAAGACTGGGTGGAAGTAATTACCGAAAAGTCCTTTATGGCTAGAACAACAGCAACTGAGCTTTCAAAAAAATCCTGTTTCATTGATGTCGGATCTCCAATTTATGTCTTTTTTAGAGTGAAATGCAAAAGAGTGTTCATCCTAGTAAAAAAAGGGTAAACTTCATGAATGTAAGGTAAAGGAGATGAAGATATGTCTAAGAAGATCGATGTTTCGAAGTTTGAGAAAAAAATGATTATTCGCAATTTTAAAGTTGCGGATTTTGATGCAATTATAGAAATGCAAAAATTATGTTTTCCTAATATGAAGCCATGGGAACGTGAACACTTACAAAGTCATATTGATATTTTTCCAGAAGGGCAGTTTTGTGTAGAGTATGATGGAGAAATCATTGGATCTTGTTCTAGTTTAATTATTAATTTTGATGAATACGATGATCAACATACATGGGATGAGATTACAGATAATGGTTATATTACAAACCATGATTACGAAGGTTTCAATCTATATGGTATTGAAGTGATGGTCCATCCGGATTATCGGCGCATGAAAATTGGCCATAGATTATATGAAGCAAGAAAGGACTTAGCTCGTGAATTAAACTTAAAGAGTATTATTATAGGTGGACGGATCCCTAATTACTTTAAGCATGCAAAGGAAATGACTCCTAGGCGTTATGTTGAGCAAGTAACGATGCACAATGTTTATGACCCGGTTCTTACATTTCAAGTGATGAACGGGTTCACGTTAAAACGTATTAATCCAAATTATTTAGAAGATGACCGCGCGTCACTCCGGTATGCAACCTTAATGGAATGGAACAACATTGATTATCGTCCTACTGTCCCAAAAAGACAATTTAAAACATCGTTTCCTGTTCGTATTACCACTATTCAGTATGCAATGAAGAAAATAGCGTCTTTTGAAGATTTTTCCATACAATGTGAATATTATACAGATGTAGCAGCTAGTTATCATTCAGACTTTGCCGTGTTTCCTGAAATTTTTACGTTACAATTGCTATCGTTCTTACCAGAAAAAAGCCCTAGTCTTGCCATAAGACGTTTAACGGAATTTACAGAAGATTATATTGAATTATTTACGAATCTTGCTGTTAAATACAATGTCAATATTATTGGTGGATCGCACTTTGTTGAAGAAGAAGGCAAAATATTTAACATCGCATATTTATTTAGAAGAGATGGAACGATTGAGAAACAATACAAGCTTCATATTACTCCGAATGAAAGAAAGTTCTGGGGAATATCAGGCGGTGACAATGTAAATGTCTTTGATACTGATTGTGGGAAAGTTGCCATCCAAATTTGTTATGATATTGAGTTCCCAGAATTAGCACGTATCGCAGTTGATAAAGGAGCCAATATTATTTTCACACCGTTTTGCACGGATGATCGCCAAGGATACTTACGTGTAAGATTTTGTTCACAAGCTCGTGCAATTGAAAACCAGGTTTATACAGTGTTATCTGGTACAGTTGGAAACCTTACCGATGTTGAAAATATGGATATTCAATATGCACAATCTGGTATCTTCAGTCCTTCTGATTTTACGTTTGCCCGTGATGGGGTCGTTGGAGAATGCCAAGCAAATATTGAAACGGTCGTTGTCGGTGACGTAGATTTAGAAATTCTAAGACGCAATCGCCGTGCAGGAAGTGTCAATCAATTACGTGATCGGAGACACGACATTTATTCAATTAATTATAAGCAAAATAAGTAGTAATAGTTTATCGCCTCTCTAGAATGGCAAGGCTGATGTATGAAAGAGTAGGAGGTCTAACATGATGAGGCTAGAGAGGGAACAAACATTCAATCGAGCTATGTTAATGGTCAGTTTAACAGGTATTGTATTTATTTCATTTTATTTGCTCTCAACTTTTGCTACCACAGAGACACTTGAAACAGAATGGAGACTTTCATTTGCTGGTGCTGATGAGTTTTTTCAAACAGGACAAGCGATTGATTTTCATTTGTTTCTTGAGGATGAATTAGGCAATCCTGTGGGAAATGTCGATATGTCTGTTGTATTTGATCGGCCAGGTACCGTTCATCATATAGAGAAAACATTTGGTTATTTAGAAAGTGGTCTCTATGAAACAGAAGTTGTATTTTCGGTACCAGGTACTTGGGTTGCTATGGTTGAAGCAAAAAAAGACGGGAACATTTATCGAAATCAAATCTTGTTTCAAGTAGATGGATCAATTATTTCTGAAGCAAACCGTGATCCGAAGGATAGTTTTCACTTAAATCAGCCTTTACCAGAAGATTTACAAATTGAATTAAATAATATACCAGCTTTTCGTAGGTAAGCGTTCGATTGAAAGAGGAGGTGTCATCATACTTCTCTTTTTGTTTGTTTAAAATGGAAATTTCATTTTTGTTCCATTTTAAAAAGGATTTAAGAGTTAAAGAATAGAATTATATAGCTATAAATAAATTACATCATATGAATTGATGCATAATCTTAAGGAGGAGACAGAATGAGTTGGAAAGATCAATACAACAAATGGACAAGTTTCACTGCGTTAGAATCAGAGTGGAAACAAGCCTTGGACGAAAGACAAGGAAATGAAGGGGAACTTGAAGATTGTTTTTATAAAAATTTAGAATTTGGAACTGGTGGGATGCGAGGAGAAATTGGGCCAGGTCCAAATAGAATGAATACATATACCATTCGCCGAGCTGCCGAAGGTCTTGCTAGGTTTATCGAGAAACAAGGCAGTGAAGCAAAAAAACGTGGAGTAGCGATTGCATTTGATTCAAGACATAAATCAAGACAATTTGCGTTAGAATCGGCACTGACATTAGGAAATCACGGAATTCGTTCTTACTTGTTTCATGATTTACGTCCAACGCCGGAGCTATCATTTGCCGTACGTCATTTGAACGCTAATGCTGGAATTGTCATTACGGCGAGTCATAATCCACCAGAATATAATGGATTTAAAGTATATGGCGAAGATGGTGGACAACTCCCACCAGGTCCTGCTGATGAACTTGTGAGATTTGTTAATGAAATAGAAGACGAATTGAATATTGGGGTTGCAGATGAATTAGAGTTAAAGAGTAGTCGACTTCTTCAAGTAGTTTCTGATGAGATTGATGAAGCGTATAATAGCGAGTTACAATCTATTTTAGTAAAGAAAGATATCATTGAAGAGTATGGAAATAAAGTAAAGGTTGTCTTTACACCATTGCACGGTGCAGCGAATATTCCTGTACGTCGTGTACTTGAGAGTAGTGGTTTTTCTCAAGTTACGGTTGTCCCTGAACAGGAGCTACCAGATCCGAACTTCTCGACAGTGAAATCTCCAAATCCAGAAGAACATGCTGCTTTTGAATTAGCGATTAAACTAGGAAAAGAGCTTGAAGCAGATGTTCTTTTAGCAACAGACCCTGATGGTGACCGAGTTGGTGTCGCAGTAAAAAATCCAGATGGGGAATATGTTGTGTTAACAGGTAATCAAACAGGAGCTTTAATGCTAGATTATATTCTGTCTCAAAAGAAAGAACAGCAAGTTTTACCAGAAAATGGAGTTGTGCTTAAGACCATTGTTACATCTGAGATTGGAAGAGCAGTAGCTGATCATTATAATTTGAAGACGGTCGATACACTAACTGGATTTAAATTTATAGGTGAGAAAATAAAAGAATATGAGCAAACAGGCGAGCATAGCTTCTTATTTGGTTATGAAGAAAGCTATGGATATTTAATTGGAGATTTTGTACGAGATAAAGATGCGGTTCAGGCTTGTTTGCTTGCAGCGGAGCTTGCTGCCTATTATAAGTCGCGTGAGATGAATTTATATGATGGACTTATTGAGCTTTTTGATAAGTATGGTTATTATCAAGAAGGGTTGGAGTCTTTAACCTTAAAAGGGAAAGCGGGAATTGAGCAGATTAATCAAATATTAGCGTCTTTCCGTAAAACGCCTCCAACAAATCTTGAAGGTAACAAAGTAGTGACAGTTGAAGACTATAAGTCAAGTGTAGCAACCAATATTCTAACCGGTGAAGAAGAAGTCATCCAATTACCAACATCTAATGTTTTAAAATACAAATTAGAGGATGGTTCTTGGTTCTGCATCCGTCCTTCAGGTACTGAACCAAAAATTAAATTTTATTTTGGTGTAAATAAAGAAACATTAGAAGAAAGCAAGAAATCACTTGAATTACTAAAACAAGCAGTGATGAACCTTGTTCATACCCTCACTTAAAATGATAAAAAGCTACCTATATTGGTAGCTTTTTTCTTTTTTTAGATGAATCGATAATAGTTGGACTCATGATTTACTAACCTTCAACATAAATTGTAAGAAAGCAAGTTGAAGGAGGGGTTCGAATGTCATCGGAAACTTGGAAGAAACTTGAACATTCAATTGCTGAAATTACAGAAATCGCCGAAGGGTTTGGGCTTGATTACTATGAAATGCGTTATGAGATATGTCCAGCAGAAATTATTTATACATTTGGTGCTTACGGAATGCCAACAAGGTATAGTCATTGGTCATTTGGAAAGCAATTTCATAAAATGAAATTGCAGTATGATTTTGGGTTAAGCAAAATCTATGAACTTGTGATTAACTCTGACCCGTGTTATGCCTTCTTACTCGACAGCAATTCACTTATACAAAACAAACTCATTGTTGCTCATGTTCTGGCCCATTGTGACTTCTTTAAAAACAATGTGCGCTTCTCTAATACACGTCGGGATATGGTTGAGAGCATGAGTGCAACAGCTGAACGTATTGCCCATTATGAACATCTTCATGGAAAGGAAGAGGTAGAGAGTTTTTTGGATGCCGTACTTGCTGTGCAAGAGCATATTGATCCGAGCATTCTCAGACCAAAACTGGATTGGAATATGGAAGATGAAGTAGATGAGTCACAAACAACTAGAAAATCGGAGTATGATGATTTATGGAATATTGATGTAAAAAAGTCACCAGAAAAGCCTAAAATGAGAAAAAAACATTTTCCACCAAGTCCAGAAAAAGATATTTTGTTGTTTATAGAAGAATATAGCCGGGAATTAGAGACATGGCAACGTGATATTTTAACGATGATGCGCGAAGAGATGCTTTATTTTTGGCCGCAACTTGAAACGAAAATAATGAATGAAGGCTGGGCCTCTTATTGGCATCAAAGAATTCTTCGTGAAATGGATTTAACGAGTGAAGAAACGATTGAATTTGCGAAACTAAATGCAGGTGTTGTTCAACCATCAAAGACATCGATTAATCCTTATTACTTAGGGTTGAAAATTTTTGAAGACATCGAAGAGAGATATGATAATCCAACAGTAGAAATGCAGGAACGCCAAGGTGTCATGCCTGGTAGTGGTAGAGAGAAAATGTTTGAGGTTCGTGAAATTGAATCAGATATTTCATTTATCCGAAATTATTTAACAAAAGACTTAGTGATGCGCGAAGATATTTATTTATTTCAGAAGCAAGGAGCTGACTATAAGATCGTTGATAAGGCGTGGAAAAACGTCAGAGATCAATTAGCTTCGTCTCGTGTAAATGGCGGATTTCCATACTTAGTTATAACAGATGGAGACTACCTAAAAAATGGTGAGCTATATATTAAGCATAACTTTGAAGGAACAGAGTTAGACGTAGGCTATTTAGAAAAAGTGTTACCCTATTTACATCAATTATGGGGACGTCCCGTTCATATTGAATCGGTGATTAACGAAAAAAATATAGCTTTTGTTTACGATGGAAAAAAAGTACACCGAAAATATTTATAGAGTTTGTTCAAAAAGGTCGGTTTTCACCTTTTTGAACAAACTCGAAGCAATGAGCGGAGCCGCTACATCTTTTAAGCCAGCTATGAGTGGGTTTCCCATAGCTGGCGCGTAGCGAGAGTAGCTATTGCCAAACAAAAAGGTCGGTTTTCACCTTTTTGAACAAACTCGAAGCAAAAATCTTAAAGGGTTACTAAAAAAGTTAGATCAAGATGGTAATAGTTGCAATCAATCCACTTCGTAGAATCAGTTGGTAAGCTCTTTTAGTCAAGAGCTTACCTGTTTTATTTTGCATTTTTACAAAGTTGAACAATTTTCAAAAAAACAGAAAAATCAAAATGTATTATTGACAAATTCTCAGAAATCGATAGTATTAAAATTGATCTTAGATCATTCGCGATACTAAAATTTCGTATATGGAAATGAAAAATGAATAAGGCGGTGAGTTTTTTGGAAACATTTCAACGATTAAAACAATTTTATTGGCCATTTAAGACTTATTTTATTTGGTCGCTTTTTGCTTTGTTTATTGTAACAGCAATGACAGTTATCTATCCAATGATATTGCAATTTACAATTGACTATGCAGTCAGAGAACAAAACTATGAGATCATTCCTTATTTAGCCTTAGCTATTGTTGTAGTAATGTCTTTAAAAGGGGTAGCTGTGTATATTCACCAATATTTTGGAGATTTATTTGGGATAATAACCGTACAGCGCTTGCGTAATACATTATACAGGAAACTGCAGTATTTGCCGTTTCGTTATTATGATAATGCAAAAACAGGTGATTTGATGTCTCGTCTGACAGCTGATGTAGAGGCGTTTCGTTTCTTCCTTTCATTTGGCTGTGCTCAAGTAGTAAACTTCGTGTTGCTGGTTGGATTTAGTATGGCGGTTATGTTTTATTATTCTGTGCCGCTTACTCTTGTCACAATGGCGATTCTCCCTTTTTTAGCTATTGTCGTTTCGAAGTTTGATAAGCGCATACATCCTGGATTTCGAGGTATTCGTAAATCTTTAGCACGCTTAAATACAAAAGTTCAAGAAAATGTTAGTGGAATGCATACGGTTAAGGCACTTTCACAAGAAGATGAAGAGATTGTTCGGTTTGAAGATTCAAATGAGGATTACAGACAAAAGCATTTAGACATTTCGAAAATATGGGGTCGCTACTTTCCCTTAATGGAATTTATCGGTAACGTATGTGCGGTTTTTCTATTGGCTTTTGGTGGTTATTTAACGATTCAAGGCAGCTTGCAACCTGGTGAACTTGTCGCTTTCTTTAGTTTAATTTGGTATATTCTCGGGCCGATTATGAATTTAGGATTTATTATTAACATGTTTTCACAGTCTAAGGCTTCTGGAGAGCGTTTACTTGAAATTCTTGATGAAGAAGAGAGAAAAGTTGATGCTGTACCCAACACTCAAATGAACGAAGAATTTGTGGGTGAAATTACATTTACTAATGTTTCGCTAACATATGGAGAAAAAATTGAACCAGCTCTTAAGGGGATTACATTTGAAGCAACAAGAGGGAAGACGATTGGACTTGTTGGGGCGACTGGTTCAGGAAAATCTAGTATTATTCAATTGATTACAAGGTTTTATGAACGATCTGCCGGTGAAATTGTCATTGATGGGAAATCGATCGATCAGTTTTCTATTAAAGAGTTACGTAAACAAATTGGTGTTGTTTTACAAGAAACGTTTTTATTCTCTTCGACGATTCGGGATAATTTAGCATACGGGAGGCCGGATGTTCCGATGGAAGAAATTATTGAAGCGGCTAAACGTGCTGATGCTCATGAATTTATTTCAGCGTTACCAGATGGATATCAGACTGTACTTGGTGAGCGTGGGTTAGGGTTATCAGGCGGACAGAAGCAACGAATTGCCATTGCTAGAGCAATTATTATGGATCCGAAAATTTTAATACTTGATGATGCGACAAGTGCCGTAGATATGCAAACTGAAGTGAAAATTCAAAAGGCATTTCGTGAAGTAATGAAAGGACGTACGACTTTTATTATTGCTCATCGTACTTCCTCTGTTAAACATGCTGATGAGATAATTGTGTTGGGAAATGGAGAGATATGCGAAAGAGGAACGCATCAAGAGTTACTTAATTCTGAAGGACCTTATCGAAAAATCTATAATATCCAAAATCAAGACCAAGAATATGTTCTGCAACAGGTGTAGAAGGGAGCAAAGAATATGGAACAAATAACAAAACGTTCAAGGTTTCACTATACAACGGAGCAAATAATTGAGAAGCCCTTCAACTGGAAGCAAATGGTTCGTCTATTGGGTTATATGAAGCCATATGCTAGGACACTTTTGCCCAAAACGATCATTGCAATGTTGATTGTTACTGCTGTTCGAATTGCTGTACCGATATTTATTGGCGTATTAGCCATCGATCACGCAATCATTCCTGGAAATTTAAACCTCCTTTATACGTTTGCAGCAATTGTTCTAGGATTATACCTTTTTTCTTGGATTGCAAACGTGTTTCGAATTCGGTGGATGAATGAAATCGGTCAACATATGATATTTGATATTCGAACAGCCCTATTTAATCATATACAGCGATTATCTCATCGTTTTTTCGATCAGCGATCAGGGGGCTCTATACTTGTTCGGGTTATCAATGATGTAAATTCGATGCAGGATTTGTTTACAAATGGAGTAGTTAACCTTTTAATGGACATTGTCATGCTTATTGGGATTGTTGTAATCTTATTTACACTCAGTCCTGAGCTGGCAATGCTGGTGCTACTTGTTTTACCAATCATGTTCTTTATTTCAACTAAACTCAGAAGGAAAATTCGTAGATCCTGGCAAACCGTTCGTATACGACAATCAAAAATGAATTCACATTTAAATGAAAGTATACAAGGAATTCGTGTGACGCAAGCGTATGCCCAGGAAGAAGAGAATATGAAATTTTTTAATGATGTGAATACCGATAACTATGAAAGTTGGAAACACGCTACACGAATGAATGCAATTTTTCGTCCGTTTGTTGAAATGTCAAGTGCGATTGGAGCCGTTGTGCTAATTTGGTATGGTGCTAACTTAATAGAATCTGAAGCGATTTCAATCGGAATATTTGTTTCGTTTGCGTTTTATTTAGGTATGTTCTGGGAGCCGATTTCTCGTTTAGGTCAAGTGTATAATCAATTGCTTGTCGGAATGGCCTCTTCTGAACGGATTTTTGAATTTCTCGATGAAAAGCCTTCTGTTCCTGAAAAGTCGGATGCTAAATCACTCGGTGACGTAAAAGGCGAGATTCAATTTGATGACGTAGAGTTTGCTTATGATGAGTCAAGAAAGGCACTTCATGACATTAACTTAACGTTTGAAGGTGGGAAAACAATCGCACTTGTTGGTCATACTGGTTCAGGTAAATCAACGATTGTAAACTTAATGAGTCGTTTTTATGATCCAACGAAAGGTCGGGTATTGCTCGATGGGATAGACCTTCGAGACTTACGCTTAGATGAGCTACGGTCGAATGTTAGTTATGTTTTGCAAGACACTTTTATTTTTGCAGGAACGATTATGGATAATATACGCTTTGGACGCCCCACTGCTACTGATCAAGACGTAGTTGATGCAGCAAGTGCAATTGGTGCGCATGAATTTATTGAGAAACTTGAAAATGGATATGACACAGAAGTAGAAGAAAAAGGGAATGTTCTTTCAGTAGGAGAAAGGCAACTGTTGTCTTTTGCACGTGCATTACTTGCTGACCCGCGTATTTTGATTTTAGACGAAGCCACGGCTAGTATTGATACAGAGACGGAGTTAAAGATTCAAAGAGGGTTAAAGAAATTGTTAGCAGGCCGTACGGCTATAATGATTGCCCACAGATTGTCTACCATACGAGATGCTGATAAAATCATTGTACTTGAAAACGGTCATGTGCTTGAAGAAGGAACGCACGATGAATTAATGAAGGCTCAAGGAGCTTATTACGGACTTGTAAAGTCACAATATGCAGCCATAATGGAAAATGAATAGGGAGAAGGGTGTCTTAAGGTCATCAGATTATGACGTTGAGATACCCTTAGTTTAATAACATTGATAAACTAAATGATTAAAAAATTCATCAAAGTAAATAAAGTTATGAAAAAAACATTTTTCTACTTACTTCGGCTATCGAATTGTACATGCAGCTAGAAGGAGCACAAGCAGTAAATGGAGTAAGTAACATCTCCTGCATCTGCATTAAGCTAAATAGGTGAAGAACTGCAGGGGGCATTTGAAAATTCAAAGTATAGGGTTGAATGTTGCTTGATAATGGAGAAATGGTTTCGCGTGTATGCCTGCTATGAGGAAGATTACAGCAGACTTATCTAACGAAGAATCTTTCTCGTGATTTTTACGGAGATATGATATGGAAATGTAGAATGAGAATAGTTGTACACGTATTGGAAAGAGTAAGGATAAATGAATGATGAATTATTACGAATAAAGCAGCTAGAGTTATTGACTTTTTATTAAATCAGAGTAGTATAAATATAATATTCTAAATTTTATTATAAATAGAGGTGCGAGTCATGAAATATGCCTTTGCAGATAGGGTTCGATATTTACAATCTTCTGCAGTTAGAGACATCCTAAAAATTGTAGGTCAAGGAAATGTAATTTCATTTGCAGGAGGTTTACCAGATGATGAATTATTTCCAATCGAAGGGCTAGAGAATGCATTTTCTCGTGTTTTTGCGACAGGGAAGAAATCCTTGCAATATATGGAAACAGAAGGGTATCGTCCTTTAAGAGAAGTAATCATAGAGAGAATGAGTAAAAAAGGCATTACTAATTTTACAGCTGATGATGTTCTTGTCACAACAGGATCACAACAGGCAATTGACTTGTTCTCACGTATAATGCTGAGTCCTGGTGATGTTGTTTTAACAGAAGATCCAACCTATTTAGCAGCGTTGCAGGTCTTTAAGTCTTATGAAGCTCAAGTAGTAGCGGTCGATTCAGATGCTGACGGAATGCTTCCAGAAGACCTAGAACAGAAGATTAAGCAGTATAACCCAAAATGTGTGTATGTAGTTCCAACTTTCTCTAATCCTGCAGGACGTGTTTGGTCACTTGAAAGACGGAAGAAATTAATTGAACTTGTTCATAAGTTTCATGTGGTTGTCTTTGAAGATGATCCTTATGGAGAACTTCAATTTACTGATAATGAAACGTATGAACCACTATCGTCTCTAGATGATGGAACGCATGTTATGTATACAAGTACGTTTTCGAAAACGGCGGTTCCTGCTCTTCGTACGGGATGGATTGTTGGACCATACCAAATTATCCGGATGATGGCACAAGCGAAGCAAGCTAATGATCTTCACTCTAATTCGTTGGCTCAGCAAGCATTGTATCAACTATGTACTCATTACGACCTTGATGCTCATATTAGGCATTTAATTAATGTGTATAAAAGCCGAATGGAAGTCATGGTTAAATGTATTGAGCAAGCAGAGGTGCCGAATGTTCACTTCGTGAAGCCAAAAGGGGGAATGTTTCTCTGGCTGGAAGTCGATGAATCACTAAATATGACTTCGCTTTTAGACGATGCTGTTAACAAAGGTGTTGCCTACGTACCTGGAGAACCATTTTATGGTGGCAGTGCAAAAAAAAATACAATGAGATTAAACTTTACACATGCCACTCCGGATAAGATTGAGAATGGTATGGGGTTACTTGTTCAATTACTAAAAGAAAAAATGAATGAAAGATTAGTCACGATTAAATAGTAAAAAGCGGACTCGATTTACTATGAGTCCGCTTTTTCGTAAGTTAAAATTCTGTCACTGAACTTATGAATACTAGAAGAATGGCAATTGGTACGACATAGCGTAATAAGAATAGCCAGATTGTACCAAGCTTCGAGGTACCAAAATCAGAATCACGTAACGCATCTGCTTTTTTCCAGCCCCAGCCCATAAATAAGGCAATAATTAAACCACCAAGTGGAAGGAAAATATTCGAAGCAATAAAGTCAATTGAATCTAAAATATCACGCCCACCAATAATATTGATGTGAGAAAGAGTTCCTTGTCCAAGAGAAGACGGGACACCAAGAGCGAAGATTAACGTACCGACAATAATAGCGGCCTTTTTTCTAGACCATTGGAATTTTCTCATGAAATAAGCAACAGCAACCTCTAATAATGATACTGCTGAAGTTAAGGCGGCGGCAGCAAGTAAGAAGAAGAATAGTAATCCAAAAATCCCCCCCATAGAAAAACTATCAAAGACATCAGGCATAACAACGAAAACAAGTCCAGGACCTGAAGCCGGCTCAATTCCAAATGCAAAAACGGCAGGGAAAATCATGATACCAGCAATAATAGCGAAAAGTGTATCTAAACCAGCCACACTTGCTGCAGCTCCAGGTAGTTTCTCTTTATTTGATAAATAACTACCATAAGTAATTAATGCTCCCATTCCTAAACTTAAAGAAAAGAATGCTTGTCCTAATGCAGCAAGGTAAATAGTAGGGTCAGCTAATGCAGACCAGTCAGGAGAGAATAAGAATGCTAATCCTTCTTTTGCTCCGCCAAGAGTTAACCCGTAAATAGAAAGAACAATAAGTAAAACCCCTAATAATGGCATTAAAATTTTATTTGAACGTTCGATTCCTTTTTTAACTCCAATAAAAACAATACCGATTGTTAAAACCATAAATAATAATTGCCAAATAAGTGGTTGGACAGGGTTTGTTATAAATCCTCCAAAGAAAGCACCATATCCATCAGCTGGGACACTCCAAAGGTTTCCTGTTAAATAGTTAAAGAAATAATAGATAATCCAACCTGCGATAACTCCATAAAATGAAAGAATCATGAATGCGGCTGCCACACCCATAATACCAGCAGCTTTCCAAGGTTCGCCAGCAGCTAACCTTTCTCCACCTGGGGACAATTTTTCGAATGCACCAACAGCGTCGCTTTGTGCTTTACGACCAATCGTAAATTCTGACATAACAATTGGTAGACCAATTAGAATAATCATTGTAAGGTAAACTATAATGAAGGCAGCTCCTCCGTTTTCTCCAGCAACGTAAGAAAACCTCCATATATTACCTAAACCTACAGCTGAGCCCATTGCAGCTAAAATAAATCCTAGCCTTGATGCCCACTGCTCGCGTCCTGGTTCTTGCTTTAATGACACGACGTATTCCTCCTTTAATTGACTAATATGTTTTGTGGATATACTATATCACACTAAATTAGAAATGAATAGGAAGTTTTCTGACAATGTCAATGGTATGATTTGGGAAAGTGAAAAGAGGCTGTCTCAATAGGGTCAGGCCCTTAGGTTACGAGTCAGTCTTACATGTTATGCAGTCTTCGTATCCGCTCTTGTGGCTTGGGATGCGTGGAAAAAAGGTTGGCTGCTTTCTTTTTTAGTGGGTCTGCAAAGTAAAGGGGAGCAGACGTACTAGATGCTTCACGTACAGGAGTTTCTATTCCTGTAATATTTTGCAGAGCAGAAGCAAGTGCACGTGGATTCCTTGTGAGTTCAACTGCACTTGCATCAGCCAAGTATTCCCGGTTCCGAGAAATGGCTAAACGTATGAGAGTAGCAATAATTGGAGCGAGAACGAGCAGCAATAAAGCAAGAATGAACATCGCTGGATGTTGCTTTTGATTGCGATTTCCACGTGAAAACAGCATCATTCTTGCACCTAAGTCACTCAATATCGCAACAGCTGAGACAAGTGCAACAGCGATCGTTGCTAAGCGTATGTCAAAGTTGCGAATGTGAGCAACTTCATGAGCTAATACCCCTTCTATTTCTTCCCGATTAAGTCGGTTCATTAACCCAGTTGTGACAGCAACGGATCCCTTATTTGGAGAGGTTCCAGTGGCAAATGCATTTGGACTTTGGTCTTGAATGATGAATATTTTCGGCATCGGAATTCGAGCTGCCATGGCAAGGTTTTCAACAGTATGCCACAAAAAAGGGTCATCTTGTTTTGATTTTACTTCTTTTGCATGATTCATTCTCATCACGACATTTGTACTTGATGTAAGCATAATAAATGTATAGACTCCACCTATTGCAGCAGCAAGTATCATTCCACTATAATAATTTCCAGATGTAAGATAGGTTAGAGCAGCACCAACTGCTAAGATAAAAATGATAAAACCAGTAACAATAAAAACGGTATTTCGTTTGTTTCGCTCAATTTGTTTATAAAGAATCATAACAGTATCCCCGTTTCTTAAAACTGAACTTTTACATTTTCACGTTCTTCTGTTGGGATTTCTAACATATCTCGTCTTGTGAAATTGTGGACAGATGCGACGATATTTGTTGGGATTGACTGAATTTTTGTATTGTACTCCATGACCGTTTTGTTATAGAGCTGACGTGCGTAGGCAATTTTGTTTTCTGTTCCAGATAATTCCTCTTGAAGCATATTGAAATTGTTGCTTGCTTTTAAGTCTGGATACGCTTCTCGCAAGGCAAATAATTGACGCAGTGCACCTGATAATTCATTATTTGCTTCAATTTGCTCTTGGCGGCTATTTCCTGGAGCTGTAATTTGATTACGAAGCTCAACGACTTTGGCAAGTGTTTCTTGTTCATGTTTGGCATAGCCTTTTACTGTCTCAACGAGGTTAGGGATTAAGTCAAAGCGACGTTTCAGCTGTACATCGATTTGAGCCCAAGATTCCTCGACCCAATTTCGATATTTAACAAGGATATTGTAACTAATAACCCAAAATAATATAAGGACAACGATTAACCCAATTGCGATTATAAATCCCATTTTAATCTCCCTCCAATTGTTTTCTACATTAGTTTACGATACAAGAAATAAGAAGGTTTCATTACAATATAGTATTTGCATAATCTTTCTGTTGGTATATGGTTCATTATTCCATTGCAGAAAAACGAAAGCTGCCCTCTTTTCTCCTGCCATTTTCATAAATAACGGAGCCAATTAGAAGTTGGTATACTGATGGAAAAGAACGGAGTGGTGAACATGCTTACAATTATTAAACAAGGAGAATAATCATTTTTCATGAATCATTCGTACTATAATTTGATGACGCTTACATTCTTGTCATGTTAAACACGAAACTTACGTATAGTTGGTATTAGGTACTTTGAGGTGAGCGGTCGCTCATGAACCATCAAAGGGGGAAAATACATGAATTTCGAGTTAACAAAGGAACAGAGGATTGTTCGGGATATGGTTCGGAATTTTGCTCGAAGTGAAATAGCCCCACATGCGGCAAGCTGGGATAAGACTTCAACATTTCCAAAAGACGTTTTCATAAAGATGGGAGAGCTAGGTTTATTAGGTTTGCCTTTTCCTGAGGAGTACGGAGGGGCAGGGGCTGATACGATTACGTATGCAATCGCTGTTGAAGAGATCGGTTGGGCATGTGGAGGAACAGGGCTTAGCTATGCTGCTGCGGTATCGCTTGGGGCAAGTCCAATCTATTATTTCGGTACAGAAGAGCAAAAGCAATCGTATTTAGTACCACTTGCAAAGGGAGAAGCGCTTGGGGCATTTGGTTTAACAGAACCCAATGCCGGGTCGGATGCAGGAGGAACGAAAACGACAGCAGTAGAAGATGCCGATGATTATATAATTAATGGTGAAAAGTGCTGGATAACGAATGCTGGCTATGCCAAATGTGTCATTGTGACAGCGGTGACCGGAGTTAATGATTTAGGAAAAAAGAATATTTCAGCTTTCATTGTACCAACTGGAACAGAAGGATTTCACATACGATGTGATTACGAAAAAATGGGTGTGCGTGCTTCAAACACATGCGAATTAGTTCTTGATCATGTAAGGGTTCCAAAAAAGAATTTATTAGGTGATGCGAATAAAGGATTTCACCAATTTCTCTATACACTGGATGGAGGGAGAATTTCCATTGCTGCTTTAGCTGTAGGAATCGCACAAGCAGCGTTTGATAAAGCACTCGCATATGCAAAAGAGAGAAAGCAATTTGGTAAAAGTCTTTCGTCGTTTCAAGCCATTCAATTTAAGCTTGCTGATATGGCGATGGAGATTGAGTTAGCTCGTAATATGGTGTTCAAAGCAGCATGGTTAAAAGACGAGCGAAAGCCGTTTTCAAAAGAGGCTGCATTTGCTAAATTGTTTGCTTCAGAAACAGCAACAAGAGTTTGCAATGAAGCATTGCAGATTCATGGAGGCTATGGGTATATGCGTGAATATGGGATAGAACGTATGCTTCGAGATGCAAAGCTATTAGAAATTGGGGAAGGGACTTCAGAAATTCAACGTCTAGTAATTGCAAGACAACTTGGTTGTGTTTGATGGAGGTGATTTAAATGTACCGTCGCGTACTCATTGCCAATCGAGGTGAGATTGCTTTGCGTATCATTCGAACATGTCAACGACTCGGAGTTACAACGGTTGCCGTGTATTCAGACGCAGATAAGGAAGCTCTCCATGTGAAAAGGGCTGATGAGGCTTATCCAATTGGTCCTTCTAAGGTGCAGGAAAGTTATTTAAACATGGAAAAGATCATAGAAGTAGCAAAACAAAGTCGCGTAGAAGCGATTCATCCTGGGTACGGGTTGCTATCAGAAAATGCACATTTTGCAAGAAGATGTGAAGAGGAGCAGATTACGTTTATTGGGCCTAGTCCCGAGCTAATTGAATTAATGGGTGAAAAGGTAAAAGCACGAATAGCAATGAAAAGGGCTGGATTTCCTGTTATTCCAGGTATGGACACAGTAACAGAAAGCGTTGAAGAGGTGGTGCAAACAGCAAGTGAGATCGGTTACCCGGTAATGTTGAAAGCCTCAGCAGGTGGTGGGGGAATTGGGATGCAGCAAGTTAAAAATGAAGAGAAGCTAAGAAAAGTATTTGCAACCAATCAAAAGCGAGCAAAGATGTTTTTTGGAAATGGAGACATGTTTGTTGAGAAGGTGATTGAACGAGCGAGGCATATTGAAATCCAAATTCTTGCAGATCATTACGGCAATACGATACACCTTTGGGAACGGGATTGTTCGGTTCAGAGAAGACACCAAAAGGTGATAGAGGAATCTCCTTCTCCATTTTTAGATGAACCAAGAAGGCAACTGATTGGAGAGCTTGCCGTCAAAGCAGCCGAGGAACTTGGGTATACAAATGCCGGAACCATTGAGTGCTTAGTGGATGAAAATCAGCAAATTTATTTCTTAGAAATGAACACACGTTTACAAGTGGAACACCCTGTAACAGAGGAAATAACAGGGATTGATTTAGTTGAAGCGCAACTCCGGATTTCAGCTGGAGAAAAATTGGGCCTTGAGCAAGAACAAGTTAAACGAGACGGCCATGCCATTGAAGTAAGAATTTATGCAGAGGATCCGAAAACCTTTTACCCTTCACCAGGTACGATTAGCAAATTAGAGCAACCAGACGCTCGTGTCGTTCGTCATGAATGCTCAGTTGAAGCAGGGAGTGTGGTTACTCCTTTTTATGATCCGATGATTGCTAAATTAATTGTAAAAGGAAAAACAAGATCCGAGGCTATTGATAAGGTAGTAAACGCTTTAGCTCAGTATCATATAGAAGGAATAAAGACGAATATTCCGATGCTTCAAGAGGTCCTTACACATGAAGCTTTTCAAGAAGGAAACGTGACAACGTCATTTGTGTCTGACTATCTAAATAAAGGATGATACCCATGCAAAACGTTAAAACGACAATGGCAGGTAATGTTTGGAAAATATTAGTGTCTGTTGGCGACACGGTAATAGAAGGTCAAGAAATTGCAATTTTAGAATCAATGAAAATGGAAATTCCGATTGAATCAACTGTATGTGGAACGGTTAGTAAGGTAGTGAGAGAAGAGGGGGACTTTGTCGACGAAGGGGATGTGCTAGTTGAGCTTGATGATTAGACTCTAAGCGTTAGGAAGTGAAGAGTTGAAAAAAGGTCTTGACGTACGCATTTGTGAAGTAGGTCCGAGAGATGGGTTGCAGAATGAACAACAACCAATTAATACGGAAACAAAAGTTGCTTGGATTAATCAGTTAGTCGATACAGGATTACCATATATTGAACTGACCTCGTTTGTTCATCCGAAATGGATTCCAGCTCTTAGTGATGCGCGTGAGGTGGTACGCGGAGTTCGAAAAAAACAAAATGTTACTTTTGGAGCACTTGTTCCAAATGAACGTGGGCTTGAAAGAGCATTAGAAGCAGGGATTGATGAAATTGCGATCTCTCTATCTGTCAGTGAAACGCATAATCGTAAAAATCTTAACCAATCAATTGAGCAAACTTGTTCCATTTTAATGAAAGTCATAAACGAAGCTAAAAGCGCTGGTAAATCGATTAGAGGTTATTTATCAATGGTCTTTGGCTGCCCATATGAAGGCAAGGTTGAAATAGAACAAATATCCTCACTCTCATATCGCTTACTTGAAATGGGCGTGGAGGAGATATCACTCGGTGATACGATTGGGATTGCGACACCGAATCAAGTAGAAGAAGTATTAAAACAGGTTTCGAATCAAGTTCCCATAACGAGGATCGCCCTTCATCCACACGACACAAGTGGTACGGCATTAGCTAATACGTTTGCTGCCTATAAAGTAGGAGTGCGGGCTTTTGATGGATCTGTAGGAGGACTAGGAGGCTGCCCTTATGCACCCGGAGCGACGGGGAATGTGGCAACAGAAGATCTGGTTTATATGTTTGAAGGGATGGGTGTAGACACAGGTGTTCAATTAGAAAAAGTGACTCAATGCGCTTTGTGGATCCAAAGCAAATTAAAAAGACATTTGCCGAGTCATCGTTTACAAATGGCTTTAGCTCAACAAAAAAAAGGAGGTGTCAAATGAAGTCGCTACTAATTGAGGAAAAAGGAAGAGGCATTATTTTGGCAACTCTTAACCGCCCCAACCAGGCGAATGCTCTTTCAATGCAATTATTACGAGAGTTAAACGATTTTCTATCTAGTATGGAACATGCAACGAATGTACGGGTCGTTATTTTCACAGGGGCAAGTGATCGAGCATTTTGTGCAGGTGCTGATTTGAAGGAACGTAATGAGTTGGATGAAAAAGAGGTTAGGTTTGCCGTTCAAAAAATAAGGATGACAATGAATAGGGTAGCGACATTGAAATTTCCCACCATAGCAGCAATGAATGGAACCGCATTAGGTGGTGGACTCGAGCTTGCGTTAGCATGTGATGTACGCATTGGCAGTTTGACGGCATCATATGGGCTCCCAGAAACATCTCTTGCGATTATTCCGGGGGCAGGGGGAACACAACTGTTATCCCGATTAATTGGATCGGGAAAAGCAAAAGAAATGATTTACACTGCTTCAAGAATATCAGGAACTGAAGCAAAAGAAATTGGTTTATTGGAACATGCCGAAAAACAAGAAGATGTGTTAAAAAAAGCGTTCGAATTAGCTGAGCTAATGGCAGGAAATGGTCCAATTGCGATTCGGCAAGCAAAACATGCGATAAATTTAGGGTTAGAAGTGGATATACAAACAGCTCTTATAATTGAAAGAAATGCATATGAAAAATTAATTTCCACTAGTGATCGACGAGAAGGCTTACTTGCCTTTCAAGAAAAAAGAAAACCAACATACAAAGGGGAATAGGAGGAAGACAGATGTCCTCTGATAAAAAGTGGCAAGACAAGGCTAATTTGATTAAACAAGGAGGGGCTAGTAAGTACCATAAACTCAATGAATCAAAAGGAAAATTATTTGTTCGTAAGCGACTTGAGATGTTATTTGATGAAGGCACAGAAATTGAAGATGGTTTTTTTGCTAATGCAATAGCGGACGGCTTACCCGCAGATGGTGTCGTGACTGGAATCGGAAAAATCAATGGGCAAACGGTTTGTGTAATGGCAAACGATTCCACTGTTAAAGCAGGTTCGTGGGGAGCACGAACCGTTGAAAAAATCATTCGTATTCAAGAAACGGCCCAAAAGCTTCATGTTCCAATACTCTACTTAGTCGATTCCGCGGGAGCTCGAATTACAGACCAAGTGGAGATGTTTCCAGGTAGAAGGGGAGCGGGGCGAATTTTTTATAATCAAGTGAAACTTTCTGGACGCGTACCACAATTATGTTTATTATTTGGACCTTCTGCAGCAGGCGGTGCTTACATTCCAGCTTTTTGTGATGCCGTTATTATGGTTGATGGCAATGCTTCTATGTACCTTGGTTCACCTCGAATGGCAGAAATGGTCATAGGAGAGAAAGTGTCACTTGAAGATATGGGTGGTGCTCGTATGCACTGTTCCGTTTCTGGATGTGGTGATATTTTAGCTAGCTCAGAACAAGAAGCCATTAGACTTGCGAGAAGCTATTTAAGTTATTTTCCAGCTAGTTATAAAGAAGTTCCTGCTACTTGTAAAGCAAAAGAAGTGAAGGCCTTTGATTCGACAATTGATAATCTGATCCCATCAAATCAAAATACCCCATTTAATATGCATGAGCTGATAGATCGGCTTATCGACATGGATACATTTTTTGAAATAAAGAAATTATTTGCTCCTGAGCTCATAACAGGATTTGCACGAATAGATGGGCGCACCATTGGCATTATTGCTAATCAACCAAAGGCAAAAGGAGGCGTTTTATTTCACGATTCAGCGGATAAGGCAGCTAAGTTTATTAGCCTTTGCGATGCTTATCATATTCCACTGTTGTTTTTAGCAGATATACCTGGGTTTATGATTGGGACAAAAGTGGAACGGGCTGGGATCATTCGACACGGAGCAAAAATGATTGCAGCGATGTCTGAGGCAACTGTTCCGAAAATTTCAGTTATTGTGAGAAAGGCCTATGGTGCTGGTTTGTATGCAATGGCTGGTCCTGCATTTGAACCAGATTGTTGTTTAGCACTACCGCAAGCTCAAATAGCCGTTATGGGGCCTGAAGCTGCAGTAAATGCTGTTTACGCAAATAAAATAGCGGAACTCCCTAAAGAGGAGCGAGAAATATTTATTAAGAAAAAACGTGCGGAATACAAAGCAGATATTGATATCTACCGACTAGCTTCAGAAATGATCATCGATGGTATTGTTCAGGGGGATAACCTTCGCCAAGAGTTAATTAAACGGTTCGAAGCTTATTCATCTAAAGAGGTACGATTCACTGAACGAAAACATCCCGTTTATCCTGTTTAAAGAGGTTGTTCAAAAAGGAGCGTTGTTTTCCTTTTTGAACAACCTCGAACACACTTTATGAAAGGAGCGATTGTATACCTATTTAGAAAGGGGTGAGCAGATGTCAGCAAACACTTGGATTCCTTCTATTAGTTTTATTCAGAATACAAGGTTATATAAATGGATGAACAAACTTGGATTTGATGAGTATGAGCAATTTTATAAAAAATCAATTGAAGATCAGCAATGGTTTTGGAAGGAAGTTGAGAAAGAGTTAGCGATCCCTTGGAGAAAAGGGTATGAAGAAGTGTTAGATGTATCCAAAGGAATAGAATGGCCAAGGTGGTTTAAAGAGGGCAAGTTAAATGCGGTTGATCTTGCTTTTGGTAGATGGGCGAAAGATCCGCAATTAGCATCAGCTCATGTTTTAATTTGGGAAGGGGAGGACGGTACTTGTCAGCATTATTCTTTTTTGAAAGTTGCTACTGAAGTAGGTGAAGTTGCAGGCGGACTAAAAAGGTTGGGAATTGGCTGTGGTGATGTTATCGCATTGTATATGCCGATGATTCCAGAAACAGTAATTGCTATGTTGGCGATATCAAAAATAGGTGCCATTTTCACTCCTATTTTCTCAGGCTATGGAACTGAGGCAATAACTGCGCGAATTGCAGCATCAGAAGCGAAATTAGTAATAACAGCAGATGGATACAAACGAAATGGAAAAGATATATTCATGAAAGAAGAACTCGACAAAGCTCTTTTAAATTGTCCGACTGTTGAACAGGTAGTTGTTGTACAACGTTTAAATAGAAAGGTAAATTGGGTTGAAAACCGAGATCATAAATGGACCAAATGTATGGAAGGAATTCCTTTTGAAGAAACAGAAGTGATGGACAGTAATGATCCTTTAATGTTGATTTATACATCAGGTACAACTGGACGCCCTAAAGGATGCGTGCATACGCATAGTGGCTTTCCGATAAAAGTTGCGTTAGATGCAGCCATCGGTATGGATGTGAATAAAGGCGACACTCTCTTTTGGTATACAGATATGGGATGGATGATGGGACCTTTTTTAGTGTATGGTGGATTACTAAATGGGGCGCGTATTGTTTTATATGAAGGAAGTCCTGAATTTCCTAATCCAGATCGTTTGTGGAAGCTCATATCTGCTCATTCTATCACACATTTAGGGATTTCCCCTACATTAATTCGTTCTCTAATGAAACAAGGTGTATCATGGATCGATCATAATCTTTTGAACACATTGCGGGTAATAGCTTCAACTGGAGAGCCTTGGAATGATGATTCTTGGCTTTGGTTATATAAACAAGTTGGAAAAGAAAAACTACCGATCTTTAATTACTCTGGGGGGACAGAAATAGCTGGAGGTATTTTGGGGAATATTTTAATTCGACCTATTACCCCAAGTACGTTCAATGCAGCTTTACCTGGTATGGCTGCATATGTTTATAATGATATCGGAAAAGCAGTGGAAAATGCAGTAGGTGAATTAGTATTAACGAAGCCATGGGTTGGTATGACAAGAGGCTTTTGGAAAGAACCAAACCGGTATAAAGAAGCATACTGGACTAGGTGGCAAGATACTTGGGTGCACGGAGATGGGGCAAGTGTCGATCAAAACGGATATTGGAAAATTACAGGACGATCTGATGACATTTTGAATATAGCAGGAAAACGAATGGGACCTAGTGAAATGGAAACGGTTCTAGCGAGTCATCGAAGTGTTCATGAAGCTGCTGTAATTGGGGTTCCTGATTCAATTAAAGGAGAAGCAGTTGTATGTTTTGTCGTGTTAAAAGAAGCCACAAATGGAAATGAATTGATTCAACATGATCTTTTTTCTTATGTTTCGAAAAAAATGGGGAAAGCTTTAAAGCCAAAAAGGATTCATGTTATTCGTGAACTTCCGAAAACAAAAAATGGGAAAATTATGAGGAGACTCATTAAAGCTGCTTATTTGCATGAGCAGTTAGGGGATGTTTCAACAATTGAAAATAAGAAGGTATTACAAGATATTACTGAACTACAATCAGAATAAACGATTGAACTAAAAGGTATGTAAAGCTGTGAAGCCCCATACCTTTTTTGATGGAAATTGAAGCTGAATTATTTCCTTATAGAGGGAACTGCCGTATAGTTTTTGATTTCCATAAATTACCCAACGGATCTTGTACATAACAAATGCGAATTAACCCACACTATAAGTACACAAGGAGGTGAGACACAATGGCAAGTAACAACAACAGCAATTCAAACCAATTGCTTGTACCTGGTGTACAACAAGCACTTGACCAAATGAAGTATGAAATAGCTTCTGAATTCGGTGTTAACCTTGGAGCAGACTCTACCGCTCGTGCTAATGGATCTGTAGGTGGAGAAATTACTAAGCGCCTTGTTCAAATGGCTGAACAACAAATGGGCGGAACACAACAATAATTATAATTATGGATTGAAGGGGTGAGTTCGCTCACCTCTTCTTTATATGCAAGGAGAAATTGTTATGGGTATGTGTCCAATTTGCAATGGAATGGTTTCTTTAGATACAACTTGTCATGTCTGTCATCAGAATTTAGTAGACTATGGCAGAATCATGGATTACTACGAGAAATATGATGCTTACTTACCAATCGATTTAACGAAATTAAGCAATGGTATTGCGAATGATTTGAAAGATGAGAAATGTCCACACTTTGTAACGTGTGCTAAATGTGGAACATCTTCTGTGTATTTAGTGACAGAGCAGTAAACATTTATCTTAACGGTGTCTCAATAAAGGTCTACTCCCCAACAATTTGGGGTAGACCTTGGGTAATGAAAAAAAGACTCGTAACATTACGAGCGGTTAACTCAAAAGAGCTATTTAGTAGTAGGAGGATCTTCTTCCTTTAGATCTCCACGTGATTCTTCGATAATTCCAGATTGCAGACCGTGTGTCGTGCCACCGCCAAGACCTTCATTAATCATGCGATCAACGTCAACGAATTTTTTGTCACGTCCTTCATAATTCGATCCTTTTTTCTTTGCCATTTTCACCACCCCTTTAGTATTAGAGTGGCTGTGTAATTATAATTTATTCATCTAGTGTTGCTCATAAACGTGATATAGCATGAGATCATGTATATATGGTTTTAGTTTCATCTTAGTTTTAGCTGTTAACGCTGATGGTCCCCAATCGATTTGCCCGTCTTTATAATACATTCCTGTAATGTATTGTCCTTCATGAAAGAATGAAAACGACCACTCTCGAAGGACAAGATTATTGCTTTTCCATTGAAAATGAGCTATCATGTTCATCCCCCTTAAGATGATTGCGCTTACTTGTATCATACCATAATGATGGGGCGAGGTTATGCTTCTTTTTCAGTAATATCATTTGTATGCCAGTGTCCACCGCCAAACCAAAGGTAAATTTGATCATTCTCTCCTTTTAAATAAGTAAAACATACGAGGCCAGCCTGAAGGGCAAATTTTATTCTCTGTTTGTCATCATAATGGATTTTTGTATAACAAACACCAAGTTCATCTATTAACGACGTAAATAAATTTATTTGAATTTGTGTCTGTAAGTATTTAGGGGCAATGATAAAGGCTGAATTTTCCGTTCCATAATCGGATACAGCGGCAACAGCAATAATTTTCCCTTCCCAAATAGCTAATTGTATACTTGTTCCAGGTTGATGCAGGTGGTGTTTTTTCAATTGAAACAGCCAAGAATAACAGGGATCAGGTATTCTCTTATCATAACGTTTTACAAAGTTTAAAATGGGTCTGCGATATTGCTCCCATTGGCGACTTTTTAGTGAAATGATCTTCATTATAAGGACCTCCTTTGACTATTGTGGGAAGCTCGTCTTTCAACACGGGCTTACAGTCGTGATAACTAGCGGGGAGTAGCGACGTATCGTATACTATGTGATAGATGCCTAAATAGTGAATCAATAAAGGAGTGTTAGTCATTTGCAAACATTGATATTAATAGGTTTTATGGTCGTTATTGGCGCTGTTATAGGTGGGTTAACGAATTCATTAGCAATTAAAATGTTATTTCGACCATATAAAGAAGTGAAGATAGGTTCTTGGAGTGTTCCTTTTACTCCGGGACTCATTCCAAAACGGCATGATGAACTAGCAAGTCAGCTAGGGAAAATGGTTGTTGATTATTTACTAACAGCTGAAGGTCTTGGGAAGAAGCTGAAAAGTACTCATTTTACTAATGGTATGATCTCTTGGCTGCAAATAGAAGTGAAAAAAATGCTTACTAGCAATGAAAGTGCGGCTTTTTTAATTGAGCAGTGCTTAGGGATTAAAAGTCCTAAGCAACTTCTCCTAACTAAAACAGAAACAATTGTACGTCAGGCGTATCAGCAATATTTTGCGGCAAATAAGAATGTAGCATTAGAGCAACTACTACCAGAGTCATTACAAAAGAATGTAGAAGCAAACTTACCAAATGTCACAGATTACATTCTTGAGCGTGGACATGCTTTTCTTCAAAGTCCTGAAGGGAAAGAGAAAGTAAGCGTAATGATTGATCGCTTTCTTCTCACAAAAGGAACAGTAGGGAATATGGTATCAATGTTCCTTGGAAACGAACGTTTAGTTGACAAAGTTCAACCAGAGCTTTTGAAATTTTTAAAAGATCAAGGAACGAATGAGCTCTTATACAATTTACTTCAACAAGAATGGAGAAAATTGAAACAGAAGAAGCTAATTGAAATTGAGAACTACTTGAATGAAGAAGAAATTGTTTCATTTATTGTTCGAACTGTCGATACACAAATTCCGTTTTTTGAGTGGTTAGAACAACCGATGAATCAGTGGAGTGGAGCCTATGAAGACTATATTGAAAACAACCTGATTCCAAAAGCTGTTGGGGTAACAGTTGACCTGTTAACGACCCATTTAGAAGGATTACTTGAGCGATTTCATCTTGATGACATTGTTCGCGAACAAGTTCAAGCATTTTCAGTGGAACGTTTAGAAGAGCTTGTTCTGACTATTTCAAAGCGTGAATTTAAAATGATTACGTATCTTGGTGCAGTACTAGGTGGAATCATTGGGCTAATTCAAGGTTTTATTGTTACAATTATTGGGTAACAATTAACTATGGGCTGTAAAATCGTTTTAAATTCGTGTGAACGGATGAAATGAAGAAGCGAACATGTTATAGTCGGTATGACTAATTTTTTAGGAGGACGTACATAATGTCAAATGTTTACGATAAGGCCCATGAATTAAAAAGCACACTTGCAGAGAGTGAAGAATTTGCAACATTAAAATCTTTACATGTACAAATCGATGCGGATGAGATTGCGAAGAGAATGCTTGATAATTTTCGTAAGCTTCAACTTGAGCTTCAACAAAAGCAAATGCAAGGTGTTCAAATCACAGAAGAAGAAGCACAACAAGCGCAACAACAATTTGAACTTGTTCAACAGCATGAGCTCATTTCTAAATTAATGGAAGCTGAGCAACGTCTAAGCGTCATTATCGGTGATGTGAATAAAATTATTACAGAGCCATTAGAGGAAATTTACGGGAATCCTGAACAATAATAGTAAAAAGGGTTAGCACATTGATATGTGCTAACTCTTTTATTTTGACACTTTCTTCTTAATGATTATCGCAATGTGAAGCACGAAGCCAGATAAAAGGCCAATGCTGATCGAGGCAGCAATGGTCATAAGCACAATATGTGAATCAGGTTGATACAATTGAGAGAAGGACAATAATAAGAAAAACACAACGGGTAGTAGATAATAGGACAAGACTTGTTTCATAGTGATCCCCTTAACGAACTATTTTTGAACAAATACTAACAAGTTAAGTATAAAAAACATTCGACCGCACGTCTAGGTTCTAAGAAACGAGCTATTCTCATATTCTTATTTATAAAGAGCAAGCCTGTTTATGGGTAGCTTTAGGGACAACATGAGGAAAGGGGACTTACGACTATGACTTACAAATTGCTAGCCCTAAACATCGATGAAACTGTATTAAAGTCGAATGCACGTATTAGTAAACAGACGAAGGATGCAATTGAATATGTGAAGGAAAAAGGGGTTTATGTGACTCTTGCCACATCGAGACCTTTTCCAGCAACAAAAAAAATTGCGAAAGCGTTAAAAGTGGACGGATTTTTAATTTCTAGTGATGGAGCCTTTATTGCCACTGATGCAGATGAACCAATCTTTGTCAGACGGTTGAAGGAAGAAAAGGCATTACAAATAGTCGATATATTAGAACGTTATGATTGTCACATTCGAGTCTTACACGAATCATTTTCAATAGGAAATAAAGTTAGACAAAGAAATCATTTGATTGCCAAAATGACCATTGGTATCGGTGACCCACTTTTTTATCCAATTTCTTTTGTTGATTCGGTATGTGAACGATTAATGGAAGAACCAATTGCTCCTCCTAAAATTCAAGTTCAATTCTTTGATTCACAGGAGCAAAAGAAAGCTGTTAAACAATTAGAAGAAATGGTTGTTGGTATTACTATGTTTGAATCGGCTCCTGGGCGTTTGGAACTTGTAAGTACAGGAGTTTCAAAAGCAAGAGGGTTACAAACGTTAGGTCAATATTTAGGAATAGCTTCAGATGAAATGGTGGCGATTGGCGCACAAGATTCCGATGTTGAGATGATTAACCAAGTTGGTTTGGGTGTTGCAATGGGCAATGCAACAGAATCGGTAAAGAACGTTGCTGGTTGGTTAACGCGATCTAATGAGCAAAACGGAGTCTCGTACATGATTCGTGAAGTATTTCGCAAGCAACTCAGAGTACAATTATAAAAGTAACAATAGTAAAGCATCAACCTATTTGGTTGGTGCTTTCTTTTTAGAAGAGAAAAAAAGAGTTATGTAGGTATAGAGATTAATCAGAAGTTCATATTATTTAATAACTGCAACTAGGCTTATTAACGATTTCTTGTTTGATTAAGAGTATAGAGTGAGGCAAAATTATTCTCTGACTTGAATGTGAATAGATTTTTTTTATTGACTTGTCACAAGAAAAGATTAATATATGGTATAGTAATTATTTGTAAGTATTGTTTTGCTTTTGAGAGGAGTTAGCAAAAATGGCTAGAATCAAAGCCGAGTTCATTCGGTTAAAATTTATAATGGTAGCAGTCTTTTTTTTATGTGCGAAGACTTATATACTGTACAAAATGGGGTTTCGCATTCAGTCTGAAAATGTGTTGCAAGAGATCTTACTCATCATAAATCCTTTAAGCTCAACCGTGTTTTTAATTGGGATTAGCTTGCTTTTTAGTGGGAAGATAAGAAATATAATGGTGATTGTAACAAGTTTATTGGCAACTTGTACCTTGTATTTTAATCTTTTATACTTTCGTTTCTTTAGTGATTTTCTTACTTGGCCAGTATTATTTCAAACGAGTAATGCACAGGATTTGCAAGGAAGCATTACAGAACTTACTAAGTTCTCAGATTTCCTATTATTACTTGATATTGTGATTTTAACGTTCTTAGTCTTGAAAAATAAAATACCGGTTCATTTAAAAGGAAAACGTGAACCTGTTATCCTTTTAGCTGTAACAGGTTTGCTGTTTTTTATCAATATTAGCATTGCTCAATTAGAACGACCGCAGCTCTTAACTCGTGCTTTTGACCGTGAGATGCTAGTGAAAAACATTGGCATTATGAATTATCATGTGTATGATGCATTCATTCAATCCCAATCGAAAGCTCAACGAGTGTTTGCGGAAAGTTCAGATATTGACGGAGTACTGAGATATAGAAATGAAAATTACAAAGAACCTGATCCAGACATGCTAGGGATAGCTGAGGGAAAAAATGTTATTGTTTTATCGTTAGAATCATTGCAAAGTTTTGTTATAAACGAAACGCTTAATGGAGAAGAAATTACTCCTTTTTTAAATAGTTTGATTGAGGAGAGCTATTACTTTGACAATTTCTATCATCAGACTGCACAAGGGAAAACGTCTGATTCTGAATTTTTAGTGGCAAACTCGTTATTTGGGAGAGATAGCGGGTCGGTATTCTTTACACACGCTGGAAATGAATTTAATAGTTTACCAGAAATGCTGAACGAATCAGGGTATTATACGTCAGTCATGCATGCTAATAATAAAAGTTTCTGGAATCGTGACATGATGTATTTATCTTTTGGTTATAACACGTTCTTTGATATTAACTCTTACGATGTAAATGAAGAGAATTCGATAGGCTGGGGTCTAAAGGACGAAGATTTCTTTGAGCAATCTATTGATCTGTTAAAATCACAGTCACAACCATATTATACAAAGTTCATTACGTTAACGAATCACTTTCCGTTTGAATTAGGGGAAGAAGATAAACTAATTGATGAATTTGATTCAAATAGTGGAACATTAAATCGCTATTTTCCAACAGTTCGGTATATGGACCATGCGCTAGAAGTCTTTTTTGATCGATTAAAAGAAGAAGGAATGTATGACGACTCAATTTTCATTCTATATGGAGATCATTATGGGATATCGGAATACCATCATAGAGCCATGAGTAAATTTTTGGGGAAAGAAGAACTGACACCTTTTGATCATGTTCAACTACAGAAAGTGCCGATGATTGTTCATATTCCCGGGCATAGAAATGAGATCAATCATACGGTATCAGGTCAAATTGATATAAAACCGACGATTATGCACTTACTTGGAATGGACACAAAAGAGGACATTCAATTCGGTTCTGATTTATTTTCGCTAGAACGCCAATCATTTGTTGTACTCCGTGACCGAAGTTTTGTCACAGACGATCTCGTCTATACAAAAGGGAGTTGCTACCTAAAAAAGGATGGAACAGAAATTGAACTTGAGAAATGTGATCCTTATTTTGAAAAAGTAAATCTAGATTTGGACTTTTCAGACAAGGTTTTATATGGTGATTTGTTGCGTTTTTATTAGTAGTAGTTGAGACCTTCATTGCATGATGAAGGTCTTTTTAATTATAAAAAATAGGCCAAATCATTTAGAGAAAAGGCCATAGCAGGAAAAGAGTGGTATTGGAGTGATAGGGAAATTAAATTTATGGGGAGTGGGCCTAGAATAAACGAGGAATATCGAGAAGAATTTAGACGCCTACCAGAGGGTGTGCAACAAGGTATTTTCGAAGACCTATTCTTGTTGTTAACACGATACAATCAGCACCGATAGAATGATCATGCAATAAAATTAAGGTTATCAAAAGCTAGTAGGAATAAAAAACAATCTAGTATTGATTTCACGGGTACAATGTGAAAATAAATTAGTAGATATAGGAGGAAAAAATGAGCAGTAGAAAACTAGCAATCAGTCTTGTGTTTGCGATCATGATTATGTTTATGATCGTAATCGGGGTAAATCTCTTACCTGAAAATGAGAATATGAAAGCAGAGGAATCAAAAGAAGACAAGGAAGAAGCAATTGAAACGATTACGGTGCAGGCAGAAGAAAGGGATGAATCTGAAAGTAATAACAATGAGATCCGTGGTACAAATCAAATTATTACAAGAGTTCATGCAGAACTAAATCGTTTAGTTGGCTGGAATCGCTATCGTGGATTTTCTTGGAACCAAAATGAGACATTACTTGAATCATTAATTGAAGATATTGAGTCCATCGTAGAAGTGGAAATGGACGAGCAAATTATAAAAGATGCAGAGAATACCATTTTATCGTTGAAGAGGGCGATTGATAAACGAGATACAAATGGGATTTTATTTGCGCATCGGATTATGCATGACTTAGATTATTTTGCTAATAGTAATGTTGCAGATGGGATTAGATACCAAGTTACGAATTATGGGGATGATGAGCAAATAAATGAAATAGAAGCTTATGTAAACCAGTAAAAATAGTCAGCTAAATGGAAAACCTGTTTTTGTTTACTACATGGTTATGTGATAAAATGAACACAACAGCTAAGGAGGTGGTCGAGAATGGTTGAAATCGTTTCAGATATGACGATGATATGGGTTAGTATTTTCATGACAATGCTATTTCTAGCTGCATGTACGAAAGCGAATGTCTTCATAATTGAATGGGAGCTTCGTACAAATTGGAAGAGAAAACTTGTTAATATGGAAGATTATGACCATGAAACTCCATTTCTCGCCCATCTCTGTACGAAATTATATAGACCGAAAATACCATCGTTAATAGACCATACGAATCAAGATGATGAAGACTCTATTCTTGTTGCTTTTTCATAACCAAATGAAAAACAACAAGGAGGAACTTTTGTGAAAAAAGTAGGAATTGTATTATTGTTACTGAGTTTTATCTTAGTTCTTACATCATGTGGAGCAGTTGAACAAGTTCCAATTACAGCAGAAACTGAAGGGGTATGGAATCACTTCTTTATCTATCCAATGTCATGGCTGATTATTTATGTAGCTGAGCTGTTTAATGAAAGTTATGGTCTTTCGATTGTGTTCGTTACGATTTTAGTTCGATTGGTCCTATTGCCATTAATGCTAAAACAACAAAAAAGTTCGAGAGCAATGCAGGCACTTCGTCCAGAGATGGAGGAGTTACAAAAAAAACATAAAAAAGGTTCGAAACAAGATCCGAAAAAACAACAAGAAATGCAAAAAGAACTCTTCGCCCTTTATCAAAAAAATGGCGTGAATCCAATGGCAGGTTGCTTACCACTATTTGTTCAACTACCTGTCATGATGGCTTTTTATTTTGCGATTATGCGAACAGAGCAGATCGCTCATCATACGTTTTTATGGTTTGACTTAGGGAGTCCAGATCCATTGTATTTATTACCGGTGATTGCTGGAATGACGACCTTTTTACAAGTGAAAATGACTTCAGCACAGTTAAATGATCAAATGAAGATTGTTATGTTTATTATGCCCGTAATGATTATTGTTGCCGGTATTACTTTGCCGTCAGCACTATCTTTGTACTGGGTAGTTGGAAATTTGTTTATGATAAGTCAAACTTATTTGACTGTTACCCGTTTTGAACAACAGGCGGCACAGGTAAGCAAAACCTAGCAACTTATAAAATAAAAGGATGTGATCCCCTTGTGGTATGGGAATCACATCCTTTTTATTTTGTCAGAAAATTTATTTGCACGGTGAATTTTTCTTTAAATGGTTGGAGAGTAAGGGGAAAAAACGAAGGGATCCTCCTGAGTGCGCTCTGAGTTTTCTGTTGAAAGAGGACTGGCGGAGACTAAGTTTTTCTAAGCATTCACCCATTTTCTTTTTTTGAATAGGCTAATGATGAGATAGATGAAGGAGGGGAAGTAATGATGAATCAACATTACAATATGAAGTTTCAGTGTCAACAATACTTACACCAGCCTGTTCATTTACAGGTGAATGGGCAATCGGGCTATAGTGGAGTGGTGGAGAATGTCGACGATGAAAATGTCTATATTATGGTACCAGTAGATGAAACAGGGCAGTACATGGATTTAGAACAGTTGATGAACGGATGGGGAGCTCAATCGATGTATGAGTATGGTCAAGAGGCTGGGCATGCCTATGGTCATCAAGTGCAGCAACCAATGGCTAGACAAGGAGAAGAGGGTCGTTATTATGCTCCAGGATACTACCCTTACTACCCTTACTACCCTTACTATCCTTACTATCCTTACTATCCATATTACCCATATCCTTATGGCCCCTATCCACGTCCTATAGGTTGGAATCGATTAATACTGCCACTTGCAGCTTTGACAGCTATTGCAGCGATCAGATAGGAAAGAGTAAACATACATTATTAGAACGGATTCCATGATGTGTATATTTCTTTAGAGAGCCTAAAAAGATCACTTGCGATCTTTTTAGGCTCTCTAATTTTTGTATGAGGATGTCGTTTTTTATGGAAGTAAGATATTTATTTTTAAAATTTTACCCGGGAAATAGCGAATAGAGAATTTTTTTCACGAATTAACACGTTTTTAGGTTTGATTGTGAAAAAAGTTGTAAATATATTAGATAGTAGTGGTTACACTACCTGAAACTCGTTTCATCGATTAAAATAAGATACAATATTACATAGAGAGTATTTTAGAGAAGTACCCATATAAAGGAGGAACGAGACATGAGTGAATATCTCGTCTATCTAGTGGAAGATGAAGAAAACTTATCAGAGGTATTGAAAGCATACTTAGAAAAAGAGGGATGGAACGTTCTTGTCTTTCATGATGGTGATGTGGCTCGCGATGCAATAGGAGAAAAGCCACACTTATGGATTCTTGATATTATGTTACCAGGAACAGATGGTTATCAATTATTAAAAGCGATCAAGGAAGAAACCGATACACCCGTCATTTTCATTTCAGCAAGAGATCAAGATCTAGATCGAGTGCTAGGTCTAGAAATGGGAAGTGATGATTATTTGGCAAAACCATTTCTTCCACAAGAGTTAATTATCCGAACAAAAAAACTGTTGAATCGCGTTTACGGTGTATCGACACAAGAGCAAAAGAAAATCGAATTAAATCAATATACGATTGACCCGGTTGGCCGAACCGTTGTAGATGAAGAGGCGGAAGGTGACTCGCTTGTTGATTTAACAACAAAGGAAATGGATCTTATCTTGCTTCTTACAGGAGAGGTTGGAAAAGCATTTTCACGAGAAAAAATTATTGAACATGTATGGGGCGAAAATTATTTTGGTTCTGAGCGAGCTGTTGATGATGTTGTTAGACGTGTCCGAAAAAAAATGCCTCGAGTTCATCTCGAAACGCTATATGGATACGGGTATAGGATTCTGTCTTCATGATTAAAGTGAATTTAACGCATCGAATTTGGCTTGCGTTTATTTCCATTATTGTTTTAGTGGGATTATCAATTATTATTATTTATCCAATTTCCATTAAAGGTACGCTGACAGAAGAAACATATCGTCTCATTGAACATGAGCAAATTAGAAGTGCTTATCCATTACTAGACTTACTTAATCCGAGAAATGAACATGATTTTACAGATCGGGAAGCAGGGAGAGTTGGTCACTTTTTTATTTATGACACATTAGGGCGCCCTGCAGAAGGGGCTCCACCTCCAAAGGAAGTTCTACAGGAAATGGCTCAAAATGCTTATCGGCAGGAAGTGAACCGCGGTCGTTATGAAATCCAATATGGTGGTGCAACTGTATTTTATGTAATTGCGAAAGCGCAAATTGACGATTATCCCGCTTTTCATATTTCCTATATGTGGGATACATATCGTGATCAAATGGTAAATCGTCTGTGGGAGCGCTTAGTTTATATTCTTCTATTAACAAGTGGTTTAAGTTTATTGCCTGCCATTTGGTTAAAGCACTATTTACGTCAGCCTTTAATCGTACTCGGGAATCACTTGGAACAAATTGCAAATCGTGATTGGAAAGAACCCCTAAAGTGGAAGGGTGACGAGGATTTTCAACGGTTGTCCGATCAATTTGAGAGAATGAGGCAAAATTTAAATCTTTACGACCGGGCTCAAAAAACGTTTATTCAGCATGCTTCTCATGAGCTAAAAACACCTATTATGGTTATTAAAAGTTATGCACACTCCGTTAAAGACGGCATTCTGCCCAAAGGCAATATGGAACAAACGATGGATGTCATCATTGAAGAAGCGAATCGTATGGAACGACGAGTGATTGATATGCTTTATTATACGAAGCTTGATTCACTAAAAGAAGAGAGTCCAAAGCATGAAAAAATTGTATTTGGGCAAATTGCTTTTCAGATTGAGGAGCGATTTCGAGTTCAGCGTGAAGATGTAAAAATCTTAGTAAAAGGTCCTGAAACACAATTATGGGGGGATCGTGAACAACTTGAAGTTCTTTTAGAGAATCTAGTAGAAAATGCCCTTCGTTATGCTAAAGATACGATATGGATGTCTGCGCATTCAACAGAGGATCATGTAATCATTACAGTTGAGAATAATGGTGAATCCATTCCATCTCATGATTTGCCACAATTATTCAATCCATTTTATAAAGGGAATAAAGGGAAATTTGGTCTCGGGCTTGCCATTGTAAAGCGAATTACCGAATTGCATGGTGGTTTTCCTAAAGTTGAAAATAGCGAAGTTGGAGTGATGTTTTCAATCTTTTTTCCTAACAATCCCAAAAGCAAAATGCGTAAAAAATAAGAAGATGTGATGCATCTTCTTATTTTTTATTTCTTATTTTGAATCTGTATTTACGTTTCTTGAATAGGTCTATCATAGGGCTTAACATAAAATATATGCTATACTAAAAGAAAATAGAATGATAAAAGATGAGGTGAAGATACATATGAGTAAGGGTATCCGGTTTCAACAAGTTGGAGATCGTGTTGAAACGTATTACTTAATAAAATCGGCAATAAAGGGAGTAGCAAGTAATGGAAAACCCTTTTTAACGTTAATCTTAGCTGACCATACGGGGGAGATTGAAGCAAAGTTATGGGGGTGTTCACCTGATGATGAAGCGACTTTCATTAGTCAGATCATTGTTCATCTTCATGGAGAGGTTACGGATTATCGTGGTCGTTTACAAATGAAGATTAGTAGTATTCGTCCCACCACAGCTATGGATCAAGTTAAAGTAGCTGACTTTGTTAGATCTGCTCCATTAGCTCCAGCGGATATGTTAGAAGAAATTACGCAGTACATCTTTGATATGAAAAATCCTAATATACAACGAATTACGCGACATTTATTAAAAAAATACCAGGAACCTTTTTTGGAATCTCCTGCTGCAACAAAAAATCATCATGAATTTGTTTCAGGACTTGCGTATCATGTCGTTTGCATGTTAAAAGTAGCTAAAAGTTTAGCAGAGTTATATCCGACGCTAGACACGGATTTGTTATATTCCGGCATTATCCTACATGATCTTGGAAAAGTAAGAGAGTTATCGGGACCAATTGATACAAGTTATACATTGGAAGGAAAATTGATTGGCCACATCTCTATTATGGTAAGTGAAGTAGCAGATGCAGCGAAGGAACTTGGGATTACAGGAGAAGAGGTTTTAATGCTACAGCATCTAATATTGAGCCATCATGGAAAAGGAGAGTGGGGGAGCCCTAAAGTCCCTGTTATTCGTGAAGCTGAGATGTTACATATGATTGATAATATTGATGCGAAAATGAATATGATGGACAGAGCATTAGAACGTGTTCAACCAGGTGAGTTTTCTGAACGAATGATGGCAATGGATCATCGTAGCTTTTATAAACCAAGTTTTCATGAGCCACCACTGGATGTATAGCGTGTGTTTAGGGAAGAAGACGCAATTAGCAGCCTTCTATGAGACAGGCAAAACTCCCCTTATCGCAAAAGCGCGTCTCTTTCTTTTTACCGTAATATTTATATGGTTACTTGATTAACAACCTCGAAGCAATGAGTGAAGCCATTGCACAACCTCCTTTTTGAACACACAGGTTGCCTTTCTTGAGTAATCTCTTTTTAGTTCTATTCTTTCATGCTTGTACATACTCTATAGTAACGATATAAGCATGGAGGGGTAATGATGAAAAACAAACCAAACAATAAACGAGCAGCACTAATTTTACTAGCCATCCTTGCACTTGGGTTTCTTTTGACCCAAACAGCACTTGGAGGGATATTGTTATCAAGTCCTTGGTGGGTGTATTTTGTACTTGCTGGAATTGTCTTAAGTGGTTATTTGTCAGTCAAATATTCGGTTGAAGATAAACATATTGAACAAGAATGGATTGAAAATGAAGGGAATATTTATATGGAGCGAATCGAGCAAGAGAGGGAAAAACGTAAAACAACTAGAGGCTGATAAATAAACAGAGAAGCCCTTAAAAGGATTCTCTGTTTATTTTCTAATATTCTTTTAGCATGCGTATGCAGTACCTACAATAATAAGTAAAATGAACAATACTACTAGTAATGTGAAGCTAGAGTTATAAGAAGTTCCCGACATGAGTAAACATCCTTTCTGCTAGTCAATTAGGTGATACCTAATCTTAGCCTATGCTCAGGTGGTTGAATGGTTCTAGGCATAAGCGGAAAAGGGATAAGGCTACTGAGAAAATATTCTCAGTAGCCTTATTTTCAGTTATTTTACTCATTTTCTTCATTATATAAATCAGAAAAACGTGAGTCTTTAATGTCTATATTGGCATTTTCAAGTAACTCAGCCATTACTTCATCATTTGATTTAGATTGTTGTTGAATTAAGATTTGTTCAATTTCATCAGCGTAATCTTCAAAAGCATTTCTTTGATCCGTTACTTTAATGATGTGAAAGCCAAAGTCAGATTCAATGGGCTCACTAATTTCACCTATTTCCATTGAGAAGGCAGCCTCTTCAAACGGTGCAACCATTTTCCCTTCTCCAAAGAAATCAAGGTCTCCACCACGGGCGCCTGAACCTGGATCAGTAGAGTATTCTTTTGCTAACTCAGCAAAGTCTTCACCAGCTTCAATTTTTTCAAGAACTTCAGCCGCAATTTCTTCATCTTCAACTAATATATGGCTCGCTCTAATTTGCTCTCCAAATTGTTCTTCATTCTCTTCATAATAAGCTCGGATCTCTTCTTCAGTGATCTCGATACCATCAGTAGCTAATTTTTTTAACACAAGTGGTGGTACAAGGTACTCATCTACGAATTCATCAATTGAATCAACATTTAAATTAAACTGAGTCTGCAGTGCTTCTAAGACACCTTCGTCATCCTCAATACCGTACGTTACACGGAATTCAGTACGCAGCATCTCTAATTCTTCATCTATTTCTTCATCTGTAACCCCAACAGTATCAATTGCTTGAGTAAGCAGGTGGTCACGGATCATTGCTTGAAGTGTAGACCCGCCGTAATTGGTCTTTAACTGATCAACGAATTCTGTTTCCGTAATTTCAGTTCCATCGACAATGGCAACTGGTGTATTATCTGATGCAGTTTCTTCATTGTTACATGCAACAAGGGCCGTCATACATGCTAGGCTAATAGCGGCAACCAACTGTTTTTTCATTATTCATTCCACTCCTCAACATCATCCTCAGGTTAATGCCTGTCTCATTTACAGACCTTACTATACCATACAATTGATTGATAGAGAAATGTTTTTAAGAAGCAAAATGAAGGAATTATGAATTTTTGGGCAGACGCCCAGTACGGAAGAAGTGTTTTAGCATAGGATATTCTAACAAAGTAAAGAGGAGGTGTTATTATGTCTCACGCATACCACGGAGGATTTGCGTTGATTGTTGTGTTGTTCATCTTATTAGTAATTGTAGGTGCAGCTTGGTTATAATACCAACAACAACATCTCTTTTCGGACGGATGATGAAGAATTAATAAGGAGGGATCACGATGTCTCACACTTATCAAGGAGGATTTGCGTTACTCGTCGTATTGTTCATCTTATTAGTCATTATTGGTGCATCTTGGATGTACTAATTGATGTGGAATGAATCAAAGAAGAGTGAGGACATAACCGTCTCTCACTCTTCTTATGTAAATAAGATTTTTACATATGTAGATGTAAGCAAAATAGTCATTAAAATATTAATTGTTCGAAATAACTTTGACTGTTTTTCAGTAGGTATTTCACGTTTTAAGCACAAGGCATCAGTCATAGAATTAATAACGTATAAAAAAAATAGAGCAAATAATATAGTAAAGAAGAGCATATAGTTGCCTCCTGACGAGCAATGATATTTAAACTTTATCAAAAATTGCCTAAAAAAGATAGGAGATTGCTTAATTTATTTAAAAAGAATTTATAAAATTTGAGTGAATTTAAAGAAGTGTGAAAGCCTATTCAAGGGCGGAAATGGCTCGACATGTTGCGTGCTTTTAGGAGGAAAGCACTTGAAAGGCTTAAAATCACAGCAATAAACACAATTTTTTAAGAAACAGTGATTGTTATCATTATGATTAGGACATACAATGAAAGGGATAAAGGAAGGTGTGGATTTATGAAAAAAAGTAATCAGGTATGGAAGATAGCTTTTTTTGCATTAAGTGGACTAGTTGTCCTTGTTATCATTTTTCTTTTCGTACTATTTCAGCGGTATTTTCCTGAGGTAGATGAAAACCATTTTATACAAAAACAACCAACAGAGGAAGAGGCTACTTTTAACATTCAAACAAATAAAGCAAAGTTAAATACGCTTATTGCATCAAGAATTGAACAAACTCCAAGTGATATTTCCTATATGGTGGAATTGCTCGATGAAAATGTTCAATTCAGGTCTGCCTTTCGAATTCTTGGTCAGGAAGTTCCTGTTACGATTAATTTTAAACCAGTTGTCGTGCCGAATGGAGATTTACTATTAAAAGTTGAGACATTTTCAGTTGGCATTCTTAGTTTACCAGTGGATCAAGTATTGCAATTTATTAGTAATTGGATTGAAGTGGCAGAGTGGATTGTCACCTATCCCAGTGAGCGGGTAGTGGAGGTCAAGGTGACTGAAATCAAAGTAGATAAAAATGAATCAATAAGGTTTCGTTTTCTTACTTTCGATCTCGAGAAGGATAACATAGAACTTGAAATGATTATAGACTAACAAAACGAAAGAGGGTGGATTTTACAAACTAAGGCCTCAGCCAAAATCTGAACCTTGCTTATCAGTCAGCAAGGTCCGGATCTCTAAGAGAACTCTGGCGGAGACCAATTTTTTTCTAAAACTAAACAGCTCGTTTAATTAAAATATGAAGCCCTTCTTCATGGTTTTCAATATAACTCTGCTTTGGAGCTTTAATTAAATAAGAAGCATACAGAATATCATAAAAGGCTAAACCGAAATGAATAGAGCTTAAAATGGAAATATAGGCAATGTACATCGGTAACATGACTGAAGCTAGCGCACCAATTGATGTGATAGTGAAAATCGGTGTTAACAAAGCTGTTAAATATAAATTACGTGACAAAGGTCTTGATACTTTCACTGATAACATCGGAATAAACGAAACCCAGCGTGCTTTTATTATCGCTTTCTTTCCACACATCCATATTGGAATAAGGTGAAGTAGTTTGTGAAAAAGCAAAACAGCAATAATACTTATAATAAAAATTGGCAAGCTAATTGTTGGTGACTCAGTCGTTGGAATAATGGAACTCACAGCTAGATAATAAAATAAAAAAGAAAAGAGCATTGTGAATCCTGAATACATCATTAGGCGCAACGTACCGTAATCACGGCTTATACGTATAGTTTTCCAGCAGTTCATAGAAATGCTGCACCTCCTCAATCAATGATTAATTTACTCTCATTCTTTTTATAAAGCAATAGAATCGACAAAAATAAAATGATTTCGACAATACTAATTTTTAACATTTTTAAAAATTAGTATATAAATATAGTGATTGAGTGCAAGGAAACTGGATCCTTTCTTTAGCCAATTTCGTCTAAAGTCGAAAAAAGAGCCTAGTATGTACTAGGCTCCCTCACTTGAATAGTTTGCTTTCTTTTTTTTATCTAATTTAATTAAACGTCCATCTTCTTCGTGGAAATCTTCATTAAATTTAGAAAGCGATTTTTCGAAAATATCAATAAAGTCGGGTCCATAAATATGGCGAAGAATACTTGTGATTTCTGATAATTCTGGGAATTTTCCATATAGGTCTCGAATAGGCAATGCACCTTCAAACACACCGTATGTGTCTGGTTGGTATGCTTCAAGTGTTTGAAAAAATAAATCATGACCTTCATTTGTTAAGCATATATACGTATTTCGCTTGTCATTTTCTTTTTTTGAGAAATGAAGGAGACCTCTTTCCTCTAATTTCTTAGAGAAATTAAAGGCGGTAGATACGTGCATAACTCCAAATTTAGCAATATCTGAGATTGAAGCACCATCTAAGTGGTAAGAAATCCAAAGGATGTGATGTTCATTAATATTAAGATCAAATGGTTTAATCCAAGCTTGCCAATCTTTCTCTACTGACTTCCAAAGTGCTTTGCTTAATTGAGCTACCTTATGACTAAACATAACTGATTGTTTTAAGGAGCTAGGTAATTGCTGATCCATCTTTCTCCCCCTAATTAAGAAACATTTGATGACTAATACTAATTAGTCGAGAACGTTGTTACTCTATCGTAAATATTATTTCGAAATAATATTTCTTTTTTATATTATGCCAAGAACCAAAAGAAAAAGAAAGGTAAAAATAAGTTTATTACAAACTTTTAGAAAATCTATAATCTATTTGTATTCGTTGCGATCCATTGTTGCTTGTTCAACATTTTTTTGTAGAGCTTCAATGTCAGCTTTTAATTGAGATACTGCAGGTTCAATATCTTGTTGCCACTTATTAATGGAGTCTTTGACTTCTCCTCCAACAGTTAAAAAAAGCTCTTTTCCTTCTTTGGCAGTTGCTTTTAGTTGTAGTGAAACATGTTTACTATCATTAGCTACTTGCTCAAACTCATTCCGTAGTTTCAAAGTGTTTTCTTTACAGGCAGCTCTAACATTTTTTCCTGCAGCAGGCGTTGTAAATAGTGTAATGATACCTAATATCGCTGCCCCTGTAAAAAAACCTGAGAAAAATGATTTACCATTCATTTAATAATCCACCTCTCATAATGAGTTCTTTGAGCACTCCTATCTGCATAGTAATAATGGATAAGGAGGGGGAAAGATGGAGGCCCTAATTTTATTATTGCTATCGATTTGTTTATTATCATTGTACGGGTTTATTTATGTTTCTTTTCGTCTAGCAGGTAATATAAAGAGTGAAGAAAAAAACCAATTTAGAAATTCGTTCATAACAATGTTAATCATTTTATTGTGCAGTGGAGGATGTGTTTTATTACTCTTAATTTGTTCATAAGAGTGGTTAGGTTCTTTTTCATCCTAACCACTCTTATTGTTAGTTATTCTTGCGGTATGAGTCCATAAGATCTCTTAGGGCAAGACAAGCCTCTAATGGTACTGCATTATACGTCGAAGCACGACAGCCTCCAACAGAGCGATGGCCATTTAAACCAATAAATCCAAGTTCCTTCGCTTTCGCTAGAAACTTTTTATTATCTTCTTCTGTAGGGAGATTAAATGTAATGTTCATTAATGAACGTGCATCTTTCTCTGCATGACCTTTATAAAATCCGCTACTTTCATCAATTGCATCATAAATTAATTTTGCTTTTTCTTCGTTCATTTTCTGAATCGCTTCAACCCCACCTTGCTCTTTGACCCATGTTAAAACTTGATCGAGCATGTAAATAGAGAAGGTTGGCGGTGTATGATAAAGCGAATTCGCATCTGCATGTGTCTTATAGCGAAGGACAGTAGGAATTTGATCAACATTTTCTTCAAGAAGATCTTCTCGAATAATCGCAACTGTTACACCAGAAGGTCCGAGATTCTTTTGTGCTCCAGCATAGATAAGACCAAATTTTTCAATATCTATTGGTCGAGAAAGAATATCACTAGACATATCTGCAATTAAAGGTGCGTGCGTAATTTCTGGGAAATTAGCCCATTGTGTCCCGTAGATCGTATTATTTGAAGTGAGATGTAAATAAGCATCATTCTCGTTAAGTTGTAAGTGAGTAGCATTCGGGATCGTTTTGTATTGGGTATCTTTTGTTGTCGCTGCTATAGCTGTTTCTCCAATTAACTTGGCTTCGTTCAATGCTTTTTCAGACCAAGAACCTGTTAGAATATAATTTCCTATCTTTCCTTCTTTTAGAAATTGAAGAGGAATCATCGAAAATTGTAAACTAGCTCCACCTTGAAGAAATAGAACTTTATATTGATCCGGTATGTTGTATAGTTCTTTTAATAAGTTAATTGCATGTTGGTGGACCGCTTCATATTCTTTGCTACGGTGACTAAGTTCCATAACGGACATGCCCGTTCCATTAAAATTTGTTAACTCTGCTTGTGCTCTCTCTAGTACTTGTTTTGGTAAGGCAGAAGGCCCAGCATTAAAATTGTATACTGTTGTCATATTCTCTCCACTCCTTTATCTGTTCACCACGTTAATAAAACATAGATTGTCATTATCGTACCATAATTCCATTTATTATGGATTGTTTTTTAGTGTTTTCTGAAATTTATCACAAACATAAAGATTGATTTTAATGTAGAGACAAAATTCGTGATAACCTACGGGTCTGTTCCATAGAGCATAACATATGGCATTTCATCATATATTACGCGACTAATTAATGTCAGATCCTATTTGAGAAAGCCTCAATTATCCTTATTTATGTGACCTTTTATATTAAAAACACTAGCATTAGCAGTCTAAGGTACGATCGACTATATTATCCTTTAATAAAAGCATGTATTTCTCGTGCCATTTGCTGCAAATCTTCACTTTTGTATTCTGCACTATGGTCTTTCCAAACAGCTCCAAAGCCATCTCCTTTCCCGTATCTTGGAATAAGATGTACATGATAATGAAAAACAGTTTGTCCAGCAATTTCTCCATTATTATTGACGATGTTTAACCCTTTAGCTTGATAAGCTTGTTTAATGCCTTTGGCAATTTTAGGGATAACCGAAAAAATATGCTTTGAGCGATCTTCAGGTAGATCAAATAGGTCTTGATGATGTGATTTAGGGATAACAAGTGTATGACCTTTTGTTACTTGGCTAATATCTAAAAACGCAAGCGCGTGTTCGTCTTCATACACTTTTGAGGCTGGAATTTCGCCTTTGATGATTTTGCAGAATATACAATTTTGATCATAGGTCATCATAATCCATCCTTTCCATTTTTGCTTAAAACCACTATACATGAGTGCTTATCGTCGTTGCAAGTTGCGTGAGAATCGTTGTCCCCATTTCACAAGATAGCCTCATTTAATTTTATGTAACTTATAGTAGACATTCGAATATTTATAGATGAGTGATATCAAGAGGGGGATACTAACCCAGCTAATTCCCCAAATCTTTAATAAATAGTATTAAGAATGGTCTGGCCACGATGGATTTTTGGTCAGACCTTACTTATTGTGAGTGCTGGGTCATCTTTCTATGTCGAAGAAAGAAAGCCTTTGTCATTAGACTAGAGAACCTTTCCTCATTTTTGGTAAGATAAAGAAGCGAAGGAGTTGTTGTGAACATGTCAGAGGTTTTGAAAATAGAAGGAATTACTGGTGGATACCACCCTAAGAAACCAGTCTTACATGATGTCAATTTTCATGTGAATAAATCAGAGATCGTAGGTTTAATTGGGTTAAATGGTGCAGGGAAAAGTACGACGATTAAACACATTCTAGGGTTATTGCAGCCAGAAAAAGGACAAGTAACAATTGGAGGGCGGACCTTCCAAGAAGACGTAAATGAATTTCGGAGCTCGTATGCTTATATTCCTGAAACACCGATTTTATATGATGAGTTAACATTGTGGGAGCATTTAGAATTAACAGCCTTAGCATACGGCCTAGAAAAAAGCTTATTTGAAAAGCGTGCAGAAAAGCTGCTCTTGGAATTTAGGATGAAAAAAATGAAGAAGTGGTATCCAAGTCATTTTTCAAAAGGGATGCGGCAAAAAGTGATGATTATGAGTGCATTTTTAATAGAACCACCAGTGTATATTGTTGATGAGCCAATTGTAGGGTTAGATCCAATTGGAATTCAGTCATTTTTAACGTTTTTAAGTGATATGAAAAAAAGAGGGGCCGCTGTTTTAATGTCCACTCATATTTTGGCGACGGCAGAGCGTTATTGTGATCGTTTTGTCATTTTGCATCAAGGAAAAGTCGTTTTAGAAGGGACGTTGTCTGAGATGCGCTCAGCTCTTAGACTACCTAATGCTACATTAGATGAAATTTATATCGAAATGACAAAGGAAGAGCTCGTATGAAGGATGGAATGATGTTGTGGAGAGAGCGTGTTAGTTCCTATTGGAATATGGCGATTCGATATTTACGCTTAATAGGCAATAGCGGCTTTCTTTTTACCGTATATGTTCTTATTATTATTGGAAGCTATTACTATAGTGTCTTTTTAGATTGGCTTCCAGATACGTTTCCAGCTGTTTGGGTGTTTGTTGCCATTTTTGCTCATTTGTTGACAAGGAGTGGTATCCGTACGTTTGTAAAGCCGGCTGATGTTGTATTTCTTTTGCCTTATGAATCAAAATTGGGATCTTATTTTCAAGCATCAAAATGGTATAGCCTTGCTTTGCAAAGTGGTGTGTTGTTGGTAGGACTCGTTGTTTTGTCTCCTTTGTTTGCAAAGTACTTAGCCAGTGATGTTGGTAGTTTGTTTCTTGTTCTTGTCCTTTTAATTGTTGTGAAAGGGTGGAATGTTTTTTTGAGTTTTGAGGAACAACGTTTTCAAAGTGAATCTGAAAGGAATTCACATTTCTTATTGCGAGGCATAATTAATATTGTTTTCACATTTTTGCTTTTCTCTGGAGCTAATTGGCTGTTGTTACTAGCGCTATTTGTGATTATGGCAGGTCTGTACATGTTTTATTATAAAAGGCTAGCTCAGCAATTATCAATAAAATGGGATCATTTGATTGAAGTAGAGCAAGGAATGTTGTTGTTCTTTTACCGAATTGCGAATGCCTTTACTGATGTACCACAGTTGCGAAATAAAGTGAGAGCAAGAACGTATTTGCATTGGATTATTAACGGAATTATCGATTCTAAGAAGTCAGTGTATCACTATTTATTTGCTCGTTCTTTTATTCGGGCGAACGATTACGGCGGAATTTATATAAGGCTTGTGTTGGTTTGTGCTATTGTTCTGATCGCTCTCCCAAGTGGTTGGCTTCAACTCGTTGTTCTTCTACTCTTTATGCATATGGTGACTAACCAGCTATCGACACTTTGGTATCATTATGATACGAATATGTGGGTCGATCTCTATCCAGTAGTGAAAGGGCAGAAGAAAGAGGCGTTAACGCAACTTGCCTTCAGGTTGCTTTTGATTATGACTGCTGTCCAACTTGGAGTCTTGCTTGCTACTTCATCACTCGCTATTTTTGTAATTGCTATTGCAATAGGAGGAATATATAGCTACATTGGGAGTCAGAAATTAATTCACAAAAGGAAAAAGTAGTCATCTTCTTGTAAGTTATAGCATCAATAAGGACAAAGGGGTGGTTGCTATGTATGAAAAGGAGATAGCTGAAGAGCTTTCAAGGTGGAAGAGAAAGTTGCTAAAGAGACCATCGATGGTAGGTCGCTATACGAAAGGTTTACAGTCAAAGATGAATAACCTTATCCCAGAAAAAATTCATTCGGTTGTAACAGCAAGTATTAAGAATATGGTACACGCAACTTTGGTTGGATCTGAATATACAACAAAAAAACAACCAGAGTCCGCTCAGAGCTTAAAGCAAAGAGAAAAGAAAGTACTTCAAATATTGAAGTCATATAAACGGACGGCAGCTCTTGAAGGAGCTGGAACAGGAGCGGGCGGGATTTTGCTCGGTATGGCTGATTTTCCATTGTTGCTTAGTATTAAAATGAAGTTTTTATTTGATGTAGCATCTGCTTACGGGTACGACGTTAGTGATTATCGCGAGCGACTCTTTGTTCTTTACTTATTTCAACTTACTTTTGCAAGAGAAGAAAAGCGTGCTGATTTAATTAAGCAACTAGAGGAATGGGAGTTACTGAAAGAACGACTCCCTGAAAAAGATGAGTATTTAGCTAACTTTGATTGGAAGGCGTTTCAACTTGATTATCGTGATTATATAGACTTAGCGAAAATGCTACAAATGATTCCTGGCGTCGGCGCGGTTATCGGGGCCGCAGCGAATTATCGTTTTCTTGATGTGTTAGGAGAAACAGCTATGAATGGGTACCGGATCAGATGGTTATCGTCTCTTCCTGAGTAAAAAAAACAAGAGGTTGACTCTACATTTGGAGTCAACCTCTTGTTTTTATTGCAAAAGAAAAAACATCCCGTTTGTTCGAAGAAGTGCAAAGGCTCCGCTCTTTGTTTGAGGAATGACTAAAAGGAGAAAGCACCCTTTTGGTCATTCCTCTTAAATCGTAAATGGAAGTGATTGAGCGATTCGAGCTAAATAGGCAGAAATAACAGCGAATTTACCAGTGAACAGTAAAATACCGAGTATGACCATTATTCCACCGCTTACTTTTTGAATAGTCGGTAGCCATTTATTTAATCGGCGTATTCGATCAAGTGAGCGTGACCACAAAAGAGCGACTAGTAAAAAGGGAATGCCTAATCCAATGGAATAAACTAATAGCATAAACATTCCTGACCACATTGTCTCAGATTTGCTGGCGAGAAAGAGAATTGATGATAGGACAAGCCCAATACAAGGTGACCAACCAGTTCCAAATAAGAAGCCAAGAAGTACGGAGTTGGCGAAACTTGATGACTTTCTAGGTTTGACAGAAAGTTTCTTTTCGCTCATCAGCATTCGAATCGATATAATCCCCATCATTTGTAGACCGAATACAGCGATAATAATTCCTCCTATTTGTTCGAAGAGCTGTCTATTTCCTAAAAAAGCTTGACCAATAAAGGTTGATGAAGCCCCTAGCAAAAGAAAAATAGAGGTGAAGCCAATAATAAAGCCGATACTTCTTGATAATATTAGTTTTCGATCAGCTTCTATTTCGTTGTTAGAAATATTCGTTCCAGTTAATTGGGCCAAATAAGCAGGTACTAAAGGGAAAATACAAGGTGATAAAAAAGAAATAACGCCAGCTAAAAAGGCAAGCCAGATGGAAACCTCTGTCATTTTGAACACATCCTTATTAGTAAATCATGAACTCTAGACAAATGTAGAACTGTTGCCCAAAAAGGACTACACATTTACACTATTCTATTCTATTCTAGTCCAATCTAAATATATGTATCAATTATTTGTACTTGTCTCATTATAACTGTTTCGAGCTAGAGGAAAAGAGTCAAGCCAAAAACTTCACGGAAAGATCACAAGCTTAGTCGAATATCAGTCTTGAGGAGGAGAGAAAACCATTCTATAGATTGGCTTCAAATTCTTGTTTTTTCTCTACAATAAAAGTAGTTCAAATAAGGAGGAACCTGGAACGATAGTTGGTGGATTTCTTCTCATTCTTATTGGAGCAAGTGTTCTTCTTGGAATTGAAAAATGTGAAATGAAAATCCAAAAACATATAAGATTAGCGCAATCGTTAGAGTGGTTGGAGAAGGGAAAAGCAACCAAGAAATAGCGGATACCTTTTTATTGGAATCAAAACAGTCAAAACGCATGTGAGTCACACTTTACAAAAGTTAGAGTTAGATGATCGAACGCAGATGGCTGTATATGCTCACCGTGCAGGCTTAGTAAAATAGGGAAAGCTACCTTTTTTTTCCTGCGAAGCGGCAATGGCTCCGCACTCTGCACGCTAACTATGAGAAACCACTCATAGCAGGCTTAGAAGAATAGCAGAGGCTCCGCTCATTGCTTCGAGTTTGTTAAAATGGAAAAACGCCTCTTTTTAAACAAACTCTTTATAATTGATAGGTTGTTACAAAGGATGGTCGTGGGAAAACCTCTGTTGATAGAGCGGAGGATGTTCCACGATTTTTGTGTGCATTTTTGTATGAATTCGATGTTTGCCAATTCTTAAACGATTCCTCGTTATCCCATACGGTCATGATCGCATATGTATCATCTTTGAGAGGACGGAGAATACGGATCGCTTGGAAGCCTGGTTCACTTTCAACTAAACCCGCTCGTTTAAGAAAGCGTTCTTCGAAGGCTGGACGCCCGTCTTCTGTTACAGGAATATTATTAATAACGACATAACCTTGTGCAGAAACTAGGCCAGTCTCGCTAAGAATCTCATACTGTTTAGTATCACGATGGTCAAAGTCTTCTTCTAAATAAACAAAATGGCCTGATTCTCCTTGCATGTTTAGTCCGGTTACGTGTGAAGTTTCAGCAACTGAAACAGGGATAAAGCTTACTTTTTTCACTGATTGTTCCTCCTCTAATTTACGTACATTTGAAACGAATTGAGAGTTGATTCGTAAATAAGTGTACCCATTAGGGATTTAGCGTGCAACTGTTATGAACTTTATAGATACGGGTATAGTAGGTAATAGAAGGGAGGTGGAAGGATTGAAAAAGAAAATTCTACTAGGTTTATCGACTGCTTTAGGAACAGTGCTTTTGGCATTAATTATATATTTAGTTATTATTCTAGCTGGTAATTTTGCGATTGATGAACAGAAACTTGTGATGAATACTACTACTTCTCTTGTTGATCAAAATGGAGAAGTTGTAACGCAGCTTTTTGTTGAAAATAGAGAACTCGTTTCGATTCAAGAAATACCAAAACATGTTCAACAAGCTTTTATTTCTATAGAAGATGCAAGGTTTCTTGAACACCAAGGAATTGATTTCCGTTCAATTGGGCGTGCGCTCTATCGAGATATTTTAGCTGGGGCAAAAGTGGAGGGTGGTAGTACGATTACCCAGCAACTTGTGAAAAATGTATTTTTAACGAGCGAGAAAACGTTACTAAGAAAAACAAATGAAGTGCTTATTGCGATGAACTTGGAACGCAGATATAGCAAAAATGAAATACTGGAAATGTACTTAAATCGTATTTATTTTGGCCATGGTGCATACGGGATTCAAACTGCTTCTAACTTGTATTTTAATAAAGACGTGCAAGATTTATCGATTGAGGAAGGGGCGCTTCTTGCGGGCTTACCGAAAGCACCCAATTTATATTCACCGATTACACATCCTGAACGAAGCAAACAAAGGCGTGATCTTGTTCTAACACTGATGGAGCGACAACGGCAGTTAAGTTCAGAAGAAGCCAAGTATTTAAGAGGAAAAACGGTTGTGGTGGATCAAAATCGAATAACGGAAAATGATGCTTACCTTACCTACATTGACATGGTGCTAGATGAAGCGCGTGATCGGTACCACTTAACGAACGAAGAAGTATTAACAGGTGGTTATCAAATTGTTGTTCCAATGAATAAACACCTTCAAGAAGTTTCCTATCAAAAATTGAAAGAAGATCATTATTTTCCTAGTGGTAATGGCGATGCTGAAGCAGCAGTTGTTCTTATCGATGTTGATACAGGTGGGGTGCTGGCAGTTCAAGGTGGACGTGAGTATGTTAGGAGAGGGATTAATCGAGTGAATGTCGGTCGTCAGCCGGGATCGGCTATAAAACCATTAGCTGTTTATGCTCCCGCACTTGAAGAGGAGAATTACCATCCCTACTCCCCGCTTGTCGATGAATTGCGTGATTATGATGGATATACGCCTAGAAACTTCAATCGTCACTATTCAGGGAAAATGACAATGTATGATGCCCTTACTCATTCAGCTAATGCACCTGCGGTTTGGCTGTTAAATGAAATAGGTGTTGAGAGGTCTGTTCAAGCATTAAATCAGTTTGGCATTGTAACGTCAGATCGTGGACTTGCGATAGCTCTAGGCGGACTGACAGACGGGGCAACACCTCTAGAGTTAGCTTCTGCTTACCGAGTATTTGCAAAAGGTGGTCAGCGAGTAGACCCATACTTTATTGAGGCTATTTACAAGAAAAATGGAGAGAGAATCATAGGCGATGAACAGACTGAAGAAACGGTTGTTTCAAGCCAAACCGCTTGGTATATGACAAGGATGCTTCAATCTGTTGTACAAAATGGAACAGGTAGACAAGGAGAGGTCTATACCTCATTAGCAGGAAAAACAGGTACGACAACGTATCCTGAAGTAGAGGGGGCAACAATGGATGCGTGGTTTGTAGGGTACACTCCTACTGTTGTTGGGGCTGTATGGATGGGCTATGATATTACATCGACAGACCATTATTTGCATGGAGGTAGTGCTTATCCAACAGTACTGTTTAAAGATATCCTTAATGAATTACCAAATACAATGAGGGAAGTGGCGTTTCACAAACCGGAAGAAGTTGCAGAGCTCGAACCACCTGTTGAACTGCCAATCTTAACGGATGTAACAGCAACCTTTTCTATAGGTGGTAGAGGATTCTCAAGTATTCTCTTAGAGTGGACTGGGAAAGATGACGATAGGATTAACTATCATATTTATGAAAAGAGCAAGGGAGAAAGGAAGCGAATTGCATCAGTTGTTGGACAAAGTCACTATTATATTAGTAGTAGAAATCCATTTTCTAACAAGCAGTACGAAGTCATTCCATATGATTCGATAACAGAACAAGAAGGAGAGCGTTCGAATACAGCTGATGTTACATTTAAATTAGGGTTGCATTAAAGAGCTTATTTAGTAGTCAAGGTAAATGCAATTATTGGTTGAAAGTATGGGAGTATTTGTTCCACGCTAAGGGATATGGGGATAGTGTAACTCTTGGCTCTCCTCCTATGATTGTCCCTGTTCCCTATTCTACATTAGAATTAATAATAGGGTTTGTTTGATTGTTTCCCATAAATAGCGGCATTAACATTCATCAATTTTATGACAGTTTAATCGATTGGGTATACACGTAATTATTCGATCATTATAGTAAAAGTTGTATAAAATGCTTTTTGGATCTTATTCAAGTAAAATAGATACTATGAGATGTAAAAGAAGGAGTGGCAGAATGGATCAGAAGAGGTTTAACGATACGTTTTTAAAAGCATGTAGAGGAGAAGATCACGATCACGTGCCTGTATGGTATATGCGACAAGCTGGGAGATCTCAGCCTGAATATCGAAAGATTAAGGAGAAATATTCTCTTTTTGAAATTACTCATCAGCCGGAGCTATGTGCATATGTGACCAAATTACCTGTAGATCAATATAACAATGATGCTGCGATTTTATATAAAGATATTATGACACCGCTACCTGCAATAGGAGTAGATGTGGAGATAAAATCAGGGATTGGTCCTGTTATTGAAAATCCAATTACATCAAAAGCTGATGTTGAAAAATTAGGTGTTATTACACCAGAAAAAGATGTTCCTTATGTTCTAGATACGATTAAATTGCTGCGAGAGCAACTAACGGTTCCACTTATTAGTTTTGGAGGAGCGCCCTTTACGCTTGCAAGTTATATGATTGAGGGAGGTCCTTCAAAAAATTATAACAAGACGAAAGCATTTATGTATGCAGAGCCAGAAGCATGGCATTTACTAATGGATAAGCTAGGAGAAATGACTATAACATATGTTAAATCACAAATTGCTGCCGGTGCTCAAGCAATTCAGATTTTTGATTCTTGGGTAGGAACGTTAAATGTAGCGGATTATCGTACATTCGTAAAACCAATCATGCATAAAATCTTTGCAGAATTGAAGCAAGAAAATGTTCCGCTAATTATGTTTGGTGTAGGGGCGAGTCATCTAGCAAATGAATGGAATGATTTGCCACTAGATGTAATCGGACTTGATTGGCGTATTTCTGTACAAGAAGCAAGAGATTTAGGAATTAAGAAGACCGTGCAAGGTAACCTTGATCCGGCTATTCTATTAGCTCCATGGGACGTCATTGAAGAACGGGCCAAAGCGATTTTAGACCAGGGCATGAAAAATTCTAACTTTATTTTTAATTTAGGTCACGGGGTATTTCCTGAGGTACAACCAGAGACATTAAAGAGATTAACTGCTTTTGTACATGACTATTCAATGAACAAGTAAGGTGAGGTGAGGAAATGACGAAGAAAAAAATAGGGTTACTTGTGATGGCTTATGGTACCCCTAGAACTAAAGAGGAAATAGAGCCGTATTATACACATATTCGCCGCGGAAGAAAACCATCAGAGGAAGCATTAGAAGAATTAACTGAACGATATGAAGCCATTGGGGGAATAAGTCCACTCGCAAAAATTACAGAGGATCAAGCTTTTGGCCTTGAACAACAGTTAAACAAAGAGTTTGAAGACATTGAGTTCAAAGCTTACCTTGGTTTGAAGCATATTGATCCTTTTATTGAAGATGCTGTCAAACAAATGAAGAAAGATGGCATAGAAGAGGCTGTTAGTTTAGTGCTTGCACCACATTTTTCTACATACAGTGTGAAATCTTACAATGGACGGGCTCATGAGGAGTCTGAAACTGTAAATGGCCCGACGATTTATAGTGTTAATAGTTGGTATGACGAACCTCTTTTTATTAACTATTGGGTGAATCAGGTGAAGCAAACAATGGAAGAAATTCAGGACAAAGAGAAAGCCTGTGTCATCTTTTCTGCACATAGTTTACCAGAGAAAATCACAAAAATGGATGACCCTTATCCACAACAATTACAGGAAACGGCGAATTTGATTGCAGAAAAAGCAGGGATCGACCATTATACTATTGGTTGGCAAAGTGAAGGGAATACACCAGATCCTTGGCTTGGACCAGACGTACAAGATTTGACGCGAGATCTATACGAGAAACAAGGCTACACATCAATCGTCTATTGTCCAGTAGGGTTTGTTGCTGATCATTTAGAAGTTCTATATGATAATGATATTGAATGTAAGGTTGTAACAGATGAGTTGGGTATTAAGTATTATCGCCCAGAAATGCCAAACGCGAAGCAAGAATTTATTGAGTGTCTAGCGACTATCGTGAAAAAAAAGCTTGCAGAGAAAAGGTGACTGCTGTGGAAAACAGGGAAAGAAGAATTGCGATAATCGGTGGAGGAATCACTGGTTTAGCAGCTGCACACAAACTTGAAAAGGCAAAAAAAAATGGTAATCATGTAACGTATGATCTATTTGAAAAAAGCGGACGACTTGGTGGGAAAATTAAAACAGAACGAGCGAATGGATTTGTTGTTGAACTTGGACCTGATTCCTATTTAGCGAGAAAAGAAAGTATGACTCGGCTTGCTAAAGAGGTAGGATTGAAAGATGAATTGCTTTCAAATGATACGGGACAAGCATATGTGTTAAAAGGTGAGACCCTTCATCCAATACCTGGTGGAGCTATTATGGGCATTCCAACAGAAATTAAGCCATTCATCAATACTAGCCTTTTATCGCCGATTGGAAAATTAAGAGCAGCAGGAGATTTCTTTTATCCTCGAATCACAGCGAAGGATGAAGATATCTCGCTAGGGCATTTCTTTAGACGAAGACTTGGAAACGAAGTGGTCGATAGTCTAATTGAACCACTTTTATCAGGTATTTATGCTGGGAATCTTGATAAGCTTAGTTTAAAAGCAACCTTTCCGCAATTTCAACAAGTCGAACAGAAACACGGCAGCCTAATTCGTGGAATGAAAGGTTCAAAAGCGAAGCAAGATAAGCCACAAGAAGAGGCATCGAAGTCTAAAGGAATGTTCTTAACGTTTCGTAAAGGATTAGAGTCATTTGTTGAGGCGATTGAAGCGCATCTAGATGCAAATTCGATTCATAAAAATAGTCATCTTACGAAAGTGTATAAAAAAGATGGTCAATTTCATTTGCAGTTTGCAAGTGGTGAGACCGAGGTTTATGATAATGTGATTATCACGACACCACCAAAGGTTACAGCTGAAATATTCCAAGACTATCCCTATTTCACGTATTTACACGAAATGGAGGCAACGACAGTAGCAACTGTGGCACTGGCTTATAAAAAAGAGAAAGTAACGAATCCGTTTGATGGAACTGGCTTTGTTGTATCAAAGAAAAGCAATCATACAATTACTGCCTGTACGTGGACTCATAAAAAATGGCGGCATTCAACACCTGAAGGATACGCGTTGCTTCGTGCTTATGTTGGCCGTGCTGGCGATTCTGCGATTGTTTCGCGGAATGATGAAGAAATATTAAGTGCTGTTCTTTATGATCTCAAGCAAATTATGACGATAGAAGGAAAACCTGAATTTTTCTTTATTGAACGTTGGCAAGAAGCCATGCCTCAATATAATGTGGGTCACACGTTTAAAATGAGTAAAATAAAAGAAGATATTGCCCGTAATCTTCCTGGTTTGTATCTAGCAGGTGGAGGATTTGAGGGAATTGGGTTACCAGATTGTATAGACCAGGGTGAAGCAGCTGTAGATCGTATTTTGAAAAAATGATAGAGTGAACAGAGGATGACAATAACAGGTAAGAAAAATGTTAACAGCAAGTTGATAAGTAATTATGAGACTACTTCAAATGGGCCTTCCCTTTTGAAGTAGTCTCATTCACAGATTAATTTTGATTCCTTTCATTATCTTGTTCAACCTCCTTTGCTCTCAAATTTGCTTTCATAAGGAATTATATCTAAACTACGGTAAACTGAACAAGAGAAATGTGAATTTTGTTGCCTGTTTTGGAGTTGACAATAGACAAAACCCGCTCATTTCTGACTGGTTATGAGCGGGTTAAAATATTATTGATTTAGAATCGCGTCAAGACGTGAAGTATCAACAAATCCATCAAGATCAGGGTCTGTATCCATGAACTTTAACTCATAAGAAGCGTCAGCCCAGGCTTGTAATGCTTCAGGATGTGTTTCTGTTGTCACAGCCAGACGCGTCCAAGCTTTTTCAAGGACTGTTTCTGGTAAGCGATTTTGAGTTAAGTCAAATAGATGATCGTTAATTGTTGTTAGGGTATCTTCCAAATTTTCTTGGGTATAATTAACAGCTTGCTTATGTCCGCGTAGTACAGCATCAACAGCTTCCGGATTTTGTTCTAAGAATTGTTTAGAAGTAACAACGACAACACTTGCTAATTCTTCCCCTAAAAGACATTATTCCATTCAGTTACAACATTTGCATTAAGTTCCTCAACTAGATACGTTCCCCAAGGTTCTGGAGCGGCAGCAGCGTCAATTTGTCCTTGCTCAAACATTGCAACCATATTTGCTGGTGCAATACGTGATTGATGTTCTATCGTACCAACACGATTTGATTCAAGACCAATTTCTTTTAACATCATTTCAAGCTGAGGTTTTTTTAGATAGACTAAGTATATGTAGAGCTTAGTATCTGTCAAATGTTTTTGAATATTTCCGAGTGTTTTTATAAGGATTGGAAAATACATTGAACTGAACATGGTTTATTGTTGCTATTTTGTGGTAAGATAATCCATGTAATTGACTTGGTCGACCCTGGTAATTTATTGGAAGGACGAGGAGAGAACGGAAATGACTAACCAATTAGATGTCCTGAAGGCGTTACGGCAAACGCGTCATGATTGGTTGAACGTTATGCAGTTAATAAAAGGAAACTTAGCACTTAAACGATATGATCGCATTGAAGAGATTATTGATCAAGTGACGCAACAGTCCATTTGCGAGAGTAAAATTTCAGAAATACAAGCAGCGAGTGTTGTGTATTTTCTATTAACGTATAATTGGTTCAGCACCAAAATGAAATTAGAGATAGACGTAGCTGGAGACATCTTTTCTCTTGAAAAAGAGGAAATTCAGCTTCTACGACTATGTGAAGAAATTACGGAGAAACTAACAATAGGTAGTTCTACGGATTCCGAAAATCATTTACTTCTTACATTTTTATTTACAGATAATAAATGTGAAATGACGTTTGATTTTCAGGGTACGTTAGAAATGAAAAGTGAGGATTGGCATCAATTCATAAAGGATTGGGAGCCAGACGTGAAGCTTGTTGAAATGAGCAAGCATGAATGTGTGTTAATAGCAAGTTTTACGAGAAGTTGAGGTGAAAAAGGTATGTTTGTAGATAAGGTAAAAGTATACGTAAAAGGTGGAGACGGTGGCAATGGTCAAGTTTCGTACCGAAGAGAGAAGTATGTACCTGATGGTGGGCCAGCAGGTGGAGATGGTGGGCGTGGAGCGAGTGTAGTCTTTGAAGTAGAAGAAGGTTTGCGTACGTTAATGGACTTTCGTTATAAGCGCCATTTTAAAGCTTCACGTGGTGAACATGGACGCCCTAAAAATCAGCATGGTAAAAATGCAGAGGATATGGTTGTAAAAGTACCTCCTGGAACAACAGTAATTGATGAACAAACGGGGCAAGTAGTAGCTGATTTAACGGAACATGGTCAACGTGCTGTTATTGCAAAGGGTGGTCGTGGAGGAAGAGGAAATACTCGTTTTGCTACGCCTGTAAATCCAGCCCCAGATATTGCGGAAAACGGCGAACCAGGGCAAGAACGAGATGTGATTCTGGAACTTAAAGTTCTTGCGGACGTTGGATTAGTTGGGTTTCCAAGTGTTGGGAAATCGACATTACTTTCGGTTGTGTCCGCAGCTAAACCGAAAATAGCAGATTATCATTTTACAACGATTACTCCCAATTTAGGTGTTGTTGAAACAGATGATAATCGTAGCTTCGTTATGGCAGACTTACCTGGCTTAATAGAAGGAGCGCATGAAGGTGTTGGCTTAGGCCACCAATTTTTACGACATATTGAACGAACAAGGGTTATTGTTCATGTAGTTGACATGTCGGCGTTAGAAGGACGAGATCCTTATGAGGACTTCCTAAAGATTAATGATGAACTTAAGCAATATAACCTGAGATTGCTCGAGCGCCCACAAATAATCGTCGCAAATAAAATGGACATGCCTGAATCGAAGGAAAACCTAGAGATTTTCAAGGAGAAATTAGATGAAGACTATCCAATTTTTCCTATTTCAGCTATCTCAAAACAAGGTATACGCGAGCTCCTTCTAACGGTAGCAGATAAAATTGAGGAAACACCTGAATTTCCGCTATACGAAGAAACAGAAGACTCAACGCGTGTCATTTATCGTCATGAAAAATCAGAGGTTCCTTTTGTAATAACAAGAGATGACGATGGAACATTTGTTTTATCTGGTGAGGCACTAGAACGTTTGCTTAAAATGACTGATCTCACTCGAGACGAATCAATTCGTCGCTTCTCACGTCAAATGAGAGGCATGGGTATTGATGATGCCCTACGAGAAAGAGGAGCAAAAGACGGAGATTTAGTAAGAATAATGAAATTCGAATTTGAATTTATTGACTAAAGAACTTTCGCCAAATGGGCGGTTTTCCCATTTGGCGAAACTATCTGAGACTGTCTCTCTAGAAGAGACAGTTTTTCTTTGTAAATGGACATTTTTCTGTTGTCAAAAAGTTTCGGCAATTTTATAATGGGAAGATAGCGCTTCGGTGAAAGAGGGTGAATACAATATGACATCAAGAAAATCATTTTATCTTGTACGAGAAGATATGCTAACAGAAGCGATGGAAAAGACAATAGCAGCGAAAGAGCTATTGCATTCAGGAAAAGTGAAGAAAATTAATGAAGCAGTAAGCAAAGTAGGCCTTAGTCGTAGTGCTTTTTATAAATATAAAGACGGGATTTTTCCTTTTCATACAATGGTAAGGGAGAAAATTATTACACTATCCATAATGTTAGTTGACCGTTCCGGTTCGCTATCACAGTTACTTGGTAAAGTGGCGGAGACTGGTGCAAATGTATTAACGATCAATCAAACGATCCCTTTACAAGGAAGGGCTAATATGACATTATCAATTGATACAACCCCGATGAAATTAGAGTTGGATGAATTGATGGAGTGGCTTGAAAAATTAGATGCAGTAGAGAAAGTTGAGCTAGTTGGTACTGGTTCATGAGGAGGAGTGGAAGGAATGAGAATTGGATTTTTAGGTCCTAAGGGAACATTCACAGAAATGGCTGCGCGAGGCTTGTTTGAGCAAGGGGAATTTGTCCCTTTTCGAACGATTCCTTCTTGCATGGATGCAGTGTCAGAAGAAGTAGTAGAAATTGCTGTTGTCCCAATTGAAAATGCAATTGAAGGGTCAGTTAATTTAACGTTGGATTATTTAATTCATAAGCAAAGGCTCCCCATTGTCGGTGGAATAACGGTGCCGATCGAGCAACACTTTCTTGTGAATCAAAAGAACCCAAGTGCGGAAATTGAAAAGATTGTTTCTCATCCACATGCTATCGCTCAGTGCCATGAGTTTTTACAAAAGTATTACCCTGATGCCCAGTGGGAATACATGAACTCAACAGGCGCAGCAGCAGCATACGTGAAAGACCATCCAGAATTACCTATTGCGGCGATAGCTAATGAAATCGCTGCAAGTGAATACGAGTTAACGACACTACATGCAAACATTCATGATTTTACCAATAACCGAACGAGCTTCATTGTATTAAGTAAAAAGCCATTTACTTTAATATGTAATGGGCCAACTCATACAGAAGATAAAACAACGTTAATGGTGACACTTCCTTCAGATTATTCTGGAGCACTACACCAAGTATTGTCGGCATTTGCCTGGAGAAAGCTTAACTTAACGAAAATTGAGTCAAGACCTACGAAAACAGGATTGGGTAATTATTTCTTTCTGATAGATGTTGAAGGAGTAATGGATGATGTACTTATTCCAGGAGTAACATCGGAGTTAAAAGCACTCGGCTGTGGAGTTGAAATTCTAGGAAGTTACCCATGCTACACCCTCGAAAAAAGCAAAGCAAAAGCATAACCCGCCTCGGCTTGGTGGGTTATGCTTTTTATCAGTTATCCTTTTTTAACAAATTCAGATTTTAATTTCATTGCTCCAAAACCATCAATTTTGCAATCAATGTCATGATCTCCATCAACCAAACGTATATTTTTTACTTTTGTCCCTATTTTTACGACTAATGAACTTCCTTTTACTTTAAGGTCTTTGATTACTGTTACAGAATCACCATCGTTTAAGATATTTCCATTTGCATCTTTGATAATCTTTTTATCTTCCCTATTCTCAGTTTCAAATTCTAAAGTCCACTCATGGCCGCACTCTGGGCAAATAAAAAGACTTCCATCTTCGTATGTGTATTCTGAATTACATTTTGGGCAATTTGGCAAATTAAACATAATTTCATTTCCTCCAACTCTCATTTACATTAACGTGCACGTTTCAAATACTATAACAGAGTAGTAAATAGGTTAATATTCACCACTTTTTTAATCCTAATGGTAGAGCTCTTTTGCCGGAGATCAAGTTTTTCTAATCACTCAAAATAAACCCGTTTTCTTCTAATGCTTGTACAACTGTATCTAGTTGATAGTGATGTTCTGCCTCGATGACGTGTAAGTGCACTCCATCTGTGAGCTCTGATAATAAAGCTGATTGTGTATGCTCAACTGACTTGCAAAATTTCTCCACGTCATGGCGAGTGGAAAGCATCAGTGATGCGGTTATTTCACCATAAATTGCATGCTCAACGATCACTTGTTTCACCGTGATTCCATGGTCAACGAGAATGAATAATTCCTCTTTCGTCTCAGCTGGAGAGTGTTTACATGCGATAATTCGGCTAACTCTGGGAGACGGGTTACTCTGTACATATATATAGCCTTGGGCTGTTGCTATGATTGGATGTTTCTTTGCTTTTAAGATTGAGATGTCTTGAACGATGACTTGGCGACTCACATTCGTCCGATTAGCCAATTCTCCTCCTGTTATCGGTTTATTTGACTTTGATAACCATTGGATGATCAAGTCTCTTCTTTTGTCTCCTAGGATTTTTTTTCCTTCTGTCACTATCATCAATCCCCTTTATATTCAAAAACTATCTGCTTTAATATTTTGATGAAATGTAGTACTTGCTCATCGGTTGTCCAGCGTCCAAACGTAATTCTAAAGAGTTCATGGGCTTCTTCTTTTTTTCGCCCAATACTTATAAGAGTTCGAGGAGGCTGACTATCACCTACACGACAGGCAGATCCTGTTGAGATAGCAAATCCTTTTCGGTTACATTCCAGCAAGATGAATTGCCCTTCTATTCCTTTAATTCTAAGACCTATGTGAAAAGGTAAACGGTCTGTGGGGTGACCTTCAAATACAAACCTCTCGTCCTCACAAAAAGCATCTACTACAAGTTGACGTAACTTGCCTAACCGTTTCATCTCTTGCTCTGCAATTGACAAATACTCATCAACTGCAGCAGCAAATGCAGCTATTCCAGGTACATCAACAGTACCAGCTCTAAAACTAGTTTCATGTGTTGTCCCATGAAGAAAGGGTGTCCAAGGAGTGTTTTTATCAATGTACGCAGCTCCTACCCCTTTTGGTCCGTAACATTTATGAGCGGTTATACTAGCGCTAGTTAATATGTTAGTTGGTATGGGAAGCTTACTAAATGTTTGAACGCAATCACTGTGAAAAAGTATATCATGATCTTCCAGTAAATTTCCAAGTGATTCCAGATCCTGGATTGTACCGATTTCACTGTTGGCATGGGCTATCGAAACTAAAATGGTATCTGAAGTAATAGTCGATCGTAAAGACTCAACTGTAACCTGTCCATATTCGTTAACCGGAGCAAATGTAATCGTAAAACCATGCTCTTTTAAGTACGTCATTGCTTGTTGAACGGAGTGGTGTTCTCCTTCCGTCGTTACAATCGTTTTACCTTTAGATTGATGAGCAAAGGCAAGGCCGGTTAGTGCAAGAAATGTTGCTTCCGATCCTGAACCTGTAAAGTAAATCTCATTGTTATTTACATGCAGGGCGTCAGCAATTGTTTGCCTACTGATGGATAAGACATCTTCGCTTTCAAGCCCTTTATTATGAAGACTGCGACTATTAGCAAAAAAATCGGTAGCTACGCGGTTATACGTTTCAAGTGCAAGTGAAGTCATCGGTGTTGTGGCGCTATAATCAAAGTAAATCATGAAACAGTTCCTCCTCTACTACCCAATATTTTCCCAATTTAATCATAAAAAAGCGCTTGTCACAACTCTTATTTTATGTAAAGATAGGTGACAAGACAACTGTAAGTTACGTGGGGGGATGAAAATGTCTAATAAGACAGTTGATGTTCTTGTCATCGGTAGTGGCATTGCTGGGCTTATGACGGCACACATATTAGCTGACCATTTGAATGTGATGATTATCACAAAGTCGAATGTTATGACTAGTAATTCAAGTTGTGCCCAAGGTGGAATGGCTGCTGCGCTTAGTCCTCAAGATGGATGGCAATTGCATTTAGCAGATACATTGAAAGCTGGTCAAGATCATCATAATCCAGGACATGTTGAAATGCTCGTCAAAAGAGCGCCTGCCATTGTAGAAATACTAGTTAATTTAGGAGTTTCTTTTGATAAAAACGAAGATGGTTCGCTCACTTTGGGAATGGAAGGAGCTCATCAGCATAGACGAATCGTACATGTGAATGGTGACAAAACTGGACAAGCGTTTACAAATGCGTTAATTGAAACAGTAAAAAACAGAGTAACGATTAAAGACTATACAATGGTTTCAAGACTTGTTACGAATGAAGGGCGTGTAATAGGTGTTGAGACAGAAGATGAAATTATTTATGCTAATGCAACCGTTCTTGCAACAGGTGGAATGGGGCAACTTTATTCACATACTTCTAATGTTGAAGAAGCAACTGGTGACGGTTTTGCCCTTGCATATAGAGCAGGAGCTCAATTAACGGATATGGAATTTATCCAATTTCATCCAACCTTACTAATGAAAGATGATCAAACTTATGGATTAATAAGTGAAGCAGTTCGTGGTGAGGGAGCTAAACTAATAGATGAACATGGCATAAGAATCATGGACCATCATCAAAGTAAAGAGTTAGCACCAAGAGATATAGTAAGTAGAGAGATTCATCGTGTACTCGCTAGGGGACAAAACGTTTATCTTGACTGCTCAATGATTGAAAATTTTCATGAACGCTTTCCTAGTCTTGGTGAACGTTGTGAACGATTGAACATAGATGTATCAAAAAGCCCATTACAAGTTGTACCTGGTGCTCATTTTGTAAGTGGTGGAATAGAGACCAATTCAGTTGGACAAACGACCTTACCGGGCCTTTATGCAGTTGGTGAAGTAGCTTGTACAGGAGTTCATGGAGCAAACCGCCTCGCGAGTAATTCGTTGTTAGAGGGGCTTGTGTTTGCTGAACAAGTGGCAACTCATATTTTAGCAAATAAACGTGAGCTCCACCTCATTCGACTTACGAAGTCAGATGAAGTACCGTATGAAAATTCAAAATTGCCATCTAAAAAAGAAATTCAAAAGAAAATGACTGCTAGTGTAGGAATTGAAAGAGAGTTAAAGAGCCTCCTTCATATGAAAAAGTGGTTACACACATTATTGCCCGCTATCAATATTTCACCAAAAGATGATCGTGAAACATTGGAAAGGAAAAATATGATTCTTGTTGCGTGTCTCATTACGGAGGCGGCGATCCAAAGAACGGAGAGTCGAGGAGGGCATTATCGTTCTGATTTTCTCGAGCGTGATGATCAAAATTGGCTCGGCCAGTATATTACTTTTTCTGAAAAAACTGGAGTGGCAATTGTTGATAAAGGGAAAGAACAATTTGTGGCAATAGAGAGTTTATAGGGGGAGAGGAAAAAATGAATAACATTCTGGTGAAGAAGCAATTAGAGAGTTTCTTACTTGAGGATTTAGGAGAAATAGACATTACAAGTGAATCTGCCATTTCGCAAGAAGCGACTGGTCAAGCGAAACTAGTAGCGAAAGAAAATGGGATCATGGCTGGGGCGGATATATGGACAATTGGCTATAGCATCATTGATCGATCAATTTCCGTAAATGTATTTATAAAAGATGGTGAATCCTTCCAAAAAGGAGATACAATTGCACAATTTACAGGGAAAGTCATTCCGATGCTTGCAGGTGAACGTGTGTTACTAAATATTCTTCAACGGATGTCTGGGATTGCAACAATGACTCAAGCAGCAATAAATACATTGGACGATCCTGCTATTCGAATTTGTGATACGAGAAAAACGACTCCGGGTTTAAGAATGTTTGAGAAGTACGCAGTTCGCTGTGGTGGTGGATTTAATCATCGTCGGAGTCTCAGTGATGCCGTAATGCTAAAGGAAAACCATATACTTGCTTGTGGGGGGATAACCAATGCGGTAAATACCGTTCGAGCACAAATTGGCCATATGGTTAAGGTTGAGGTTGAGACGACAAACGAAGCAGAAGTGAAAGAAGCAATTGCGGCAAAAGTTGATGTCATCATGTTTGATAATGCTACACCAGCTGAAATAAAGGATTATGTCAAATTGGTTCCAGGAAGCATCAAAACAGAAGCTTCTGGAGGAATCACTCTTGAAAACCTGTCTTCGTTTCAAGGAACGGGAGTCGACTACATTTCGTTAGGATGTTTAACACATTCAGTTAAGGCAACAGACATTAGTTTTTTACTTGAGGAGGGACTTTAAATGAATTTTCTTGAAAAAGTTGCAACCGTTGATCGTGTACCTGAACATTATGCACAACTGACAAATGATGAAAAACGTGAACGTATTTATGAGGTGAAACGAAAGTTAGGAAGTCGTTTGTTTATTCCTGGGCATCACTACCAGCGTGATGAAGTCATTGAATTTGCAGATGTGACAGGAGACTCATTGCAGTTAGCACAACTGTCTAAAGAGAATCGAGATGCAGAATTTATTGTCTTTTGTGGTGTTCATTTTATGGCGGAGACTGCCGATATGCTTACAACTAATGAGCAGCATGTGATCTTACCTGATCTAAAGGCGGGCTGTTCAATGGCCGATATGGCCGATATTTCACAAACAGAATTTGCTTGGACTGAACTACAGAAATTAATGGGCGATACGATCTTACCACTTACGTATGTAAACAGTACGGCGGCTATAAAAGCATTTTGCGGTCGGAATGGTGGTGCAACGGTTACGTCATCAAACGCGAAGGCGATGGTACAATGGGCCTTTACACAAAAACAAAGATTGCTCTTTTTACCAGATCAACATTTAGGTCGTAATACAGCATTTGACCTAGGAATTAAACTTGAGGAAATGGCCGTTTGGGATCCGATCGCTCGTGAACTTATTTATGAAGGTGCAGTTGAAGATATTAAAGTTGTGTTATGGAAGGGACATTGTTCTGTTCATGAGAAATTTACAGTAGGGCAAATCGAAGAACTGCGTAAGAATTCTCCTGAGACAAATGTGATTGTTCATCCAGAGTGTACATTTGACGTTGTTCAAGCGGCTGATTTAAATGGTTCTACTCACTATATTATTGAAACAATTCGCAAGGCAGACCCTGGAACTTCTTGGGCTGTTGGAACAGAGATGAATTTGGTAAATCGTCTAGCGAGTCAATATCCGGATAAACAGATTTTTTCTTTAAATCCGACGATGTGTCCATGCTTAACGATGAACCGGATTGACTTAGACCATTTACTGTGGTCGCTTGAGGAGCTCGTCGAAGGACGTCTGCATTATCCAATTACAGTAGATGAAAAAACAACAACAGAAGGAAATTTAGCACTTAAACGTATGCTCGACCGCCCATCGTAATGATGGGTTTTTTATTTTTAGATCGTTAGTGCTGCTGAGCTGGATGGTTAGAGAGTTAAGAGAAACTTAGGTCTTGGCTTGGTTCAATAATATCAGAGTAGGGAAGGGATGGATTTTTTTTCGGAAGGATATAGGCATAAACCTATTTTTTTGACATAAGCTGTGCTGAGACGCCTTGATTTACTAAGCTTTTTTCAATTTTTAATTACTTGAATAGGCTAGAGTTTCGTGTCAATTCGCCTACATCAACATACGATGTAAAGAACGGTAAGAGGAGGGATTGGAAACGTGAAAATTCATATAGTACAGAAGGGTGATACACTCTGGAAATTGGCTCAAAAGTATGGGGTGAATTTCGAACAGTTAAAGGCAGCGAATACACAGTTATCAAATCCAGACATGATTATGCCAGGTATGAAAATTAAAATCCCAACAGGGAGTGTGCCGGTAAAAAAAGAAAGTCAAGTTGCACCACAAGCGGCACCAATGAAAGAGCAACCAGTTCAGCAGAAAGAAGTACAAACGCCACCACCGATGCAGATGCCAGAGATGCCGAAAATGCCAGTAATGCCACAGAAGATGGCACCACCAACTAAAAAGCAAAAAACACATGTTGATTATAATACCTTTGAAACCAATATCAATTTTTATCAGCCACAGCAGGTTAAACCTAAAAAAGAAATGCCGACCGTTCAAAAACCACCTGTGTCTAAGCCTAAAAAAGAAGCAGTCAAACCAAAGGAAGAAGTTAAGCCAGAAGTTACACCAAAACATTATGCGCCTAAGCCGCCGGTCAAACCGTCCATTCAACCACAAATGAAGCCGCCAATGCAACCGCCAATGTACCAGCCGAAACAGCATGCACCTTGTCCACCAGAATATATGCAACCAATAAGTCCGTTAATGCCTGGTTGTCAAAGTGGATGCGGTCCAAAATACCCGCAATCTATGCCTTATGGTGGACATATGCAGCCAATGCAGCAACAGCCGTTTCAGTCAGCACAATCACAAATGCCGTTTTATCCACAACATACAATGCAGCCACAACTCCAGCAAGTTCAATCACAAATGCCATATTATCCACAACAGCAACCATCTATGCCACCTATGCCACAACAGCAAATGCCACAACAGCAAATGCCGAAGCAACAACCTATTCCTGGCATGATCAATGATTGTTGTGGGCCTGGTCAACCAATAATGTATGGACCAAATGGTCAAATGATGCCATTCCAACAATTTCAACAACAGAATCAGTTTATGAACGGTTATCACGAATCAGATGACTACGATGATTAATATAAGATACAAGCAAAAGGTCAAAAATCTGACCTTTTAATGATGGCAATGGCTTCACTCGTTAAAGGTCTTTATGAGAAAACACTCATAAAGACCTTAAAACCAAGTAACGCTTAGCTCATTGCTCATGGGACAAGCAAAAGGTCAAAAAAACGACCTTTTGCTTGTCCTCTCTTTCTCATGGAATAGGAACCAAGATGTAACAGAGTAATCGTTCGTCTGATTAGCCATGATAAGTGGTGAAAGGGGGAATTTAAAATGAAGAAAATTGCAATGTCAGTAGCAACAGCTACTATGCTTTTAGGTGGGCTTGTTGGATGTGGAGTCGATAATCAAGCAACTGATATGGGTGCAAACCAACAAACAGGTTACCAAGCCCAAGATATGCGTAATGGAACAGCGACAACTGGCCGTTACCGTGGGGAAGGTCCTATAACTGATATGATGACACCAGATAACCGTGGTGGTGTAACAGGTCAAGGACAAGCTGGTCGTACAGGTCGAGGTGGATTATTTGGAGGTCAAGGACAAGCTGGTCGTACAGGTCAAGGTGGATTTGGTCTAAGTGCAGGTGAAGGACAAGCGCGTACTCACCTTAACAATTATCAAACACGTGGTACACAGAATCAGCGAGGTGTTGGTTACACCAACACTGGACGTGATAATTTTGGAACGAATCAAGGGATGTTTGGTACGCAAGGTACTCATGGTGTGACTGATCGTCAAGGAACGAGAACTCCAGGAATGGGGCGTGCTGGCTTAACTCGAGATAATGCCGTTGATGGGCACCGTGCCAACCGTGTAGGAATGGGGCGTGCTGGCTTAACAGGAGGAAATCGACCGGGAATGGTTGATGAAGATGGTATTTTACGTGGCAGAGCACGAGGTGGAACTGGTACATTAGGCACTAATCATGGACACCGTCGTCAAGGCCAGGGAGCGATGAATTTAGAAGCGCGTGATCGTGGAAATGTAAATCAAGGAACGCGTAATAAAGCTCAATATGGTACAACTGATCGTGGTAACCGGACGGGAGTTCATCAAGGTCAACAACGAACACGAACACAAGACACGGTAAATTATCACAAGGATTATGAAGGGAAAACGGTACAACAATTATCAAAACGAGTGGAACGTGTTGATGGTGTTAAGGAAGCTCGTGTTATTGTTCATGATGATGATGTTGTCGTTGGGATTACGACTTCAGGAGATATGGACGACGTGAAAAAAGAAGTTGAACGTACTGTAAAAGGGTTAGCTGATGGTAAGGATGTACGTGTAGTAACGGATTCTGATGCGGTCAGTCGTATTCGAACTATGGATAACGAACTAAGAACTGGTGCAGCATTCGAAGAAGTTGGCGCAACATTTACTCAGATGCTTAACGATTTAGGTCGAGCGGTACAACGACCTTTAGAACGTTCACGTTAATAATAATTTAGACAGTGGGCTTGCTCACTGTCTTTCTCTTTTTGAATAACTATCATTACCAATTACTAGATCTAATTAAAAAATTATTACATAACGAATGCTACCTTCCATTTGTGGGTAAGATTAACCTATGAATCGAAGAATTTTTTTGATATTTTCTAATGGTGGTGAATAGCTGATGAAAAAATTTCAACGAACTCAGCGCAGAAATACTTACTTTCTTTTTATATGTGTAATGCTTATGATTACGGGCTTTATGGTTTGGAATACTAATGTAATTGAAGGAAGTCAAGCAAAGGAAAAAGGCAACGATCATCAACCGGAAGCTTTTGAAGTAATGGGTCCGCAAACGATTAATATTGTATTAGAACGGATTTATTTGGATGGAGAGAAAAGTCAGGAACGAATCCAAGAAACCATTTTATCCATGGAAGATTTTTGGGCTCATTATGAGGGATGGGATCTAATTGATCAAAATGAAAATGAGTTGATCTTTAGGAGGGAAGTAGAGGATATTTCTCCTCTCTTGAAAATTAATGGATATTTTGGTATTACTGAAGACGGTATTCTATCGATTTATGAAGGGGAACCAAATGAAGAAAAAGTGATTCAATCATTTTTTCAATTAGATACGCGTAAATTAAAAAGTCAAGACCATACTGAATTGATAAAAGGAATACCTGTTCAAAACCTTAAACGCTATGAAGAGGTATTGCAAGTATTTGGTCAGTATAAGTCCGTTCAAATGTAAATTCAGTTGGGTGATTCAATTATAGAATCACCCAATTTTTTTGTGCGAGACGGAATAAAAGTGCGTTTCAATGTATAGATGGAATCAAAAGACAGTATCTTCATCACTTATTTACGATAGGATAGAGAGTGGGAGTTTTTCTATGACGGTTGGTCTTGGCTTATGATAAAATAGAAATAAATGTTCGTATGAGAGGAAGAACGATTTGATTGAATACGTAAGGGGTACATTAGTTGATATTGATACGCAGTATATTGTAATTGATCATCATGGTTTAGGGTATCAGTTGTACTGTCCTAATCCATATAAGTTCCAAAAACAACTAGACGAAACGGTGCAAATTTTTACATACCAGCATGTAAGAGAAGATTTAATTCGACTTTACGGGTTCGAAACAAAAGAGGAACGTGCTTTATTTGAGAAGCTTTTAAATGTTTCTGGAATAGGACCTAAAGGCGGATTAGCAATATTAGCTTCAGGCCAACCTGAACATGTCGTTCATGCAATTGAAGAGGAAGATGAAACGTTTCTTGTGAAGTTTCCTGGTGTGGGTAAAAAGACGGCACGTCAGATGATTCTTGATTTAAAGGGAAAATTAGGCGATTTCGCACCTGATTTGTTTCAGCAAGGTGAAATGATTATAAAAGCAAGTAACAACCGTGCAACGGAGAATGTGATGTTGGAAGAAGCGTTTGAAGCATTGCGTGCACTTGGGTATGTTGAGAAGGAGTTGAAAAGAGTCCGTCCGCATTTAGAGAAAGAAGAGATGTCAATCGATGGGTATATAAAGAAAGCACTTCAATTATTGTTAAAGGTTTAGTGTAGGGGGGGATTACGTGGAAGAGCGAATGGTATCTGCTGAGGAACAAGGGTTGGAAGATTCTCTTGATCAACGTGTCAGACCACATAGACTCAAGCAATATATTGGCCAAGAAAATGTAAAGAAAAATCTGCAAGTCTTTATGAAAGCTGCAAAAATGCGTGAGGAATGCTTGGATCATGTTCTGTTGTATGGACCTCCTGGACTTGGGAAAACTACTTTAGCTGGAATAATTGCAACAGAAATGGGCGTACAAATGAGAACGACTTCAGGTCCAGCGATTGAGAGGCCGGGTGATTTAGCGGCAATTTTAAGTGGACTTGAACCGGGAGATGTTTTATTTATAGATGAAATTCATCGCTTAAATCGGATGGTGGAAGAAGTGCTGTACCCTGCAATGGAAGACTTCTGTCTTGATATTGTCATTGGAAAAGGGCCAACAGCACGTTCAGTCAGATTAGAATTGCCACCATTTACCCTAGTCGGTGCAACGACACGTGCAGGAATGTTGTCAGCACCACTCAGGGATCGGTTTGGAGTATTGGCACGTCTTGAGTATTATACAGAAAAAGATCTTGCTGTTATCGTGAGTCGGACTGCGGAGATTTTTGAGACGGACATTGAGGAAAAAGCTGCCGTGGAAATTGCAGGCCGCTCAAGAGGAACTCCACGTATTGCCAACCGCTTACTTCGCCGGGTGCGTGATTTTGCCCAAGTAAAGGGAGATGGAACGATCACGCTTGAACTTGCAAAAAATTCTCTTGAAGAATTACAAGTTGATCGATTAGGACTTGATCATATTGACCATAAATTATTATATGGAATGATTGAAAAGTTTCGTGGTGGGCCAGTTGGACTTGAAACCATTTCAGCAACAATAGGAGAAGAGCCAGACACGATTGAAGATGTGTATGAACCATATTTGCTTCAGATTGGTTTTTTACAACGAACACCACGAGGGAGAGTTGTAAGTCCAGCGTGCTATGAGCACTTTAAAATGGAGGTACCTGAGTAAGAATGAACTCATTTCCGAAAATACTCATTACAGTCGGTGTTTTGTGTATCATCATTGGAGGATTATGGCTTTTGATTGGTCGAATGATACCACTCGGAAAACTTCCTGGTGATATATTGATAAAAAGAGAAAATTCGACTTTTTACTTTCCTGTTATGACAAGTATCATTATCAGCATTGTCTTATCATTGTTATTTTTTATTATTGGGCGATTTCGCTAATATGTTGCAACCCGTTTATAGATTGGGTATGATAACAAAGGTGTAAAAAGAACGGATATTTTAAAAAAAGGTGAATTAAACATGAATGTAGAAGAATTTGACTTTCAATTACCTGAAGAATTAATCGCTCAGACGCCGCTTCCTGACAGGACGGCGTCTCGTTTGCTTGTTCTTGATCGTAAGACAGGGAAAACAAAAGATCTTCAGTTTTTATCAGTTATTGATGAACTAGCTGAAGGAGATTGTTTAGTTTTAAATGATACGCGAGTGTTACCAGCAAGGCTATATGGTACAAAGAAAGAGACTGGAGCAAGTATCGAAGTTCTCTTGTTAAAGCAGCTAGAAGATGATCAGTGGGAAACGCTTGTGAAACCAGCTAAGCGAGTGAAAGTAGGAACTGTGATTGAATTTGGTGATGGACGCTTAACAGCAACTTGTACAGGTGAAGCTGGGCATGGAGGCCGTATACTCAAGATGAGCTACGAAGGGATTTTTCATGAAGTTTTGGACGAGCTCGGTGAAATGCCATTACCCCCATATATAAAAGAAACTCTCCCGAATCAAGAGAGGTATCAAACAGTCTTTGCCAAAAATAGAGGATCCGCTGCTGCCCCAACAGCTGGGTTACATTTTACAAAAGAACTGTTAGAAAAAATTGAAGAAAAAGGTGTTCATATTGCTTTTATTACGCTTCATGTCGGTCTTGGAACATTCAGACCTGTTAGTGTTGACAAGATCGAAGAGCATGAAATGCATGCTGAATTTTATCAAATGAGTGCTGGTACAGCAAGATTATTGCAGTCTGTAAGAGAAAATGGCAGACGGATTTTTGCTGTAGGTACAACGTCAGCCCGTACGCTCGAGACAATTGTAAAAGAGCATGGCAACTTTCAAGAAGCATCAGGATGGACTTCAATTTTCATATATCCTGGTTATCAAGTACAATCCTTTGACGGATTATTAACTAATTTCCATTTACCGAAATCAACTTTAGTTATGCTTGTAAGTGCATTTGCTAGTAGAGAGTATGTGTTAGATGCGTATAGACATGCGGTAAAAGAGAAGTATCGTTTCTTTAGTTTTGGAGATGCAATGTTAATTAGATAGCAAAAAAGGAGGAACATCTATGGCAGCAATTACGTATGAACATATAAAGACTTGTAAACAATCTGGTGCTCGTTTAGGCCGAGTTCATACCCCGCATGGCACATTTGAAACGCCGATATTTATGCCAGTTGGAACACTGGCAACGGTAAAAACGATGAGCCCTGAAGATTTATATGATATGAATGCTCAGATCATCCTTAGCAATACGTATCATTTATGGTTGAGACCGGGTCATGATATCGTGAAGGAAGCTGGTGGATTGCATAAATTTATGAATTGGAATCGTCCGATTTTAACTGATTCTGGTGGCTTTCAAGTCTTTAGTTTAAGTGACTTGCGTAAGATTGAAGAAGAAGGTGTCCACTTTCGGAACCACTTAAATGGTGACAAGCTGTTTCTTAGTCCTGAAGGGGCCATGGAAATTCAAAATGCGCTAGGGTCCGATATTATGATGGCATTTGATGAATGTCCACCTTATCCAGCTGAATTTGATTACATGAAGAAATCGGTAGAACGGACAAGCCGTTGGGCAGAACGTTGTTTAAGTGCACATGCACGTCCAGAAGATCAAGGCTTATTTGGGATTGTACAAGGCGGAGAATACGAAGACTTACGTAGACAAAGTGCAGAAGATCTGGTTTCTCTTGACTTTCCTGGCTATGCCATCGGTGGACTATCCGTTGGTGAACCTAAAGATGTGATGAACCGCGTACTTGAATTCACAACTCCTCATTTACCAGAAAATAAACCGCGTTATTTAATGGGAGTGGGATCGGCCGATTCGTTAATTGATGGAACAATACGCGGAATTGATATGTTTGATTGTGTCTTGCCGACAAGGATAGCGCGGAATGGGACACTGATGACAAGTGCAGGAAGACTTGTTGTCCGCAATGCTAAATATGCAAGAGATTTCAGACCTTTAGATGAAAATTGCGATTGTCACGTTTGTCAAAATTATTCAAGAGCTTATATCCGACATTTAATTAAATGTGAAGAAACGTTCGGATTTAGATTGACCTCTTATCATAATTTGTATTTCCTGTTAAACTTAATGGAGCAAGTCAGACAGGCGATCCGAGATGATCGTTTACTTGATTTCAGAGAAGAGTTTTTTGAACAATATGGTTTTAATAAACCAAATGCAAAAAATTTCTAAGAGGTTGGACAAAGGATGGTTTACCTTTTGGTCTTCCTCGGAGCAATGAGTGTAACCGCTGCAAATAGTGGGAGATGTGTCTTCACCTGCTACGAGTGAAAGCTCGTAGTGGACGCGCAGTAGTGGAGCCATTGTGCTACTTAGTGAACAAGAAAAAAGTAAGATCTTTTTACTACTGAAAGGGGGGAAAACACATGGAACTATTTGGAACTTTACTTCCGCTACTATTAATGTTTGCGATTTTTTACTTCTTACTTATTCGTCCTCAACAAAAGAAGCAAAAAAAGATTCGCGAAATGCATAATGCACTTCAACGTGGAGATAAAATCATCACGATTGGTGGAATTCATGGGACAGTTGACGCTGTAGATGAAGATATAATGGTTATTCTAGTTAATGATAATCGCAAGCTCACTTTTGATCGTGCTGCTGTACGTGAAGTTGTGAATCCAGATTGATAGTACATAAGAAGCGCAGCGATCATCGCTGCGCTTCTTTATTTAAAAGAAAGTATAAAAATTTGAGTGAATTCAGAGAAGCATGAATTCGATTAAGCAGTGTGAAGGTTGTTCGAAGAGACTTTTGATTACTCGAAGAAGGGCAAAGGTTCCACTCATTGCTTCAAAAGACGGCTGCGCCGTCTTTCTTATTTATTACTACTAAGATTGACACCGATAATTCCTCCAATAGCTGCTGCAAAAATATAGCCAGCATGAAATAGATACTGTTCGTTTGTGAACCCGCTATCGTAACCTAAATATTGGACTAAAAATGTTAGCAATGAAAACAACAAAGCTGTAGTGGCTCCAGCAATCCAACCTTTTTCCTTCGCTTTTGCTCCCGCAATTGTTCCTCCGAAGAACATCGTTACAAATGCAACAACTGTGATCAGCCATTTGACTGAATGTTCCGTAAATGATGTGAAAGATAACACAATTGATACAACTAAACTAAATGTTAGAGCAATGACTAGTATGGTTGTTAGACCAAATAAAACAGCGGGAAAAAATCCACGATAAGTCATTAGAACGTCCTCTCCTTTCAATTTAAAAAATAATCTCTAGTAAAAGCTTATTCAGGCTTGTTTTAGAATAGACGCAAAAATTGCTTGTCTTAGAAAACGGACATGTTTCCATGAGCCATGTCATAGGATGGTAGAAATGCGAGGGGAGAGGAGTACGAACATGGGGGTAACCTTAGCTTTAATCATTTTTCTTTGCAGTTACTTCTTTATAATTACAGAAAAACTAAATCGAGCTGTCATCGCCTGCTTTGGTGGAGTACTCATGCTTGTATTTGGTGTGTATGAAATAAATTCAGCCTTTTTGCAACATATCGATTGGCATACGATAACACTTCTTTTGGCTATGATGATCTTAGTATCAATTACAAGCCAAAGCGGCTTTTTTGAATATGTGGCAGTGTCACTGGCTAAACGGGTAAACGGACGGCCTGTACCTCTTTTAATAGTCATTTCGTCATTAACTGCTTTCGGGTCAGCTTTTTTAAATAATGTGACGACAGTTTTGTTACTAGTTCCTATTATTTTTACATTAACATCATTACTGAAGCTCCCGGCAGTTCCGTTTCTATTGACAATCGTCATGGCATCGAATATAGGAGGGACGGCGACATTAATTGGTGATCCTCCAAACCTTATGATCGGGCAAGCGGTATCTCATTTAACTTTTAATGATTTTTTGATTCACCTAAGTCCTATTGTGATTATTATCTTTGTTGTTGTAATGGCTGGGCTTGTAGCGGTTTATAAAAAACAATTAGTGGTTACAAAAAAAGATCAAGCGAAATTACATGCCATTAATCCAACTACATATATTAAGGACCGAAAGCTTCTTATAAAATCAGTCTCGGTTTTATCAATGACGACAATAGGATTTATTATCCAGCCTTTTATTCATGTTGAATTAACGAGTATTGCCATGGTAGGTGCCCTTTTACTTATGTTAATTACGCATGAGGAACAAGATATGGAAGAAGTCTTTCGTTCGGTCGAGTGGGTGACGCTTTTTTTCTTTATTGGTTTATTCATGCTAGTTGGAGGATTAAAAGAAGTTGGAATTATTGATGAAGTTGCTAAGTCGATCATCTATTATACAGATGGAGACGTTCCTAAAACGGCTCTTGTAATTCTTTGGGGATCGGGGATCTTATCAGGTTTTGTCGATAACATTCCATTTGTTGCAGCGATGATTCCAGTGATTCTTGAATTCCAGGAATTTGGAATGAATAACTTAGATCCTTTATGGTGGGCATTAGCTCTAGGTGCCTGCTTAGGTGGCAATGCGACGGTTATTGGGGCAACAGCAAATGTTATTGTAGCAGGAATGGCAGTAAAAGCAAAACATCCTTTTAGTTATTTGGAGTTTTTAAAAGTTGGTCTGCCAATCGCGATTGTTTCATTTATAATTTCGACGATTTATTTGTATTTCAGATACCTCATTGATTTTATATAGTGAACTTCCAAAAGCTACAAATCATGTGTTCGTTCTTCCTTGGTCATACTAACCATTAAAGCATGGTTACATGATAAGGGGGAATGTACGATGGATTATATGACGATTATGCTACGCACCATATTCATCTACTTTATCATCCTCTTTGTGTTAAGATTTATGGGGAAACGTGAGATTGGACAATTATCAGTATTAGATTTTGTCGTATCGATCATGATTGCTGAGCTTGCAGTAATATCCATAGAAAACATAGAAGTTCCTATGATGTATTCTATTATTCCTATCGTCATTTTGTCAGCCATTCAAATTGTGTTGGCGATTATCTCTTTAAAAAATAATCGTTTGCGCAAATTAATTGATGGCAAGCCATCTGTTCTGATAAACGAAGGGAAGATTGATGTAGGAGAGATGAGAAAGCAACGGTATAACTTTGATGACCTTCTTGTTCAATTAAGACAAAATAAGGTCAGCAAGTTATCTGATGTAGAGTTTGCTATCTTAGAACCTTCAGGGAAGTTGTCAGTAATTGAAGAACAAGAAGAACAAAATAGAGATAATGGGCCGAGAATGCCGTTGCCGTTGATATTAGATGGGAAGATTCAAGATGAACATTTACAACAAATTAATCAAACGCAGCTCTGGCTCCGTCAACAAATGCGAAAAATAGGTTATCGTGATATTAAGAAGATATCCTATTGTGCCCTAAAGGACCGAGATACCTTTTTTGTTGATTTAAAAGATGAGAGATAAAACCAAGTCCGAATTCCTTAAAAATAAGGAGGTGACTTGGTTTTTTGTATGGTTGAAATATGAAGAGATCCCCAAGTTATAGTTTTTCTCAATAAAAGAATCTAATTAGGCTTTATAGCATTTAAGGCTGTATGATAAAATGGCTTACTCGCAACTCTCTCCTTTTTAAAAGTCGCACAGAGTAGGCTTTAAAACCATGCATGCTCATTGCGAAGAGGTTGTTCAAATTTGAACAACCTCTTCCAAGGGGATATTACCCTTTTCTTTGATGAATGTTTACGAACGTGGGATAAATGAGCTGATCCATTGACCGATAAATGGAATTCTTATGGCCTCTTCTTTTTTAATTAATCCAAGGATAAGCATAAGTGCACTATAAAAAATAAAGGTGCAGCTTATTGCAAGGATGGTTTGCCAAAGTTGAGTAAAAGACTGGAAAGCATAATTGGAAAGGACAAATCCGATCCAAGTTGAAACAATGATTAAGAGGATGGACTTCCCAACCATTTTTGTATCGATCGTAAAGCTAATCGTTTTTGCAACTGATGCAAAATGAAGCAATGTTACTAAGACAAATCCGATAACAATGGCAAGAGCCGCTCCCATGATGCCAAGTTCAGGTCTTGATGCAAGAACAAAGATCGCAGCTATCTTAATTATAGCACCGAAAAGACTGTTCATCATCGCAGCTTTAGCAAGGTCTAAAGCTTGTAATGTGGATTGCAATGGTCCTTGGAAGTATAAAAAGATACTAAATGGTGCCATTAGCTTTAAATAAGTTGCAACGGTTGGTGCATCATACATTAAGTCCATGATTGGTTCGGCGAAAACGTATAGGATGACGGCTGAGATTCCTCCCGATAAAAGGGCAAGTCGTAATGCTTGGTTTAAGCGATGGTGAATTGTCTTAAAATGTTTCTTTGCAGCCGCTTCACTGATGGCTGGTACAAGTGAAACAGACAGAGAGTATGTGATAAAGGTTGGTAATAATAAAACTGGGATAACAAATCCAGCAAGTTCACCGTATTGACTCGTTGCCATTACCGTAGCAACACCGGCCATTGCTAAACTTTGAGCTACTATGATGGGTTCGAAAAATAAAGAAATGGACCCGATAAGTCGACTTCCTGTTGCTGGTAAAGATATAGCCATTAAATCGTGAAATGTTTGTTTTCCTTCTTTGGCATAGTTAAAGAAACGACGACGAAGGCGGAAGCGTTTGTTCTTTTTAAACATAAAGATCATGTATAGAAGGGAGGCAAGTTCGCCAATGACAACCGAAATCATCGCACCAGCAGCTGCAAATTCTACACCCATCGGTAAAAAGGCGCTTGTCAATACCGCTACAAGGGTAATGCGAACAACCTGTTCAATAACTTGTGAGTAAGCGGTCGGTTTCATATTTTGACGACCTTGGAAATAACCACGCATGACGGATGAAAGGGCAACAATCGGAACAATTGGTGCAATCGCTATTAATGGATAATAGGCTCTTGCATCGGTTAACAGCATATTCGCAACGAAAGGAGCGAAGGCAATCATGGCAACGGTAAAGATGATGCTTAGTACACTTGTAACAGAAAGGGCGACAACGAGAATTCTTTTTATTCGTTGCCTATCTTCTTTTGCTTCTGCTTCGGCCACTAACTTTGAAATGGCAACAGGTAGCCCTAATTGCGTTAGCGTAATGACAAGAAGCAAAGTGGGAACAGCCATCATATAGAGACCGACCCCTTCAGCTCCCATTATTCTTGCAACGACGATTCTATTTACAAAGCCTAGGAACCTCGTGATAAGTCCGGCAATTATTAAAATGAGTGCTCCTTTGAGAAAAGTTTGCTTCGTCATGTATAGCCCCTACCTTCATAAAAAAATGATGGATATTTTGCGCTATTATTTATATGCTTAGTAGTGGGTCAAGCATGACAAGTTAGTTACATTTAGATTGAACTTTAGAAAGGACGATAACAGTGAAAGAGGCAATTCAACAGTTTATTTTTGATCATTTTGGTTTTTTACCACCGGAATTAATCGTCGTGTTAATCTCGGCATTACCAATAGTAGAGCTACGTGTGGGCATTCCAGCAGCTCATCAGCTTGGATTTTCCTATTGGGAAGCATTGCTTTACGGAATAGGGGGGAACTTACTACCAATTCTACCAATCTTATTATTGTTTCAACCTATTAGTAAATGGTTTCTGCGATTTAAACTATATAAAAGGTTTTATGATTGGCTTTACAATCGAACAATGAAAAAAAGTGATAAAGTGGAGAAGTTCGGTGCAATAGGTCTAATTTTATTTACCGCTGTTCCCCTACCTACAACAGGAGCTTACTCAGCAAGTCTTGCTGCGATTCTCTTTTTCATTCCGTTTCGCTATGCATTTTTGTCTATAGCAGCAGGAGTGATTATCGCAGGGGTTGGTGTAGCGAGCATCATGTATTCGGTCTTTTAAGAGGTTGTTCAAAAAGGAGTGATTTTTTCCTTTTTGAACAACCTCGAAGCACTGAGTGGAGCCTCTGCAATCTTTTAAGAATGCTATGAGTGAACTTCTCATAGCAGTCGCGCAGAGAGCGGAGCCAGTGCAGCTTTAAAGAAAAAAGGAGTGATTTTTTCCTTTTTGAACAGACTCTTTAAGAGGAGGAGAAAGATGAAACAGCAATTTGAAGTGTGGCGTAGCGATCTAAAACCAGCAATTATAAGTAAAGTTGATGAATTTCACCTGCTTGGTTATGATAGAGCGACAGCTAATGAAGTATGGGACTGTGTCCTTTATCAGCTAAGAAAAAAGAAAGAATTTACTCATATAAATAGTTTTGTGAATGAATTATTAACGTTAAAACCGCAAACGTATATGACATGGCTTACGGTACAATCCTATAAAGATCCTACTGATTGGTTTGCAGAATTGGAATAGAGGTTGAACAAAAAGGTGGCTTTTTACCTTTTTGTTCAACCTTAAAAGTCAAAATTGACAGAGATTTTCTATAAAAGCTATAATGGGGCTATTGTGTCTTATGAAAGGTTGGAATGGACAGTAGTCTGTTTCGTGAAGGAGGCCGAAAAGGAATATGGTGAAAAAAGGAAGGATTTTCGCTTTTTTCCTAATTGTTGCGATTCTTGCAGTTGTTATTAGTACAACTGCTATGGGAATAGCAAAGGAAATTAAGCTAGGTCTTGACCTCCAAGGTGGGTTTGAAATACTTTATGAAGTGAAACCAGCTCACGAGGGTGATGTGATTGATAATGAGGTATTACGAGCAACGGTGAGTGCTCTCAACCAACGAGTCAACGTTTTAGGTGTATCAGAACCAAACATTCGTATTGAAGGGGATGACAGAATCCGTGTTCAGCTGGCTGGAGTTGCAGACCAGGCAACGGCACGTGAGCTTTTAGCAACTGAGGCAAGCTTAACAATACGAGATGTACATGATGAAGTGTTAGTTGATGGTGCGGATTTACGTCAAAATGGTGCAAGTTCGACGTTTCATCCAGATACAAATGATCCGATTGTGTCGTTAACATTAGAAGATGCCAGACAAATGGAATTAGTTTCAAGAGAAATGCTTTCAAGGCCACCAGCTGAGAACTTACTCGTCATGTGGTTAGACTTTGAAGAAGGTGTCGACTCTTATGCAGAGGAAGCGTTGAAAGAAGATCCGAAATATCTTTCAGCTGCAACTGTTCGAGAAATCATTTACTCAAATACAGCAACGATCAGTGGGAATTTCACCCTTGAGGAAACTCAATTTCTTGCTGAAGTGTTAAATGCAGGTGCACTTCCAGTTCAACTGGAAGAGTTGTACAACAATTCAGTAGGGGCGTCTTTAGGTGAGCAAGCGATGCAAAAAACTGTTTATGCTGGTTTTATCGGTGTTGCACTAATTTTTGTCTATATGCTGTTCTATTATCGCTTTATGGGTATCATTGCTGTCGTTACGTTAAGTACATATATTTACCTCGTCTTACTCGTATTTAATTGGATGAATGCGGTGTTAACGCTACCGGGGATCGCAGCATTGATTTTAGGTGTTGGGATGGCGGTTGATGCTAATATCATCACATATGAACGGATAAAAGAAGAAATACGTTCAGGGAAATCTATCATGTCTGCGTTTAAGGCAGGTAGTCGTAGATCACTTTCGACGATTCTTGATGCCAATATTACAACGATATTAGCGGCGGCTGTCCTATTTTCTTATGGGACAAGCTCTGTTCAAGGGTTTGCTGTTATGTTGATTGTCAGTATTTTAACGAGCTTTATTACAGCTGTTTACGGCTCGAGGCTTCTTCTTGGATTATGGGTGAATAGTCGGGCTCTTAATAAGAAACCTCGTTTGTTCGGTGTAAAGGAAGGTGAAATTGATGAGCTTTAATTTCCAAAATCGAAAGATAGACTTCGTAAAACATCGGAAAAAGTTTTTCGTATTCTCAGGAGCCTTTACATTGCTTGGAATCATCTTATTGTTGACGCTCGGATTGAATTTAGGAATTGATTTTGAAAGTGGGTCGAGGGTTGACTTACTATCTCCTGAAACGTTAACAACGGATGTAGTAGAAGAAGAGTTTGCAAAACTAGGTTATTCACCGGATGATGTTCAACTTGCTGGAGATAACAATGAAATGGCGAGTGTTGGTTTTATTGGTGTGTTAACCCCTGCAGAGATTACCGAGATTCAAGCACACTTTTCTACTGAATACGGGAATGAGCCGAGTATTAGTACGGTTGATCCAATTATTGGTCATGAGCTTGCTCGAAACGCTTTACTTGCTGTTTTACTTGCATCGATTGGAATCATTATTTATGTGACAATTCGATTCGAACTTCTGTATGGGATTGCAGCAATTGTTGCCCTTTTGCATGATGCATTCTTTATTATTGCAGTATTTAGCTTATTGCAAATCGAAGTGAACGTTCCATTTATTGCAGCAGTTTTGACGATTGTTGGTTACTCGATTAATGATACAATCGTTACATTTGATCGAATACGGGAAAACATGAAGCTTGCAAAGCGTGTGAAGGGTTTTGAAGATCTAGCCAAAATTGTTAATATGAGTCTAGTTCAAACTCTTGCTCGTTCAATAAATACAGTCTTAACAGTCGTATTTGCAGCAGCGGCAATCTTTATATTTGGTGGAGAGGCGATTCGTTCCTTTGCGTTTGCCTTACTTGTAGGGCTTGCTGCCGGGACGTATTCATCTATGTTTCTTGCCGCGCAGTTATGGTTGATTTGGAAAGCGAAGCAATTACAGAAGAAGAAGCGCACGTCTTTGCAACAACCTGACGGGGAGCCAACTGTTTAAATTTCGAGGGGAACTTGGTTCAAATCGAAAATGACTGAGAAATTGAGGATCGCAAACCATCTCATACTTACATGAGGTGGTTGCGATCTTTTTGTGTAGTCGTAGAGGCGGTTTTGATCTGGAAAACTGAAAAATATATATGCATTTTATATGAGAATGTCTCTTGTCTTTTAATGAAGTTTGAGAAAAGGGTGAATGATGTGACTTACAAATGGTAAAATAAGTACAGTATTTAACAAGAACATCATATAGTAAAAATGACGATTTAAAAGTGGGTGTTTACGTGTCCGAAGCAGATGTACGTTATCGAAAGGTCAGATTTGCAGCATGGGTCGGGATTGTCGGAAATATTATATTAGCTATTTTAAAAGCGGTAATTGGAATCATGGCAAACAGTAGAGCACTAGTAGCAGATGCAGTTCACTCTGCATCAGATGTAGTAGGCTCCGTTGTGGTATTAATAGGCGTGCGGGCTGCAAAATTGCCACCTGATCGTGACCATCCATATGGACATGGGAAAGCTGAATCTGTTGCTGCTATTATTGTGTCCGTTTTGCTATTTATCGTTGGGTTTGAAATTGCCCTTGGTGCCTTTCAGTCATTTTTTGAACCAGTGGAAATCCCTAAGGTTATTGCTATTTATGCGGTCGTATTTTCAATAATTGTAAAAGAATTAATGTTTCGTTATAAGTATCAATTGGGTAAAAAGTATAAGAGTGAGGCATTAATGACGGATGCATGGCATCATCGTTCAGATGTTTTTTCTTCATTTGCAGCGCTAATCGGGATTGGTGCTGCTATTCTTGGAGGACATTTAAACATCTCTTGGCTTGTGTATGGTGATGCCATTGCAAGTGCTTTTGTGGCCATCTTGATTGGAAAGATGGCTTGGTCGCTTGGACAGCAGTCCATTCATAATGCTCTAGACCATGTTCTTCATGAAGAAGACACGGTTGAAATGAAAAAGGCTGCAGCAAACGTTCAAGGTGTATTAAATATCGATGCGTTTTTAGCAAGAGAGCATGGTCACTATGTCATCATTGACATAAAGGTAGCTGTCGAACCGTCCATTACAGTCGAGGAGGGACATACAATTGGAAAACAGGTGAAAGAGCGACTTTTAGAAGAAAAGAATGTTCATGATGTGCTCGTTCATATTAATCCATACAGAAAGACAAAGAAGGTGAGAGAGGAGATTGATAAATGAGAGGGCAATGGAGTTTAATTCTTGGATTAATTGCCGCTGTAATTATTGCAATCTTTGCTGTCATTAATGTGGAAGTAATTCGTGTGAATTATTTATTTGGAACGGCTGAATGGCCATTAATTTTAGTGATTTTAGGGTCCGTCTTAATGGGGGCTATTATTGTTGGTGCTGTAGGGATGTTGAAGATTTATCAATTACAAGCTGAAGTAAAAAGATTGAAACATGCCGAGGCGAACAAGGGTGGTTCAAACAAAGGAAAACAGATAGAAAAAAGAAGATCTTCAGATGAAAATATTGAAAAATACCAGACTAAGGAAACAAATGATTGAACGTTGTAACCCCTCGAATGCTCCTGTATAATGAGACATTCAAGGGGTGTTTTTTATGTTGAAACCGAAAGCTAGATGGAAGATTAAAGAACAAGCATCCAGTCAAATAGATCAACTAGTGAATGAATTAAACGTTGCTCCTCTTGTGGCCACGCTCCTTATTAATCGAGGAATTGACACAGTCGAGTCAGCAAAGCGTTTTTTATATAAAGAGGAAATGACGTTTCATGACCCATTTTTGTTAGATGATATGGAACGAGTTGTAACAAGAATTCAGGCAGCAGTTGAGGAAAATGAGCGAATTCTTATTTTTGGAGATTATGATGCCGATGGTGTTAGTAGTACGGCACTAATGTATAAAGCCTTGCAATCTATAGGTGCATCCGTAGACTTTTATATTCCAAACCGATTTACAGAAGGCTATGGGCCGAATGAACCGGCAATTAGAAAAGCGAAAGAAGAAGGCTATCAATTAGTTGTAACGGTGGACACGGGTATTGCTGCTGTCGACGTTGCCAATGTGGCAAAAGCAATCAACCTTGATTTTATTGTTACAGACCATCATGAGGCTCCGCCTGTTTTACCAGATGCGTATGCGATTGTAAATCCGAAGAAGCCTGGATGTCCTTATCCATTTAAAGGCTTAGCGGGAGTAGGTGTCGTATTAAAGGTAGCACAGGCATTGCTTGGTAGGGTGCCAAAAGAGTGGCTAGACATAGCCGTTATCGGGACCGTTGCCGATCTAGTTCCACTCGTTGATGAAAATCGTTTACTTGTGATGGAAGGACTGCACGTACTTCAAGCTACAGAGAAGCCTGGGTTAATTGCGCTTAAGAAAAAATGTGGAATAGAATCACAAGTCATTCAAGCCGATCATGTTGGGTTTGGCATTGGTCCTAGAATTAATGCTGCAGGAAGGTTAGATTCGGCTGATCCTGCTGTTGATTTGTTATTATCTGAAACACAAGAAGAAGCAGAGCAGTTAGCAACAGAAATTGATCACTTAAATAAAGAGAGACAAGCTATCGTGAGTGAAATTACAGAAGCGGCCGTAGCTGTAGTGGAGGAGTATTACCCTCCAAGCGATAATAGTGTGCTAATTATTGCTGGTGAAGGGTGGAATGCAGGAGTAATCGGAATCGTTGCCTCTCGTCTTGTTGAACGGTATTACAGACCGACTATCGTCTTAAGTATAGATCAAGAAAAGGGTCTTGCGAAAGGTTCAGCAAGAAGTATTGAAGGCTTTGATATGTTTGCTGAGCTTTCAAAAAGCCGAGATATCTTGCCGCATTTTGGTGGGCATCCTATGGCTGCAGGATTAACGATGAAAGCTAACGATTTAGATGAACTACGTATGAGACTCAATCAACAAGCAAATGAAGTATTAACAGAAGATGACTTTAAACCAGTCACATCGATTGACTTAGTTGCAAGTGTTGATGAAATTTCTGTGTCAGTCATTAAGCAATTAGAACAACTAGCTCCTTTTGGCGTTCAAAATCCAACACCTAAAGTATTGCTGCAAGAAGTTCAACTTGACCAGATGAGAAAAATTGGTAGTGATTCGAATCATTTAAAGGTAGGGTTTACAGAAAACGGCTCAACCTTAGATGGAATCGGTTTTCATCTCGGGTATTTGTGTGAGGAGATTACCTCACATGCTAAAGTGTCAGCAGTCGGAACGCTGTCAATCAATGAGTGGAATGGACGTGTAAAGCCACAATTGATGATAGAGGATTTAGGCGTATCGGAGTGGCAACTCTTTGATTGGAGAAGTATACAAAAGACACGTTTGCATGAGCGACTTTCTACAATCCCTGTTGAAAAACGAGTTTTGGTTGCTTTTAACAAAGATACGCAAGCTAAATTAGGTCTCGAGAAAGAAACTGTTTATGATGTTAGTGGACAAGGAAACTTAGATGATTTGTCTAATCAGTTTGTTGTTCTACTTGATATTCCGAGAGCGCGTGAACAACTCGCATCACTTTTTTCAAACCATGGAGAGCCTAGTCGCATTTATACGATCTTTTTTCATGAGGAAGATGGTTTTTTTACAACCAATCCGAATCGAGAACAATTTAAGTGGTACTATGCATTTCTTTTAAAGAAGAAATCATTTAATATGAAAAAGCACAGTGAGGATTTAGCTAAACATAAAGGGTGGTCACGTCATACGATTAACTTTATGTCAAAGGTGTTTTGCGAGCTAGGTTTTGTTACAATAGATGATGGAATGCTTCATGTCGCTAGTAACCCACAGAAAAAAGGCTTAGATGAATCAGCTACTTATCGTGAAAAACAAGAGCTAGCATATATTGAAAATGACTTTGTTTACTCTTCGTATGTCGATTTAAAGCAATGGTTCGCCGAAGTTCTAGAAACAAAGCCTATAGATGATACGACGATCAAGGAGACGGTGTAAAATGGATTTCAAAAAATATATTCAAATTGTTGATAATTACCCGAAAGAAGGCATTCGTTTTAAAGATATTACGACACTTATGCAAGACGGTCCTGCCTACAAAGCAGCAATCAATGAGATGGTTGAGTTTGCAAAGGATAAAAAAATAGATGTTGTCGTAGGTCCTGAGGCTAGAGGATTTGTTGTTGGCTGTCCAATTGCGTACGCGTTAGAAACTGGCTTTGTTCCGGTACGAAAAGCAGGGAAACTACCTCGTGAAGTCATATCGGTTGATTATGGATTAGAGTACGGGAAAGATAGGTTAACGATTCATAAAGACGCTATCAAAAAAGGACAACGAGTTCTTATTACAGATGACTTGCTTGCAACTGGTGGGACGATTGAAGCAACGATCAAAATGGTTGAACAGCTTGGTGGAGAAGTAGTTGGCGTAGCCTTTATGATTGAACTTGGCTATTTAGAAGGACGAACTTTTTTGGGGAAATATGACTTATTTTCACTTATGACATATAACTAAAGAACATGTGGGGTGCTCGCAGAAGGTCTAACTCAAGTAGAAAGTCAAAAATGTACTTCTAGAGTTAGTGCTTTTAAGTTTGAGTTGCCCCTTTTTCGTATTAGTCGGATAAATTTCATTGTTTTCCTTTACATAGCTCCGAAACTTACCCATAATGAAAAGAAATATTGAATCGTAAATAGGTGATTCCATGACGATAGATCAAGTATTAGAGAAAGCAAGTCGATATTTAAATGAGAAAGACGTTGCTTTTTTACGTAAGGCCTATGAATATGCAGAGCGTGCCCATGAAGGGCAGTACCGTAAATCCGGAGAGCCTTATATTCTACACCCTATTCAAGTAGCGGGGATCATTGTTGAACTTGAACTTGATCCTAACTCTGTTGCTGCAGCATTTTTACACGATGTAGTCGAAGACACAGAGGTAACGGTAGAAAATTTAAAAGAAGAGTTTAATGAACAAGTTGCGATGCTTGTCGATGGTGTTACGAAATTAAAGAAATTTAAGTACAAGTCAAAAGAAGAGCAGCAAGCTGAAAACCATCGAAAAATGTTAATCGCGATGGCGAAAGATATTCGAGTTATTTTAATTAAATTAGCTGATCGTCTTCATAATATGCGCACGTTGAAATTTATGCCTCCAGAAAAGCAACGTGTTACATCAAATGAAACGCTAGAGATTTTCGCTCCACTTGCACATAGGCTTGGGATTTCAACGATCAAGTGGGAGTTAGAAGATACGGCATTGCGATACTTAGATCCACAGCAATATTACAGAATAGTCAATCTAATGAAAAAGAAAAGAGCAGAACGCGAAAAATATTTGTCAGGTGTTATGGAGACAATCCAAGAGCACTTGCGAGATGTGAAGGTTGAGGCTGAGTTATCTGGTCGACCAAAACATATTTATAGCATTTATCGAAAGATGATTCTGCAAAACAAACAATTCAATGAAATATACGATTTATTAGCTGTTCGAATTATGGTTGAGAGCATTAAAGATTGTTATGCGGTATTAGGTGTCATTCACACATGCTGGAAACCGATGCCTGGTCGTTTTAAAGATTATATTGCGATGCCAAAGGCGAATATGTATCAGTCCCTTCACACAACGGTTGTTGGTCCTTACGGAGATCCTCTTGAAGTGCAAATTCGAACAGAAGAGATGCATCGAATTGCTGAATTTGGGGTCGCAGCTCATTGGGCGTATAAAGAGGGAAAAGAAGTTACCCTAAATAAAAATACATTTGAAGATAAGCTTAGTTGGTTCAGGGACGTAATTGAGTCTCAAACAGAAACAAATGATGCTCAAGAATTCATGGAATCTTTAAAAATGGATTTATTTTCTGATATGGTTTTTGTTTTTACTCCAAAGGGCGATGTAATCGAGTTACCAGCTGGTTCGGTACCACTTGATTTTGCTTATCGTATTCATAGTGAAATCGGAAATAGATGTATCGGGGCCAAAGTAAATGGAAAGATGGTTCCACTTGAGCACCGTCTCAACACTGGCGATATCATTGAAGTACTAACTTCGAAACATTCTTATGGACCAAGTCAAGATTGGTTGAAAATAACGAAATCATCTCATGCCAAAAATAAAATTAGGCAGTGGTTTAAAAAAGAGCGAAGAGAAGAAAACGTTGAAAAAGGACAAGAGTTAGTAGAGAAAGAAATACGTGCACTTGATTTTGAACCGAAAGAAGTACTTACAGCAGAGAACATCGCCGATGTAGCCAATAAGTTTAGTTTTTCCGGTGAAGAAGACATGTTTGCAGCCGCTGGTTATGGTGGAATCAGTGTGAAACAAATTGTCAATCGTATGACGGAAAAACTAAGAAAACAGCAAGATCAAGAACAAGAAGATAAATCGTTGGCAGCAGCACTTTCAGATGTACAAACGTATAGACCGAAAAAAAAGGTAAGCTCTGGTGTTCGCGTAAAAGGGGTAGATAACCTTCTTATTCGTCTATCCCGTTGCTGTACACCGGTACCTGGGGATGAAATTATCGGGTACATAACAAAAGGGCGAGGTGTTTCCATTCATAGGTCAGATTGTACAAATGTTCAAAATGAAGACGCGCAAACAAGACTTTTACAAGTAGAGTGGGAAGGCAGCACAGAACAAAGCAAGTCCTATAACGTCGATATCGAAATTACAGGCTATGACCGAAATGGGTTATTAAATGAAGTACTACATGCTATTACTGAATCAAGAACGGTTATCAATGCTGTTTCAGGACGTTCTGATAATCGACAAAAAGTAGCGACGATTCATTTAACGATTTCGATTCATAACATCGACCATTTACATAAAGTGGTTGATAAAATTAAACAATTACATGATATTTATTCAGTACGAAGAGTGATGCATTAGAGGTGAAGCAATGCGAGTTGTCTTACAGAGAACAAAAGAATCATCCGTTCGTGTAAATGGGGAAACAGTTGGACAAATAGATGCTGGATTGACTTTACTTGTCGGGATCACACACGAGGATACGATTGAAGACGTGGAGTATGTAGCGGATAAGGTGGTAAACTTACGCATTTTTGAAGACGAAGGTGGAAAAATGAACCATTCATTAAAAGATGTGAATGGCCAAATTTTATCAATTTCTCAATTTACGCTTTATGGTGATTGTAAAAAAGGGAGAAGACCTAACTTCATGAATGCGGCTAAACCTGAATTAGCTAAGGAACGTTACGATCAATTCAACGATGTGCTACGAACGAAAGGGATCGATGTTCAAACCGGCGTATTTGGAGCGATGATGGACGTATCACTCGTAAATGATGGTCCTGTAACATTGATTGTAGAGAGGTAGTTCCAAAAGGGCGGTTTTCCCTTTTGGAACTACCTCGGCGCAACTACTTTAAGTAATTCCCTTTCCAATGTAAGTTTTTCTCTTAATATGGTCAAAATAAGAGAAACGACTAGGAAGGGTTGAATGAAATGCGTTCAAGTATGCGTCAACAAATGCATCAAAATCGTTTCCAACCATTATTTAATATGGATTATCATAGTTTTGTTGAAAGGGAAAATCAGCAAACGAATCTTGAACTTGCAAGTGAATTCGGTGTATCATTACGTGATGTAAAGGTACTAAAGAATAAGCTAAATCGTAATTAGCCTCTTGACAGGTAGCTTGAACATTCGTATGATAATAATCAATTAATTCAAAAAGCTAATATTCCGAAGAAGAGGCATAGTAGTTAAGGTTACAGGTAAAAAAGAGAGGAGAGGTCGTGGCTGAGAGCCCTCCATATCTGTCTTAATGAATGAACACCTCTGAGGAGTTTTTCTGAAACGTGTATACTAGTAGGAAAAGACGTAGACAGGCGTTAACTGTTTAAAGTGGAAGCAATATTTGCTTCAATTTAGGGTGGCACCACGGGTATAAAACTCTCGTCCCTGATGAAAATTCATCAGAGACGAGAGTTTTTTTTATGACTTTATGTTTGGAGGAGAAAGAATGAGTATTCAAATCCCGCGCGGAACGCAGGATATATTGCCAGGCGAAGTAGAGCTTTGGCAATACATTGAGGAAAAGGCGAAGGACGTTTGTCGAAGATACAATTATCAGGAGATACGGACTCCGATCTTTGAGCATACAGACTTATTTCAACGTGGAGTCGGAGACACAACGGACATCGTTCAAAAAGAGATGTATACATTCGCTGATCGTGGAAATAGAAGTTTAACATTAAGACCAGAGGGAACAGCTGCTGTTGTTCGATCTTATGTAGAAAAGAAAATGTATGGTCATCCTAATCAGCCAACAAAGCTTTTCTATACAGGTCCTATGTTCAGGTACGAACGTCCACAATCAGGGCGCATGCGTCAATTCGTTCAATTTGGAGTGGAAGCTTTAGGAAGTCATGATCCAGCTATTGATGCAGAGGTGCTCGCATTAGTAATGAGTTTGTACGAGGAGTTAGGATTAAAAAATGTGAAGTTAGTATTAAATAGTTTAGGTGATAAAGAAAGTAGAGAAGCACACCGTCAAGCACTAATTGATCATTTTAAACCAAGTATTGGAGAGTTTTGTGAAGATTGTCAAAATCGCTTAGATAAAAACCCTTTGCGCATCTTGGACTGTAAAAAGGATCGTGACCATCCGTTAATGTCAAATGCACCTTCTATTCTTGATTATTTAAATGAAGAGTCTAGCTCTTACTTTAGTCAGGTTAAGACTTATTTAGATCAACTTGGTATATCTTATGTAGTTGATCCAACTCTTGTACGAGGACTAGATTATTATTTTCATACTGCGTTTGAGATTATGGCTGAAGGAGAGGGATTTGGTGCGATTACGACACTTTGTGGTGGTGGTCGTTACACAGGTCTTGTTGAGGAAATTGGTGGTCCATCGACTCCTGGAATTGGTTTTGCTTTTAGTATTGAGCGTGTCATTATGGCATTAAAAGCACAAGAACAAGCAATTCCTGTTGCTCCGAAGTTAGACTGCTATCTAGTTTCATTGGGTGATGCGGCAAAAGAAAAGACTGTTGAACTCCTGTATAACCTTAGAAGTGCAGGTGTTAGTGCTGATAAAGATTATCTAGATAAGAAGATGAAAGCTCAGTTTAAAGCAGCTGATCGCTTACAAGCACGTTTCACAGCAATCCTTGGAGATGATGAACTTACTCATGGAGTCATTAATGTGAAAGACATGGAAACAGGAGAACAGGTACAAATAGAGCTAGAAACATTTATTGATCATATTAAAGAGAAAACCTTAGGAGGTAAGTAGGATGATAGGAAGAACACATCACTGTGGAATGCTACGCGAAGAACATGCAGGAGAACGAGTACAATTAAAAGGGTGGGTACAAAGACGACGGGATTTAGGTCAAGTTATTTTTTTAGATGTTCGTGATCGATCTGGTATTGTTCAAGTTGTCTTTAGTCCTGAAGTAAACCAAGAAGCACTTGCTGTGGCAGAACGAGTAAGGAATGAATATGTCATTGAGGTAGAGGGACAAGTCGTTGTTAGGGATCCGAAAACAGTAAATGAAAAAATTGAAACAGGTTCAATTGAGATCCATGTTGATAAAATGAGTATCTTAAATGCGTCGAAGCCTCTACCTTTTCAAATTGAAGCAGATACAGATGCATCAGAAGATGTTCGTTTAAAATATCGATATCTTGACCTTCGTCGTCCTGATATGCAAGAGACGTTTAAGTTACGTTACCGTACGACGAAGTTAATACGTGACTTCCTTGATGAAGAAGCTTTCATGGAAATTGAAACGCCAATGCTAACGAAAAGTACACCAGAGGGAGCTCGTGATTATCTTGTACCAAGCCGTGTACATCATGGTGAGTTTTACGCGTTGCCACAATCGCCGCAGCTCTTTAAGCAATTGTTAATGGTATCTGGTTTTGAACGTTATTATCAAATTGTTCGCTGTTTCCGTGATGAGGATCTTCGTGCGGATCGTCAACCTGAATTTACACAAGTCGATATCGAAACATCATTCATGGATAAAGAAGACTTGCTTGCAATGACAGAAAAAATGATGGCGAAAATTATGAAGGAAACAAAAGGGATTGAAGTATCATTGCCGTTCCCTCGTCTTACGTATGATGAAGCAATGAATCGCTTTGGTTCAGACAAACCTGACCTTCGTTTTGGTTTGGAGTTAGTAGAACTGTCTGATGTTGTGAAGGATTCAGAGTTTAAAGTATTCCAAAGTGCACTAGCTTCTGGTGGTACAGTTAAGGGATTAAACTTGAAAGGTGGAGCAGACAAGCTATCGCGTAAAGAAATCGATGCTCTTACTGATTTTGTGAAACAATATGGTGCAAAAGGTTTAGCATGGCTAAAAGTTGAAGAAGAAGGGCTTAAAGGTCCAATTGCTAAGTTCTTTGATGAGGATGTAGCAACTGCTCTTCAAGAAGCATTAGGTGCAGAAACGGGAGACCTTCTGTTCTTTGGGGCAGACAAGAAGCAAGTTGTATTTGATAGTCTTGGTGCATTGCGCTTGAAGTTTGGTAAACAGTTTGACTTGATTGATCAAAGCCAATATAACTTCCTTTGGGTTGTTGATTTCCCACTTGTTGAATACGATGAAGAGGCAAAACGTTATGTAGCTTTGCATCATCCATTCACAAGCCCAATAAAAGAAGATATAGAACTTCTTGCAACTGATCCAGGAAGTGCACGAGCCAATGCTTATGATCTTGTTTTAAATGGATATGAGCTTGGTGGTGGCTCTCAACGTATTTACCAAAGTGATATTCAAGGGCAAATGTTTACAGCACTTGGGTTCTCTGAGGAAGAGGCGCGTGAACAATTTGGCTTCTTGTTAGAAGCATTTGAATACGGCACTCCGCCACATGGAGGGATTGCGTTAGGTTTGGATCGTCTTATTATGCTTTTAGCTGGTCGTACGAATTTACGTGATACAATAGCTTTCCCGAAAACAGCAAGTGCAAGCTGCTTATTAACCAATGCACCTGGTGAAGTGAGCGTCGAACAGTTAATTGATCTAAATTTATCCATTATTGGTAAGAAGACAGAAAAGGTAAATGTGTAAGAGGTCCGAAAAGGTGAGTTTACCTCTTCGAACAAGAATAAATTAGTTTGACAGAAGGCAATAGGTAACGTATAATCATTGTTAATAGAATTTGAACGTTTGAATATTCAAACTTATCAAGAGTGGTGGAGGGAACTGACCCGTCGAAGCCCGGCAACCTTTTTGCAAGCCATGCAAAAAAGGTGCTACTTTCAGCAGAATGATTTTATTCTGGAAGATAAGTGAAGGCAAAAAACCTTTCCTTATCAGGAGAGGTTTTTTGTTTTATAGAGAGAGAGGGACATGAGATGATACGAATAGGTTTAATAGGATTTGGAACAGTTGGTAGTGGTGTATATGAACGATTGCTACAGACTAAAGACCAAATCAAGCAATTACTAAAAAAAGATATTGAAATTTCAGCGATATTGGTAAAGGATAAACAAAAGCGGCGAGCTGAGAAAGTCGATGCATTTGTGACAACTAGCTGGGAAGAGTTTTGTGGAATAGCTAAATTTGATGTTATTTTTGAAGCGATTGGTGGGATTGAACCAGCTTTCTCATATACCGCAAAGTGGTTAGAAAAAGGGGTACCGGTAATTAGTGCAAATAAGAAACTAGTGGCTGAAAAGGGAGAAATTCTTGAGCAGCTAGCAACTGCCCACTCTACTTATTATGGCTATGAAGCAGCAGTTGCAGGAGGAATCCCGATTATTAACTCGTTAAAAGGAACTCTTACGACTACACCTATAACTAGAGTATCTGGGATCTTAAATGGAACAACCAATTATATGTTAACTGAAATGATTGAAAATCATCGTTGCTTTACTGAAGTGTTATTGGAGGCGCAAGAACTAGGGTATGCTGAAGCTGATCCTACAGATGATATTGAAGGGTTTGATGCCTGGTATAAAATTCGGATTCTAAGTCGTCTATGTTTTGGAAAGTGGTCACCTGTTACATCATTCTATCGAAAAGGTGTATCAAGCATTGAAGATTGGCATGTTGAAGTGGGAGAGCGTCTTGGTTTTAAAGTGAAGTTAGTTGCTGAAGCATGGAGAGGCGAATCAGGGGTGAAAGGTCGTGTGACTCCGGCATTTTTATCACCAATTGAACCGTTAGCGAACGTCAGAGGGGTTACGAATGGAATTTCTTTAGAGGGTGAATCCATTGATCAACTTCTTTTTCTTGGACCAGGAGCAGGAAAAGAAGCTACAGCAAATAGCATGGTTGAAGATTTTATTTTCCATGAACGAAGTACAAGTGCATGGAGAAATACAAAAGAAGAAAAATGGGATATGGAGGAGTCCTTTACGCATGCTTTCGTATTCATCAATCATTCAGAACGAAATAAAGCATTGGAATGGGTAAAGCAAGCGGGAATTGCTGTGATTGATACATATGCTCATCATGAGGGGGAAGGTTGGATTGTACCAAGTAACCACTCATCCCCTTTTGAAATGTATCCTATTTATGGTGATATATCGACAAGGAAACGAGAAAAGACAATTCATTCAGCGCAATTCGGGGCGTTCTGATTTAAGCTTTTGATAGGCACTTACTAATGGATAGGCATCATCTTTAATATAATAAGTTCGAACACCGCGGTTCGTGTGTAAATACAAAAAACCCATTGCGTTTAGTTCTGGCTTTTTTCGATAAGAAATGTCAAAGATTGAAGTTAACTCGAATGTATCATCTTTGACAATTAGCTTGTTATCAAATAATTTCATGTCGAATGATGTTTCAATGATACGCTTTTCGGTCCAACCGATTTCTTGGTGAATTTCAACACATCTTTGACTAGCGAGTAGATTCATACAAGGCTCACCTCACATTAATAATTATTAGCTAAACTGTAACATAGGGAATGAGAAATTACCAAATCATTATATAGCTGAATATTCTGATTATGTAATTGACTTTCTAATTTAGTCTTGATAGAATGTATGTAAGCAAGTAAGATTTCCTAAGATGTACGTATGCATCTACGTTTTGAGCCAACAGAATTTGGACGGGAGCTTGCGTTGTAAATGTAATTACAAGCCTTCTTGTAGGGAAGTAAGATCATTTGTACAGAGCACCCACCTGCATAGGAGCAGGTTCAAAACTATAAGTAAAACGGCATTATTGGGATTTCTTACTTTATATGATGAATAAGGAACAACTTCTTTTATAAGAGAGTTGTTTTTTTGTGTGTATTAGGAATGAGCGAAGTGCAATTTGCAAACCCTTTAAAATGCACTTAGACTTTTCATTTTTGCTATGGTATAGTCAATTCCGATAATACCGTTTGGAAGGGGCAAGTAGAATGTTGCATCAATTTTCACGAAATGAACTAGCAATCGGGTATGATGGGTTAGCTCAATTGAAAAATAGCACAGTGGCAGTTTTAGGTATTGGAGGAGTAGGCTCTTTCTCAGCTGAGGCACTAGCTCGTTCTGGAGTCGGTAGGTTAGTGCTTGTTGATAAAGATGATGTTGATATTACGAATGTAAATAGGCAGATTCATGCATTGTTGTCTACAGTCGGTAGACAAAAGGTTGAATTAATGAAAGAAAGAATTCAAGACATTAATCCTGAATGTGAAGTTATTGCTTTAAAAATGTTTTATACAGAAGAGACATACGAACAGTTTTTTAGCTATGGTTTAGATTATGTAATTGATGCAAGTGATACGATAAGTTATAAAATCCACCTAATGAAACAATGTCTAGAACGCAATATCCCGATTATTTCTAGTATGGGTGCAGCAAATAAAATGGATCCAACTCGCTTGCGTATTACTGATATTTCAAAAACAAGTCATGACCCAATTGCAAAGGTTGTCAGAACTCGCTTGCGTAAAGAAGGGATTAGAAAAGGAATCGAAGTTGTCTTTTCTGATGAACAACCAATTAAGATCAGAGAAGAAATTCGTCAAGAGATTGTCTCGGAAGCGGCGGAGCAAGGAAGTATTCGGAAAGCGAAGATGCCTCCATCATCTAATGCGTTTGTTCCTTCTGTAGCAGGACTTATTATGGCTGGACATGTTATAACAAAACTTTTAACAGGAATTGAAATAAATCGCTAAAAAAGTCTCAACAAGGGTCTGACCTCAACTAGTTTGCACTAGTGGTCAGACCCTTGGTTTTAGAGGATGTACCAAAAGGGTAAAAACGACCCTTTTGGTACATCCTCTATTAGGTTAGTTCTTATTTAGCTAGCTTTTCAAGGTTGCCATTCTTGTCCATCTTGAATGCAGCCGTAGAAAGGGACTCCTCATCTTCTAAAATCGCCATACGTCTTGCTCGGTTCATAATTTGAATAAGAGATTGGTAATCCTCTTCAATGATACTATTATCCTGTTTTATTTTCTTCAACTCTCGTTCTAGTTCACGATTACGTGATTCCAGTTCTTTATTTTCTTTAACGAGTTTTTCATTATCACGCTGCAAAGACGGCGATTGAGCATTTGTATGCATGACCGTTTGCAAGTAATGAATGACAGATTCTATTGACATCTCACTATCTAGTGATTGATTCATTCGCTCTATACTAGGTTGAGGTGTCCACATTGATCTCATTTGAGGGTAATAAGAAAAAGAAGCAGCCCTCTTTCGTTCCTTACGTTCTTTCTTTGCTTCAGCAATTTGTTTCATATAGCGATTACGTACTACCGCATTCCAACGGAAGCCACAAGCGGCAGACGTTCGGTTTAATTCGTCGCCTACTTCATCGAATGCACGTAATTGCGTACTACCTTCAATTATATGTTTCAATACAGTTTCTGCTAATAATACATCATCTTCATGTGACCAAGCATCTTGTCTAACTTTCATTCTTGTCATCTCCTTTAATAATTTTCTATCTAGTTGATACCAATTCTGCCCCGATTAACGAACCTTTATACAAGGGTGATAGAAAAAAGAGATGATCATAAATATACATCGTGGATAAGGAGGAGGAGTTGTACTCGTAATAGTAAAGTCAAGGGTTAATAACTCAGTGGAAGTTTATTTTAGCGTGGGAATCTACAATGCTACCTTCAACTCAAAATAAAATAGTGAGTCAGAATAATAAGAAAGAGGTTGAATACTAGAGTTCTCTAGATATTAACCTCTTTTCTCATGTTTCACCTATTCATTTTTTTGAAGTCGTTCATAAATATCTGCTAATGTTCGTTCAAATTTTCCTGTCCGTTTCGGTTCATAATAGGTTGAATTCTTTAATTTATTAGGTAAGTATTGCTGTTTTACCCAACCGTGTTCAAAATCATGAGGATATTTGTAATCGACTCCTCGGCCAAGTTGCTTTGCCCCTTGATAATGAGCATCTTTTAAGTGTTTAGGAACATCTCCCACTACGCCACTGCGAAGATCAGCTAAAGCGGCGTCAAGTGCTTTGTATGCAGAATTCGACTTTGGTGACAAACAAAGTTCAATAACTGCATTTGCTAGTGGAATTCGTGCTTCAGGCAGTCCTAGGCGCTCTGCTGATTCAATGGCAGATAAGGTCCGTGATCCGGCTTGAGGATTGCCTAGTCCAATATCTTCATAGGCTATGACGAGTAGTCGTCTACTGATACTTACTAAATCGCCAGCTTCAAGTAGTCTTGCTAAATAATGAAGAGCTGCATTGACATCGCTACCCCTTATCGATTTCTGAAAGGCTGATAGAACATCGTAATGTGCGTCACCATCTTTATCATGATGGAAGCTTTTCTTTTGAATTGATGCTTCAACTGTTGACAAAGAAATTGTCTTTTCTTCGAATTCATTTGAAAAGGTTGAAAGGATTGCTAATTCTAAGCCGCTTAATGCGGAACGAACATCGCCTCCACATGCTTGCGCTAAGTGAGTAAGTGCTTCATCACTAATATTTATTTTTTCTTTCCCATATCCATTTTCATTGTCAAAAAGGGCCCGTTGTAAGGCTTGTTTGATATCAGTAACGCTAAGAGGCTCAAGTTCAAATATTTGACAGCGACTACGAATTGCTGGATTAATAGAATGGAAGGGATTTGTAGTTGTAGCCCCTATTAATATAAGAAGCCCATTTTCAAGATAGGGTAACAAAAAATCCTGTTTTCCTTTGTCTAAGCGATGAACTTCATCGAGAATGAGAATAAGTTGACCATACATTTTTGCTTCTTCAAGAGCAATCTCCATGTCTTTTTTGTTATGGACGACTGCGTTTAGCATTTTAGATGGTGTGCCAGTTGAACCGGCAATAGCACTTGCAATGGAGGTTTTTCCAATACCGGGCGGTCCATAAAGGATCATCGAGGATAATTGACCAACATCAACCATTCGTCTTAGTAACTTCTCTTCTCCAATCAGATGTTGTTGCCCGATGATATCTTCAATTTTCTTTGGTCTCATTCGATATGCGAGTGGTTGTTTTTTCATAATTATAGCCTCTCTTCTTACCATGCTATTGTTAGTGTAATAGATGCGATTGTAAAAGCCAACTTTTCGATTTTTTGAGGTCGTTCCAAAAGAGAAAAGCATCCTTTTGGAACGACCGTTTGCCAACAAAATTAAAGAATTTCATGCTATAATGGCAAAGACATAAGTAGAGAGAAGGGATTTCTCTTGGTTAGCGGAGAGCTTGAAAGAAGTAAACGAGTATTTCTCATTCGTTGGGGTGCGTTTATGATTGGCCTTATGGTCATGTCACTCGGAATTGCTTTAATGATACGTGCAGAACTCGGAGGAGCTCCTTGGGATGTGCTACATATTGGTCTTACGATCCAAGTCGGCCTAACCGTTGGCACTTGGTCTATTTTAATGGGAGGTATCATCTTAGGAGCAACGGCTTTGTTGATGAAGTCTTTTCCACCAATAGGTGCTTTTATTAATATGATTATTGTGGGGGTTTTTATCGATCTGTTTTTATGGATCATACCTTCCCCTGAAAATATGTTGTTACAATTCTTTATGCTTTTAGCGGGCATTTTGATAATAGGTTATGGAATTGGCATATATATTGCTCCAGGTTGTGGAGCTGGACCGCGTGATAGCCTTATGTTGGCTTTGCAAATGAAAACAGGCTGGAAGGTACAATATGTCAGAGTATTAATGGAAATAGTTGTATTGGCATGTGGCTGGTTTATGGGAGGCACTGTTTTTATTGGGACGCTCTTATTTTGTTTTGGAATTGGATCAGTGGTTGGAGTAACTTTGCCACAATGCCAACAATATTTTGATTCTATATTGAAAAGAGGGACAAATAATGAAAATTTCAACGAAAGGTCGTTACGGCCTTACCATCATGATGGCGTTAGCTAAACAAGCAGGTGAAGGTCCAATATCACTTAAATCAATTGCGAAAGAATACAACTTATCAGAACATTACTTGGAGCAACTTATTGCTCCATTGCGTAATGCAATGCTCGTGAAAAGTGTTCGCGGAGCATATGGTGGATACATGCTTGCAAAAGATGCAAAAGAAATTACGGCTGGTGATATTATTCGTGTTCTAGAAGGACCAATTAGTCCAGTAGAAGTAATGGATGATGAAGAACCAGCCAAGCGTAGCCTATGGATAAAAATTCGCGATGCTGTCAAGGATGTACTTGATAACACAACACTAGAAGACTTAGCAACATATGAAGACTCAGGCGACCAAGAGTACTATATGTTTTATATTTAAGAGTATAAGAAAAAAGGTCGAACTTTACCTTTTTTCTTATACTCGAAGCAATCAGCGGAGCCACTGCCATCTTTTAAGTCCGTTATGAGTGGGTTTCTCATAACGGGCGCGCAGTGAGAGGAGCGATTGCCCTCCTTGGAGTTACACAAGAAGGTTGTAATAAAAAAAGGTCGAACTTTACCTTTTTTCTTATACTCGAAGCAATCAGCGGAGCCACTGCCATCTTTTAAGTCCGTTAT